>JAEVEY010000178.1 GCA_016842045.1 Candidatus Thermoflexus sinensis | reverse complement strand
TTCGTCCGCGCCCAGATCAACCGGTCCCGCGCATCGTAGCCAAAGGTCTGCACCTGGCCACTGTTCACCGTATCCGTAATGGCAATGATGTTCCCAACCCGGTCGTAGCCGTACTGCAGGTCCAGCAGATTGCCACTGACCTGAAGCCGCATCAGCCGGAAGTTCTGCGGGTGATAGGCGTAGGTGGTGGCCCGCCCGTTCCCCCAGGTCTGCTGCAAGGGCTGGCCCAGGGCATTGTAGGTGGCGCCCATAAGATAAACATCCTGCCCGACCACCGAGGCCAGCAGGCCCTGCCGGTCATAGGTAAGGTTCACCCCCTCGCCATCGGGATAAACCATCCGCACCACCCGGTCCGCCGCATCATACCCCCAGGCGGTGACAAAGATCCCGATGCCATTGAGCGTGCGGGTCTCCGTCAGCACCCGACCCCGGGCATCATATTGCCAGGTTGTGACGCCAGCCGCATCCGTCATCCCCGTCCGCCGCCCGATGCCGTTCGACCCCTGGTCGTAGGCGTAGGAGACCGCATACGGTTCGCCGGGACAGATCAGCCCGTCCGGGTCCACCACGCCCGAATGATAGGTCTTCCCCACCAGCCGGTTCAGGGCATCGTAGTAGAAGCATATGGCCTGCCCGCGCGCATCCCGCTGCTTCACCAGGTTCCCGGCCGCATCATACCGGTACTCCCAGTGGCCCATGCTGGGGTCGTCCATCGCCGTCTTGCGCCCCAGCGGGTCGTACTGGATGCGGGTGACGTTCCCCAGGGCGTCCCGAACGGCGATGAGGTTGCCGGCAGCATCATACCAGTAGCGGGTCTCGGCGGGGGTCTCCCCCGGGTTCCAGGTGGGCTGGCTGTAGGTGCCGTAATACTCCCGCACGGCCACCAGCCGCCCCAGCCCGTCCCACTCATACTGGGTCTGATGGCCGTTGGGGTCCAGGACCAGCTCCCGTCCGCCCTGGTATGCCTTACGGGTGACGCTCCCGTCCGGCCCGGTCACGTGCGCCACCCGCCCCAAGGCATCATAGGTGGTGCGGATGCGGGGCTGTGTGAGGTCCGGGTCGCGATAGGGCGTGACCACCTTCCCGTCCGGCGTGGTGGAGTAGACATACTGGGGGACAAAGTAGGGCACGCTCTCCTCGGCCACCCGCCCCAGGGCATCATAGCGGGTATACCGGACCACTTCCTGCCCGCCGCTGGAGCAGTTCCAGCCCGGCCCCGGGGTCTGCACTTCCACCAGTCGCCCCAGGCCGTCGTAGTAGCGCCGTTCCCAGGTTGCCAGCCCGCCCGAACACCACTCCACCCCTGGCGTCCCTCGCACCAGGTGGGAAATCAGAAGCGGCCACTGGTTAGTGAAGGGCCGATCCACCCCATCGTAGTAAAGCCATTCCTCTGTGGGGAAAGCCCAGGAATCCCCGGGGCGAACGACGGTTCGCAGCCGCCCGAAGGGGTCATAGGTATAGGCGATCGCCGCCCCGTTGGGGTCCACCACTCGCTTCAATGCCCCGACCGGCCCCCGGCCCTGTCCGGGGTCGCTCTCATTGATGCCGTAATATTCATACGTGGTGGTGTGCCCCAGGGCGTTCCGTTCCCATATCCGATACACCCCCTGCGGGTCATAGCCGAAGGTCGTGGTATGGCCTCGGGCGTCAGTGATGGCGGTGAGGTTCCCCCATGCATCGTAGGCCGCCTGCTCTGTCACCCACCCCCAGTCACTCCTTCCCCGGTCCACGCGGGTGAGAAGGCCCTTCGTCGGGGGCGTGGAAGAGGAAGTCGCCCCGTCGTAGTAAAAACGGGTTTCAGAATGAACCCCTAACCCGCTGTTCTCGTAAATTTGCTCCCAGGCAACCCGACCCACGATCCAGGCGTCGGGGTTGTAGACATAGCCCCGATGGAGGGTGCGCTCATCGCCGGAGACATCAATGAAGCCATGGTCCAGGCGGGCGATCTCGTTCCCGTAAGCATCGTAATGCCACTCGGTGCGAACAGTGCGGCCATCGGTGGTGGTGTCCTGGCGCTGGAGGAAGACGAAATGAGCCCCGCCCAGGGTAGGGGAGATCCCGTAGGTGAAAGTGACGATCTGGAGAGGAATGCCACTCGGATCCCGAACCTGATGTTCCCGCGGCCGCCCCCGAACTGGCCAGGGGTCATTGGTGGGCCCCTCCGGGAGGGCGAAGCGGGTCCATTCCCGCTTCTGCACCGCCCCGCTCAGGTCCTGGAAGGTCACCGTTACCTCCCGGTAGCCCAGGAAGCGGCCGCCGGTGGGGCCGGTGAAGGCGTCCGGCCAGGTGCAGCCGCCCTGGTCCTCGCTCCAGAAGAGATAACATCGCCCTCGGACATCGTCGCTATAGGCATAAGCCTCCTGCCATCCGCCTCCCAGCCCGTCGCTCACCCTCCGCCATGCCACCCGATAGTTCTTCGCCTGATAGTGGCCTCCGTCCGGCGTCCCGTAATCGGCCTCGATGACCCCGCCATACCCGTTGTCGATCCGCACCAGCCGCGGGTAGAAGAAGCGGGCCTGGTCCCATTCGCTGCAGGGCCCGGCGAAGATGTTGCACCAATCCTTGTTGGCGTACCCCCGATAACCGAAGGTGAGGGGCGGCAGGGCTTTCCATCCGCTCCCCTCCGGCGCCCATTCCTGCAGGGCCGTCAGGATGCGCAGCCGCTTGTTCCCCTCATCCTCCGGGATGAAGATGCCGTAGGTGAACCGCCACTCCCGCACGATGGCCCAGGAGCCGTCGGCCCTCTGCCGCTCCAGGACCACCTTCTGCAGCGCGTCCGTCTGCCAGAAGATGACGGCCATCCCCGCCTGGGCGAAGTCCCATCGATAGGCCTCGGCCCCGAAGCCGTCGTTGGGCCCGTTGCCGTTCCACCGCCGGTCCCAGACCAGCCGCGCCCGCGTCCCGGGGTATGTGATCTGCGTCAGGTAGCTGGCCCGCTCGGAACCGGGATCGTCTCCGAAGCAGCCCTCGTTGCTTCCGATGAATCCCGCCGCCCTGAAGAGGTCGCACTGCTGGGCGAGGGTCTGCTCGGAGTAGGTGAAGGTGACGGTCACCCCGGTGGAGGAAACGATCTCCTTCACCCGCCAGCGGACGGTGGCCGCCCCCGTCGTCCAGCCGCTTCCCGTCCATGGACCGATCGTCCCCCGCAACACCTGCCGGCTGTCGGGAGTGGTCCCGAACCGATAACGGGTGCCGTCTTTCAGGGTCACCTCCCACCACCCGTTCTCCGGCCCCGGATTCCACACGATCCGCCAGAACCGCTCGTCCTCGGTGCGGAAACGGTAGGTGGAAGACCCCGGCCCGGTGTATGGGGCATTCGGGGGGAGCGGGACCTCGGGGACCAGCTTCAGCGCCTCCCCGTTGACCACTAACAGCGGCACAGCGTCCCAACACAGGAAATAATTTGCCCCATCGAAGCACCGCCGCACGTTGCGCCACAGGATCTCGGCTGCATCGATGCTCCAGCCCCAGCCCACGCCATCCGACTGGGCCCAGGTTAACACCCCATCCAGGCGGCGGCTGTTGTAGGAGAGACGGAGCTCCGGCCGCATCCCGCCCGGCCCGGGGGGAAGCTCCAGGGGATACGCCCAGACCAGGGCGCCGGAAAAGCGATCCACCCGGGTGTCGTTGAAATTCAGGATCCAGCCGCTGACCTTCACCCCCTGCGTCCCGGCCCCGAAGACGGAGAGGTAATCGGTGGAGAAGGTGACGATCCCCGCCGCCTCATCGAGGAAAGTGGGGGTGATGGCCTGCCAGCGGTTCGTGGCCGGATCCAGATATCCCACCCAGGGGCGCAACCAGTCGGGCCGGGAGGCCCAGTTCACCCAGTCCCCTATGCGGAGGGTAATGGTGAGGGGAACGGCAAAGCGGGTAAGCGGCGCGCCCCAGGCATCCGTCGCCGTAAGATCGAAGGCCAGGGCGATGCCCGCCTGCCCCACGCCCAGGCGGCGCTGCTCCCGGACATCCAGGCGCATCCGGGCGATGGGAGCCCCCGCCGGCACTTCCACCAGCACCCGCCCATCGAGGAAACGGGCCGCCGTCCCGGGTGATGGGGACTTCTACCGGGGGTGGGAGCGCCCCGGGCGGCCCAGGCGGGGTCGGTGAGGGAGGCGATGGGGGCGTCGGAGGCGGCAGCGGGCTCTGGAAGGTCCATGCGGCCAGAGGACGAAAGGCCGGCGAGACGGAGGGCGGTCTCGGGGGAAGGGGAAGCAGCTGGCCCAGCAGGCTCAGGATCCCGAACAGGGCGATCGGGGAGCGGAAGCGAGCCATGGCGCGCCTCCAACCAAGGAAGAGATCGAGCACTCTAATATGATGGATAATCGTCTCCCGCTCTCAAGTCCAGCGGATCGTTCACCGTGGTGAAGAGGGGGAATCAGAGGGCAGGCTAACGGGCGGGGCAACCGGCTTCCCCGTTCATCGGCTCAGCCATTGAAACAGGGCTACGCAGATCACCAGACCGATACAGGCGATCCCCAGAGCCAGAAGCGGATACCAGAGGAACGATAGCGTGAGGCCGAGGAAATCGACTGATTGCGATGCCTCTTCCGCAAGCCGCGCGCCGCAAACCGGACACTCCCGCTGATCCGCCGGGAGCATCGCGCGGCAGCGAGGACACCAGATCACCACCGGGGGTCCCTGGGATTTCTCGTTCATGCTTTGGAGGCTAACAGGACCTGCTGCAGGCTCATTCCCGGACCGTATGTTGGAGGACATCCCGACCCGCCCTCCGTGGCGGGCGCCAGAGCCGAGGCCCGATGATCGCGCCCAGAACCGTGGCCAGACCGATCCAGCCTCCGATGCAGTTGGGGATCGAACGCGCCGGGCGCCAGGCCGCGTAGAGGGAGGCCACCGGCTGGTCCGGGCGAAGCGGGATGGCCCAGCGGATCCGCCGGCCCTCCACCTGCGCGCCGCTGCGGGGGGAATACTCCACAATGGGCCCGGGGAACTCGACCTCATAGACCATGCGGAATTCCGCCGCCCGCAGCAGCGAGAGATCCTCCGGGGAAAACGGCGGCTCCCCCGCGGCGATCCGCAGGCGATCCATGATCCCGGAGATGGATAGCGTCACGCTGAGCGTCCGGAACTCCCCCGCTTCCCCAACCGTCACCTGTTCCAGCCCGGCCAGCGGATCCCCCGCCGCCAGATGGTTCAGGTCCTCAATGGTCGCCAGGGCGCGATGCAGGCGAAGCCCTTCCTGATCGCGCGCGGGATCCCGATAGGGCTCCACCCGCCATCCGTTCGCTTCCGCGCCCGCGCGGAAGGACCCCAGAGGATCGATGGCCGCGGTTTGCAGAAGAACTGAATCGACCGCGATCACCACCGTCCGTTCGGCAGAGCCGTCCGGGCCCAGGCGGGTGCGAACTTCCAGGGTCAGGCATGCGCTGAGCCCCAGGAGGGAGAGAAAGGCAACAAACATGCGCGAAAGCCAGATCCGGCTCACAAGGCCCTCGCTTCATAAGCGGGCGGAACCGGGGGAACGGCTTCCTCCAGGGCGCGCGCCTGGGCTTCCAGCAGGCTGGCGATCCCTTTGCGGGCCAGCTCCAGAAGCGCCTGAAATTCCTCCGTGGTGAACGCCCGCCCTTCCCCGGTTCCCTGGATCTCCACGAAGCGCCCATCGCCGGTCATCACGACGTTGAAATCCACCTCCGCCACGCTGTCCTCGGCATAACAGAGGTCCAGGCGGGGTTCCCCTTCCACGATCCCCACGCTCACCGCCGCCACCGGCGTCCGCAGGACCTCCGGGGGGACGACGCCAGCCTCGATGAGGCGGCGGAGGGCCAGGACCACGGCCACATAGCCCCCGGTGATGGCCGCCGTCCGGGTGCCGCCATCGGCCTGGATCACGTCACAATCCACAATCAGGGTCCGCTCCCCCAGATGCTCCAGGTTCAGGGCGGCCCGCAGGCTCCGACCGATCAGCCGCTGGATCTCTTTTGTGCGCCCGCTCTGAAGCCCGGCTTCCCGCGGCGTTCGCGTATGGGTGCTGCGCGGCAGCATGGCGTATTCCGCCGTGAGCCAGCCCCGCCCCTGGCCCTTAAGCCACGGGGGCACATTTTCCTCCACCGTGACGTTGCACAGCACCCGGGTGCGCCCGGCCTCGATCAACACCGAGCCCTCGGCGTATTCCGTGAAACCCAGATGGAAGCGAACCGGTCGCAGGGCATCGTTGGGGCGACCATCCGGCCGTGGCATCCGATCACCTCCCGGGCTGGAGTTGGGATACGATCCCCTGGCGGCCCAACGGCCGCAGCCCGCGCGATGGGGTTCTCACCGCCCCGCTTGCGGGATCAGGCGGAGGCGGGCGATGCGCAGGCCGTCCATGGCCTCCACGCGCAAACGGATCGCCCCGGCGTCCACCTCATCCCCCACCCGGGCGATCCGGCCCAGGCGGCCCAGCACGAACCCGGCAATCGTCTCATAGTAAGGGTCCCGCAGATCCAGCTGGAAGCGTTCGTTCACCTCCTGGATCGGGAGCAGCCCGCTGATCAGATAAGATCCGTCCGGCATCGCGATCACATCCGGCTCCGTGGGCTCCACCCGCTCGTGAAGCTCCCCTACCAGCTGCTCCAGCACGTCCCGCAGCGTCACCAGGCCCGAGGTGCCGCCGAACTCATCCACCAGGATCGCCAGATGCTCCTCCCGTTCCTGGAACCGGCGGAGCAGATCATCCACCCGAATGGAGTCCGGCACCACCATCACCTCGCGGCACAGGTCCCGCGCCCGGACGGAACGCCCTTCCCGCCAGGCGCTTAACGCCTCCCGAAGATGCACCACCCCGATGATATGGTCCAGGTCGCCTTCGTAAACCGGGAACTTGTCATAGCCTGTCCGGATCGCTGCGTCGACGATCTGATCCACCGGGGCGTCGGCTTCGACGGCCACGATCTCTGTGCGGGGCACCATGATCTGGCGGGCCGGGATCTGCCCCAGGTCGAACACGGCTTCCAGAATCTCGCGGGCCTCGGGCTCCAGGATCCCCGCTTCGCCGGTCTCATCGACGATCCGCTTCAGCTCCTCAATGGTATACATCATCCCGTAGCCATCCGCGGAGATCCGCAAAGCCCGCAGGGTGAGATCCGTGGCCCGGTGGAGCACCCAGACCAGAGGGCGCAGCAGCCAGTAAATCATCTGCATCGGGCCCAGGGTGCTCAACAGCACCCGCTCCGAGGCCCGCAGGGTGGCAATCTTCGGTACCTGCTCCCCCAGCACGATCTGAAGGCCCAGGATGAAGGTCAGGTTCAGGATCAGGGGGAGGATCTGCAGGAAACTGCGGACCAGCGGGGTGGGCGAGGGGAGGGCGAGCAGGCGGTTCAGCGTCGCCGAGAGCGTGCGTTCCCCGAACCATCCCAGCGCCAGCCCGACCATCGTGATCCCCACCTGCACGGTGGCCAGGATCTCATCCCGGTGCCGCGCATCCTCCAGCCATCGCAGAGCCGTCCGGGCCGCCGGAGAACCGGATTCAGCCAGCACCGCGATGCGGCTCCGCCGGGCGGATACCACCGCATACTCGACTGCGGCAAAGAAGGCATTTAAACCGATCAGCCCGAAAACAGCCAGCCAGCGCAATAACAGAGAATTGTCGTCCATCGCGGATCCCTGACGCGTGACCCCGCCTCGTGTTTCGGAAGGCTGCGGAGGGCCGGTGGCCGCCCCACCGGCCTCCAAACCAGACGTTCTGCGGGTGAACTCCAATCCGGATTTGTAAATCTGCTGCGAGCCAGGCCGGCAAATGGCTTCCCCTGGAAATTCATTATAACGTAATGCGACAGGGGTTACCCCCTTCTCGTTCGGGGTTGGGAAGGCCGCCCCGGCCGCCTTCCCGGCCCCTTAACCCCTCCGGGTTAATATCCCGTCTCCCGATCGATCGCCCCATGCTGCCGGGCTTTCCGCTCCGCCAGCCGATAGAACCCGAATCCCAGGATCAGAGAAAGCGCGGTCATCCCGCTCAAAACCACCAGCAACTGATCATTCGACCACCCCGCGAAAGTCGGAAAACGGACCGCTGAGGGGCCCAGCAGGGCCCGCCGGATGGTCTCCAGCCAGTAAGTCAGGGGAAGGGCATATCCCAGGGGGCGCAGGAAAGCCGGAAGGACCTCCAGGGGGAACACCGCGCCGCAGAACAGATAGAGGGCACCGGCCACCGCTTCCCCAATCACCCAGACGTGGCGGGCCGCCAAAAGCGTGGCGCCCGCCAGCCCGACCCCCAGCCCGATCATCGCCAGCATCCCCAGGACCATAGCGATGAGGAACAACATCCCGCCGGCCCCGGAGAACTGCAGCGGCAGCCGGAAGACCAGAATCCCGAACAGGAGCGTGATGGCCACCGCGATGGTGCCCGTGGCCATCCGGGCGACCCCTCGCCCCACCAGATAGGCTTCCGGGGGGATCGGCGCGATGTAGAAGTATTTCAGGATCCCATACTCCTCCCGGTCGATGATGAGAACCTGGCTGATCCCGGTCAGGACAGCGCCCACATAAATGTAAAAGGCGTTTCCCAGATAGAGATACGCGAAGAGCGGATGGCTGAAATCCGCCCGGGCCACCACCTTATACATCAGGATGAGGATGAGAACGCTGGCGATGGGCTTGGCCACGGAGTAGACCATGAACAGGAACGGGTCAGCCCAGTTGGACTCGATCTGCCAGCCCAGCCAGGCCGCCGTTCCCAGGGTTCGCCAGATGGTCCGCATCAGCGCCTCCGATCCGTGAGCCGGCCCTCCCGCCGGGCCAGCCATTCCAGGGCAGCCAGCGCGCGGTGCGCGGCGAACAGAAAGATCCCGCTCAGGGCCGCCAGGCCGGCGATCTCCCACCCGACCGGAAACAGGCCGCCGGCGGCCTTCGGGAAGAGCAGCTGCCGCATAGCGTCCAGACCCAGGGTCAGGGGGATCAGGGAGGCCAGCGCGCCGATCCAGAACCCCAGGGCCCGGATCGGGAAGTAGAAGCCGGAGAGCAGATAGATCGGCTCCTGGAGCAGGTTCGAGAGATGCCAGGCCTCCCGCCCCCACATCAGAAAAAGGGAGGCCAGCAGCATCCCCAACCCGTAGAGGGCCAGGATGGTCAGCAGGAAGGTTCCCATCAGGGCCAGCGGGTTCGCCGGCGCATACCGCACCCCGAACAGGAGGGATCCCGCCAGGACGATCACCGTGGCGCGCAGGGTGGTCGCCAGCATCCCCCCCAGCGCCATGCCGGCCAGGATCCCCATCATCGGCCCGGGGGCGATGATGAACAGGGGAAGGTTCCCCGATTCTTTCTCCCAGTAGAGCTGGCTGGACATCGACCACAGGACGTTGAGCCAGAAGGCGGTCATGGCCCCGCCCAGGATGACGAAGCCGATGTATTCCTCAGGAGCCTGAAGCGCCCGATAAATGAACACATAGGCGGAGGTGCCCAACAGCGGCAACCCGACGTCGATCAGGATCCAGCTGGGCTCCCGGTTCTGGCCGATGATCCGCGGGTAGGCCCGGGCGATCATCGTGCGAAAGAACAGAACCACCGCCTCCCGCCTCATTCCGGCTCCCCCTCGCCCGCTTCCGCAAGACCTCGCCCGACCAGGCTGACGAAGACATCCTCCAGAGTCGGCTCCCGTTTGCGGAGGGCCAGGATATGGGCGCCGCTGGCAGTGAGGGCAGAGATCACGGGGCCGATCACCCCTTCTTCCTCCAGGATGAGGTCCAGCTCCAGATATCCATTGTGGTGGCGATGATGAACCTGACGCACCCCGGGGATCTCCCTCAGGAGTTTGACATGTTGCGGGAACTCCGTCACCTCAATGGAGAAGAGGGCATCTCGCTGGAGACGGCGCTTCAACTCATGGGGGGTATCGCAGGCCAGGATGCGCCCTCGATCGATGATCGCCACTCGATCGCACAGCTCTTCCGCCTCCAGCATATAGTGCGTGGTCAGAAGGATGGTCCGCCCGGGCCGCTCCCGGATCCACGATCGGATGAACGAGCGGATCTGCCGCGCGGCGTTGACGTCCAGGCCCAGGGTGGGCTCATCCAGGAACAGGATCTCCGGATCCGTCAGGAAGCCCCGGATGATGTTCACCTTTTGCCGCAGCCCGGTGGAGAGGTCCGACATCCTGGAATCCCCACGATCCCGCAGCTCGAACCGCTCCAGCAGTTCCTCGATCCGGCGACGGGCTGTTCGATTGTCCAGGCCGTAGAATTGGGAAAACATCCACAGGTTCTCCCGAACCGTGAGCAGCCCGTAGCCGCAGGATTCGCCCCCCGCCACCATATTGATGCGGCGCCGGATGGCCTCAGGCTGGGTGACCACATCGTAACCGGCGACCCAGGCCCGGCCGGAGGTCGGCAGGAGCAGGGTAGTGAGGATTTTGATGAGGGTGGTTTTCCCCGCCCCATTCGGCCCTAACAGGCCGAACAGCTCCCCCGGGTAGATCTCCAGATCCACCTCCTGTAAGGCGATCCGTTCCTGGGGCGGCTGCCCCCGTTTCCGGGCCACCCGATAGACACGCGTCAACCGCTCTGTGCGAACGGCCAGGACCTCTTCCGCCATTAAAATCGCTCCCTGGAATGAAACGTTCTCTTTTATGAAGTGACTCATGGCTGCTCTGCTACTGCTTCGTCCAGATTTGTTTTGAGGATATAAGAGGGTGTGGGCCAATGGCCCCACCCCCCTTTATCCCCCCTCCCCACGGCCCAAAGGGCCGTGGGGAGGGGGGATAAAAGAGATTCCCCAGGGGACCAGAACCAAAAATCAAATCTGGAGGGAGCACTACGATCCTGGCAGTGCCTGCCTGGATTCGGCGTTGGCCCCTCCCCACGCCACGAAGCGGCGGGAGGAGGGGGGCAATCAGGCCCCAGCCTGCAACCGGGCAGCTCATGGCTTATTGTGCAACAAAGTCCGAAACGAGGGGGTCACAAACCCGGCATGGGGCCGGGCACCGGATGGGGGTCTCAGCATGGCGTCGGGAAAACGTCAGGAAAACGTTGGGTTTGCGTCCAGATCCGGGGACGACGATGAGCGATGATAAAAGTGAGCAGCGGGCGGAACCTCTTCTCCTCCTTTTAGCCGAGCGCCGGGGATGGCGGCCCCCGGCGCTTCGCTTTTCCATAGAGGATTGCTCGGTGACGATCCTGACGGCGCTCGCTCGGTTCCGCGTTTGCCCCTCCCCGCGCCGCCAATTTGGAGCTGGGCCGCGCGCCCAAAGAGATCCCGAGGCCGCCCCCCGGTTCAGCCGGCCGGCGCCACCCGGGAAAGGGCCCGGGCCTGAGCTTCCGCCCGATAGCTGCTGCGCACCAGCGGGCCGCTCTCCACCCAGCGGAACCCCAGCGCGTAGCCGATCCGCTTCAGCTCCTCAAATTCCTCCGGGCGGTAGAACCGCTCCACCGGGAGGTGGTTCCGGGACGGCTGGAGATACTGACCGATGGTGAGGATATCCACGCCCACCGCTCGCAGGTCTTTCATCACCTCGATGATCTCCTCCCACGTCTCCCCCAGCCCGACCATGATCCCGGACTTGGTAACGCATTCCGGCCACAGCTTCTTGGCATTGGAAAGCGTGGCCATCGCCCATTCGTAGCGGTCCTGAGGTTGCACCTTCTTAAAAAGCCGCGGCACGGTCTCCACGTTATGGTTGAAAATATCCGGGCGCGCCTCAATGACGATCCGCAAGGCATCAATCGAACCCTTAAAGTCCGGCGTGAGCACTTCAACGGTGCAGCCGGGGACCAGCTCCCGGATCCGACGGATGGTCATGGCGAAGAGCGAGGCTCCTCCGTCGGGCAGCTCATCCCGGTTGACGGAGGTGATCACAACGTGGGAAAGCCCCATCGCGCGAACCGCTTCCGCCACCCGGTTCGGCTCGTCCCAATCCACCGCCAGGGGGCGGCCGGTCCTGACCGCACAGAACCGGCAGGAACGCGTGCACACATCGCCCAGGATCATGAACGTGGCCGTGCCTCGCCCCCAACACTCCCCGATGTTCGGACAATGGGCCTCCTCGCAAACCGTATGGAGACGCTTGCCCCGCATCAGCCGGAGCACGAATTCATAGGTCTCCCCCTGAGGGGCCCGGACTTTCAGCCACTCTGGACGCCGTGAGGGGCGAGGCGGGGAGACCGGGGCCGCTTCCAGGGGAATGGGCTCGTGGATCGTGGAAGCCATTCGCTCACCTCTCCCGGAGATTAAACCAGTGCAGGGCTAATCCTAACACGGAAAAAGAAGAAGAGGCAAATCTTTGGAACCGAAACCGACCTTGCGAGCCCATGGCAGATTTTCCAATGGACCCGAATAGGATGATAAGGGAAAAGCCCTGGGCGCAGGTCACCCTCACGTTTTCTTTCGAGACCCGGCTTTAGCTGTGGCGGCTTTTCCGGCTTTCGTCTTCTTCTCCTCGGTATAAAGCTCCAGCAAACGCTCAATAGAAAGACGAATGCGACGCTGAATCCGCTCACGCTCGTGTTCGGGGACCGGAAAGTAAGCCATGAATTCATTCACGAGGGGGCCCAGTTCGACTTTCCGACGACTGCCCGCCAGGGTTTTCACCCGCTTGAGCAGGGTCTTGAGGTAATCCAGGACCGGGGAGACCCCCTTCGGATCCACCAGCGGGCCTCGCCCGGGGACCACGCGGCGGGCGACGCGCCCGGCCTGCAGCTGCCGAAGTTGCTCCAGCCAGCGCTCCAGGTCCGCCTCGCTCAGGTTCGGATGAGCATTCAGCGTCACGGTGTCGCCAACAAACACCACATCATGCTCGGGGATCCGAACCCATATCTGGCCGGGGGAGGCCCCATCCACATGCTCCAGGATCAGGACCGGCGAGCCGAAGTTCAGGACCAGGCGATCGGAGAAGGTGAGGTTGGGCAGCACCAGCGGGGTTCGACTCAGGATCTCTGCGGATTCGCTCTGACCCAGGTTGATCAGGGTGTCCATTACCTGCTGGCGCCCCATCTCCCCGTGGCTTTTGATCCGCTCAAAGGCCTGGTGATGGGCGATGACCAGCCCGGGTCGCTCCTCCAGCAGGATCGCTGTCCCCAGCACCCGATCCCGGCTCGCATCCGTATAGATCACTGCAAGAATCGGAAGAGGGGCAATGGTCTGGAGGGTCTGCCGCCACCGGATCGCATCGAGCGGATCGGCGGGCGTATCAATGCAGATCCACCCCCGTTCTGTTCGCACCGCCCCTATCGTGGAGAAATATAAATGGTCTTCGATGAATATGCGGGATTCCAGCGAAAGGGGAGGCTTCTCCTCCAGTTCCATGGTCGATGTTCCGCCCATTTCAGGGTTATCAGAGCCATCTCGAAACCAAACTCGGGAAAGGTCCTCTGGTGTGGGTGCACCCCACCCCACACTCCATCGTCCCCTCCCTTCATTTCACGGCTGGGGTTTTAATGTTAACGCAAGTGCGCCAGAGGTTCAAGGCCTGTTACCGGGTCCATTGAAGATTCGAGGTTTTCGGGAGCTGGGCCGGAAGTGAAGGGCCTCCGGCCCGGTCCCCGGGAGGCGATCACCCCGTTCTTCCCGCGGCTTTCAACCGCGGGGGCAGCATATCCCCCGGGTCGTAGATTGTCGGATCGTTGCCCATTTTCGGGGCGTCGGTTATAATCCCGGCCAGACCGGCAGGACTCCGGAGCGTGACCGCCGATGCCGTTCGCCCTCTACCGCAAATGGCGCCCCCGACGCTTCGAGGAAGTGGTCGGCCAGGAGCATGTGACCCGCACCCTGCGCAACGCCCTGCGCCTGGGCCGCATTGCCCACGCTTATCTCTTCGCGGGTCCACGGGGGACCGGCAAGACGACCACAGCACGCCTGCTGGCCAAGGCGGTGAACTGCCTGGCCGAATCCGTGGAGGAGCGCCCATGCGATCGCTGCCGGATCTGCCAGGCGGTCAACGAAGGCCGCCTCATCGACCTCATCGAGATCGATGCCGCATCCAACCGGGGCATCGATGAGATCCGGGATCTCCGGGAAAGGGTTCGGTTCTCCCCCAGCGAGGCCCGCTACAAAGTTTACGTTATCGATGAAGCCCATATGCTCACCCCGGAGGCCTTCAACGCGCTCCTGAAGACCCTGGAGGAGCCCCCGCCGCATGTGATCTTCGTCCTGGCGACGACCGAACCCCATCGGATCCCGGCCACGATCCTCTCGCGCTGCCAGCGCTTCGATTTCCGCCGGCTGAGCACGGCCGAGATCGTCGGGCGGCTGGAGGAGATCGTGGCGGCGGAGGGGCTGAAGGCTGAGCCGGAAGCCCTCACCTGGATTGCGCGCCAGGCCACCGGCAGCCTCCGGGATGCGGTCACGCTGCTGGATCAGCTCACAGCGGATGAGGAGCCGATCACTGTGGAGCGGGTCCAGCGAGCCCTGGGGGCCGGGCGATGGGATCTGGTCAGCCAGGTGATCGAGGCGCTGGGGGAGGGCGAGACAGCCCGGGGCCTGACGTTGATCGCCCGGGCGGTAGAGGAAGGCGCCCATCCCCAACAGCTGGCCCGCCAGCTGGTGGAGCATCTGCGAGCCGTGATGTGGATCCAGTGGGGGAACACGGAGTCCCTGGATCTTCCCGCCGAGCAGATTGGGGTGGCGCAACAGCATGCGCGCACATTGCCTCCTGAGGTCCTCCCCCGTCTGATCCGTCTGTTCACGGCCGCGGCATCGGACATGCGAACCGCGTGGCAGCCCCAGCTGGCGCTGGAGCTGGCGTTCGTCGAGGCCGCGCTGGCCTGTCAGCAGGCCCGGGCAGCCCGGGCGGCTCCGGCTTCGACCCCGGCTCTCACCCCCGTCGCCGTGCCTACCTCCCCGACCACCGGGGCTCCGGCCCCACCTCCACCGGCGGCCGCTCCCGCGGCCGGGGTGGGGACCGGAAGCCTGACCCTGGAGGCGCTTCGGGAACGCTGGGCCAGCATCCTGAAAGCAGTTCGAGCCCAGAGCCTCCCCACCGAAGCGCTCCTGAAATCGTGCGCCCTTTACAGCGTGGAGGGGAACACCGTGGTCCTGGCCTGGCCCTCCGAATTGCTGCGGGATAAATTCCAGGATCCCCGGGCCAAGGCCCAGGCGCTGGTGGAAGATATCCTGAGCCACACGTTCGGATTCCCGGTGATCATCAAAAACATTGTGGCCCGGAAAACCCGGCGGGGACGTCCCGCCACAGAGGACCCGCTGATCCGGCGGGCGGTGGAGGATCTGGGGGCGCAGGTGGAGGAAGAGTAATTTCATCGCCTGCTCCGGGCGGCCACTCGATGGGGAATCTTTATGGGGTGCGGGCCGCCTCTGACGGCCCGCACCCCCACAAAAAACCGATCCCTCCTTCAGGAGCTTGCTGATGGCGAAAGGACGCTTACCTGGCAACCCGATGCAACTCCTCCAGCAGATTCAGCGGCTACAGGAAGAGATGGTGAAGGCCAAGGAGGCCCTGGCCCAGGAAACCCTGACCGTGACCGCAGGCGGGGGAGCGATCACGGTGGTGATCACGGGGGATCAGCGCGTGCGTTCGATCACGATCGATCCGTCCCTGCTATCCTCCGGAGACATCGAGATGCTCCAGGATCTGCTGGTAGCGGCCATCAACCAGGCGATCGAGCAATCCCAGACCTACGCGGCGGAACGCCTGAATGCCCTGGCCGGCCAGATGGGCCTGAGCGGGCTGCTTTAGGGAGCAGGAGTTCCGGCGTTCGGGGCCCGCGGGAAGCCTGCCCGGGCGCTCGCCTGGTGCGAAGATCGCCTTCGTCAGCGGAAGAGGTGGCGATGCATCTGGAGACCCTGGCTGTCCACGCCGGATCGCGGATCGATCCGGCCACCGGAGCGGTGGCCCCACCGCTTTATCTATCCACCACTTTTGAGCGGGCCACCGATGGCAGCTATCCCCGGGGTTATATCTACACCCGACACGGCAACCCCAACCGCGAAGCGCTGGAGGAGGCCATGGCCGCTCTCGAGGGGGGCGCGATGGGGCTGGCGTTTGCTTCCGGCTCCGCCGCGGCCTTCGCGGTGCTGCAGGCCCTCCCCCCGGGAGCGCACATTCTGGCCCCGAAGGATCTCTACCACGGCCTCGCCCGGCTGTTCCGGGAGATCGCCACGGCCTGGGGGCTCTCCATCTCGTTTGTGGATATGACGGATCCCCCGGCGGTGGAATCCGCGATCCGGCCGGAGACCCGGTTGATCTGGGTGGAGACGCCCTCGAATCCCATGCTGCGCATCACCGATATCGAGCGCATTGCCACATGCGCCCATCGCGCGGGCGCCCTCTGCATTTGCGACAACACGCTGGCCACCCCGATCCTCCAGCGCCCCCTGAACCTGGGGGCCGATGGAGTTGTGCACTCGGCCACCAAATATCTGGGCGGGCACAGCGATGCGATGGGCGGGATCGTGGTGTTGAAGGAAGAGAACGCCTTTGCCCGGCGCCTGAGGGAGATCCAGATCACCGGCGGAGCCATCCTCCCGCCGTTTGAAAGCTGGCTGATCCTGCGCGGCCTCCGCACCCTCCCCTACCGGATGCGAGCGCATTGTGAGAACGCGATGCGAGTCGCCGCCTTCCTGGCTCAGCATCCCGCGGTGGAGGCCGTGCACTATCCGGGCCTCCCGGAACATCCCGGGCATGCGGTGGCCATCCGGCAAATGTCCATGTTCGGCGGCCTGGTCTCCTTCCAGGTTCGGGGAGGGCGGGAGGCGGCGTTCCGGGTGGCCGGACAGACGCGGCTGTTCATCCGGGCCACCAGCTTCGGCGGGCCGGAAAGCCTGATCGAGCACCGGGCTTCCATCGAGGGGCCGGGGACCGCCACCCCCGACAACCTCCTTCGGCTCGCGATCGGCCTCGAACATCCGGACGATCTGATTGAAGATCTGGATCAGGCGTTGCAGGCGCTCCGGTAGTCTCCTCGCCCGTTCCGGGTTATTCCGAAGGAAAAGCCGATCGCCCGCTGAAGAACGGATCGCAGGTCATCCCGCTTCCTGCCCCGGCTTCTCCTTCAGGTGTGCTATTATGAGAATATAGAATCCGCGCCGTTGGCCTTTATCCGCCCCGGATAGGCTGGGCGACTGGCCCGTCCGGTCCCGCTTCTGGATGGCATGGCCATCCACCCCAAAATCCCCTGGACGGGAGGAGATGAAAAATTTGTCCGGGGTCCGGAGTTGATTCGGGGAGAAGGTCAACGGTGTAACTCCTGAAAGGACAGTGAGAAACCGAAGAAACTACCTTGCTGGAATCCGGATCAGGTGAAGCCTGATGCGTCCGCTAAGGACCATTACCCCTCCACCCATCGCGCGGCTGATCGAGGCTCTGGTGAAGCTGCCCGGGATCGGGCCGAAGACCGCCTCCCGCCTGGCCTTTTACCTCCTGCGAGCGCCGGACGAGGAGGTGATGGCTCTCGCGGAGGCGCTGCGGGAGCTCAAGCAACAGACCCGGCTGTGCGAGATCTGCTTTCACATCACCGACGAAAGCCCATGCGCGATTTGCCGGGATGAGCGGCGCGACCACGGGTTGATCTGTGTGGTGGAGGAACCCCTGGATGTGCTGGCCATCGAGCGCACCGGGGAATACACCGGGGTCTATCATGTGCTCCACGGCGTGATCTCCCCGATGGATGGCATCGGGCCGGAGCACCTGCGAATCCGGGAGCTGGTGGAGCGGGTGCAGCGCGAGGCCCCGCGGGAGGTGATCCTGGCCACCAACCCCAGCCTGGAGGGTGAGAACACCGCTGTCTATATCCATCGATTGCTAACTCCGCTGGGGGTGCGCATCACCCGCCTGGCGCGGGGCCTGCCTGTGGGCGGCGATCTGGAATACGCCGATGAAATCACCCTGGTTCGCGCCCTCCAGGGCCGACAGGAGATGGGATGAGGGGAAGGCTGGACGCGCCGCTTCGCGACGGGGAGCGGGAGGAACCCGGAGTTCGAGCCCCTGTATTTTCCACCTATCGCCCGGGAGGCCACTGGCGATGACCGCGCCGATCATGCGCATCGAGCGGATCGCGGATTATGTGGGCCAGGAAGTCACCATTCAGGGCTGGCTTTATAACAAGACCGACAAAGGCCGCCTTTACTTCCTGCTGGTGCGGGATGGGACCGGGATCGCCCAGTGTGTGGTGTCCATGCGGGATGTTCCCCCGGAGACCTTTGAGGCCGCCCGCCGCGTGACCCAGGAGTCCTCCCTCATCGTCACCGGGACGGTCCGCCAGGACGCCCGGGCGCCGGGGATCCCGGGGGGCTACGAGATCGCGGTCCGCGAGATCCGCATCGTTCACCTGACTCAGGACTATCCGATCGGCCCGAAAGAGCATGGGGTGGAATTCCTGCTGGATCACCGGCATCTATGGCTGCGCTCCTCCCGCCAGTGGGCGATCCAGCGCATCCGCGCGACGGTGATCCGGGCGATCCGGGACTGGCTGGACGGACACGGGTTCCTGAACGTGGACACGCCGTTGCTCACGGCGACGGCGGCAGAGGGGACCACCACCCTTTTCCCGGTGGATTATTTCGGGGAGCGTCTCTATCTGGCTCAAACCGGGCAGCTTTACAACGAGGCCAACATCTTCGCCTTCGGACGGGTGTATTGTTTCGGGCCGGCCTTCCGGGCGGAGCGCTCCAAGACACGACGCCATCTGTTAGAGTTCTGGATGGTGGAACCGGAGATGGCTTTCTGCACCTTTGAGGAAATGCTGGAGATCGCCGAACAGCTGGTCTCCTATGTAGTCGCCCGGGTGCTGGAAGAACGACGGAACGAGCTCCGGGTGCTGGAGCGTGATACCGCGCCTCTGGAGAAAGTGACGCCGCCCTTCCCGCGCATCACCTACGACGAGGCAGTCCGTCTGTTGAACGAATGGGCGGAGGAGGCGACGGATCCGGAACGGAAGGCCGCTCTGCGGATCGAATGGGGAGATGATTTCGGGGCGCCCCATGAGACAGCGCTCTCCCTTCATTTCGAGAAACCCGTCTTCGTCACCCACTACCCGGCTGCGGTCAAGGCCTTCTACATGCAGCCGGATCCGCAACGGCCGGAAGTGGTTCGCTGCGCGGATCTGCTGGCCCCGGAGGGCTATGGGGAGATCATCGGGGGCAGCGAGCGCATTGCGGATTACGACCTCCTGTTGCAGCGGCTCCGGGAGCACAACCTTCCGGTTGAGGAATATCAGTGGTATCTGGACCTGCGGCGCTATGGCTCCGTGCCCCACAGCGGATTCGGGATGGGGATCGAGCGCACAGTGGCCTGGATCTGCCATCTGGATCATATCCGGGAGGCCATCGCCTTCCCGCGAATGCTTTACCGGTATCGGCCATAGGCTCATCGTTTTATTGAGCCTTATCCCACCGAAGCAACAATCCGGGTAGCGTTCACATTGCAAAGGAAGCCGGGTATTG
>JAEVEY010000077.1 GCA_016842045.1 Candidatus Thermoflexus sinensis | reverse complement strand
TTTTCCTGCTCGTAGTGCTTTATCCAGATTTGTTTTGATGAGAGGGTGTGGGCCAATGGCCCCACCCCAAACCCCCAGGGGACCAAAACCAAAAATCAAATCTGGAGGGAGCAGTAGTCGGGCACGCAAGTGCCCGTTTTCGTTTTGTGAACGCCTGTAACGGGCACGCCGCTTCGCTTCGTGCCCTACTACAAACAAGGGGTTTTTCCTGTTCGTAGTCGGGCACGTAAGTGCCCGTCCTCTTTTTGGGAACGCTTATAACGGGCATTCCGCTTCGCTTTGTGCCCGACTACGAACAGATGGCCACACGCCTGGCACGCCTTCCATACTCACATGCGCCATACGCCTATAACTGAATTTTCAGACACTCTCTTAGGCTCGCATTCGACACGGAGGGAACAGCGATGGGCAAGCGCGCGCTGGTGCTGTCAGGGGGAGGCGGACGGGGCGCTTACGAGGTGGGAGCAATCCAGGCGCTCTATCGGGCAGGATGGATCCCGGAGATCCTGGTGGGTACGTCCATCGGCGCGGTGAACGCCGCGGCCCTCGCGGCGGGCTGGACCGCCGAGCGGCTGAGGGATTTCTGGCTTCGCCTGCGGACCCATCACGTCCATCGGCTTCACGGACGGATCTGGCAGAGCCTGTTCACCACTGCTCCCCTCCGGGCGACGTTAATCCGTCATCTGGACTTCAACCGCCTGAACGATCCGGACAACCCGCGCACGCTGCTGGTGCTGGCCACCGATCTCCGTCGAGGATGCCCCGTGGTCTTCTCGAATCGCCATGTCCCCAAAGCCTGGAAGGTGTTCATCGGACCGGAGCATCTGCTCGCCAGCTGCAGCATTCCCTACGTTTACCCGGCGACCCGGGTGGAGGGGAGCCTGTTCTGGGATGGAGCGGTGATGGCCAACACGCCGTTGAACGCAGCGATCGAAGCCGGGGCGGATGAGATCGTGGCCGTGCTGCTGGCGCCGATGCCCGGCGAGGCCGGAGGCTGGCCGCTTCCCCGCCATCCTCTCCAGGCCCTGGCCCTGGTGCTGGATCTGGCTCTCCTATCAACCTTCGAGAACGATTACCGACAGCTGGAAGCGGTCAACCAGGCGGTGCGACAGGGCCGCCCCCTCAAGCCGGGCCATCGGGAGATCCGCTGCCATGTCATCGCGCCCGCGACGCCGCTTCCGCTCTCCCGGATCCTCCGTTACGACCTGCCGGGAACGCAGACCCTGATCGCTCAAGGGGAAGCCGACGCGCAACGGGTCCTGAAAGCGCTGGGTTAAGGGGGCAACGAAACCTTGATATGAACAGAAGTCTTCCCGTTCGTAGTTGGGCGTGTCAGCGCCCACCCTCTTTTTGTGAACACCCATAACGAGCACTCGCTTCGCTCGTTCCCTGCTACAAACAGGAGCCTTTTCGTTCGCAGGTCGTGTTTACCTCGCCAGCGAAGCCGGGCACTGAGGAGTGGGTGGGGGGCACGCCTTCGGCGCGCCCCCCACCCCTAGTCAGGCGCGTGAGTGCCCGCCCACTTTCTTGGGAATGCCCGTGACGGGAACTTCGCTTCGTGCCCCACTCCAAAGCCGAAGGCAGCCTGTCCTCATCCGATTCTCTGCCACTCTTTGTGCCGCTGCGTGGCGTGGCGGGGTTTTCAGAGTGGGGCGTTCAAGGCTTCCCCCGGACTGGAAGATCCGCAAAGATTGTGGACCCTTGTTGCGCCAGGGTTTTTGAAGGAGCCAACAAAGCGATTGAAGTTGTTCTTCCACGCAAACGGATGCAGAATAGAAGTCAGCGGGTGGCCTGAACAGAGTGAGGATGCTTCGGGGAGCGTGCGGATGCCGATTCGGATCCTGGATCCCGGACTGGTGGCGCAGATCGCCGCGGGAGAAGTGGTCGAGCGCCCGGCCTCGGTGGTAAAGGAGCTGGTGGAGAACGCGCTGGATGCGGGCGCCTCCCGGATTGAGGTGGAAACCGAGGGCGGCGGGCGTCGGCGGATCCGGGTGGCCGATGATGGCTGTGGGATCCCTGCGGCGGAGGTCCCGCTGGCCTTCGCCCGACATGCCACCAGCAAGCTCTCATCGGCGGAGGACCTGTTCCGGGTGACCACTCTGGGCTTCCGGGGAGAGGCCCTTGCGGCGATCGCCGCGGTCGCCCGCGTAATCTGTCGAACGCGAGCTCCCGAGGAGGCTCTGGGCACGGAACTTCGTATCGAAGGGGGGAAGATCCTGGAACAGCGCCCCATCGCCCGCCCGCCCGGGACGGAGATGATCGTGGAGGATCTGTTTTTCAATACCCCGGCGCGGCTGAAATTCCTGAAAGGGGAAGGGGCGGAGCGACGACAGATCGATCTCTGGATCACGCGTTATGCCCTCGCTTACCCACACGTTCACTTCATCCTGCGCCACAACGGTCGAGAGATCCTCTCCTTACCGGCCGCACGGGAGCCTCGCCATCGCTTCGTGGCGCTTTACGGGGCTGAGCTGGGGGATGCCCTCCTGGAAGTGGCAGAGGAAACGGATGGCATCCGGGTGTATGGCTGGATCAGCCCGCCGGGAGTGGATCGGCCGGATCGCCAGGAGCTGGTGTTCTTCGTAAACGGGCGCTGGGTGCAGGACCGCATGCTGCCAGCCGCCGTCCTGCAGGCTTATCACACCCTGCTCCCCAGCGGTCGTTACCCCTGGGCTTTCCTGTGGGTGGAACTGCCCCCGGAGCAGGTGGATGTGAATGTGCACCCGGCTAAAATCGAGGTTCGCTTCCGGGATCCAGATGGGATATTCCGCGCCGTCCAGCGGGCTGTGCATCGCGCGCTGCGGGAGTCCGCCCCGGTGCCTGTTTTCCAGACGGTGGAGACCAGCGGGAGAACCCCTTTGATCTCTGCACGGCCGGCCCCCACCCGTTCCGAAGACCTTCTGGGAGCGCCAGCTGAAGAGAGCAGCTCCCCAGGTCTCCCTCCGCTTCGGGTCATCGGACAGATCCAGGCCAGCTACATCATCGCGGAGGGCCCGGACGGGTTGTATCTCCTGGATCAGCATGCCGCCCATGAGCGGGTGCTCTACGAGGCCCTCCAGGCCCGGCGGCAGGAAGGGCCGCTTCCATCTCAGCCCCTGCTCCAACCGGTGCTGATCGATGTGTTACCGGAGGAAATGAGCCTTCTGGAGGAACATCGAGACCTTCTGGAGGAACTGGGGTTCCGCATCGAACCCTTCGGCCCGCGCACCGTGCGCTTGCAGGCCGTTCCGGCGGTCCTCTCCACCGAAGCCATCCTATCCGTCTTCCAGGATCTTCTGTTCGATCTTCGGGGATCCCGTCGTCCGGTAGAGGGGGCGCTGGAGGCCCGGCTAATCCGCAGCATTTGCAAGCGCGCGGCCGTGAAAGCCGGTCAGGTCCTGAGCGTGGAGCAGATGCAACATCTGGTCCGGGCGCTGGAGCGATGCGCCATGCCATGGACCTGCCCCCATGGGCGGCCGACGATCCTACGATTCCCAATCGGGCAGCTGGCCCGACAATTCGGCCGGGAGGAGTAGCGACGTGGGGTGTCGGAACGCCTTTGGCGTTCCGACACCCCAACGTGTTCCTCTAAGGATTCAAGCTTCCCGGCTCGTGCTTACTTTCGACCCCGGCCGATCCCATGGGATGGTTTACTATCCTTGTCCTTTTCTTTCTGCTTCAGGAAACCCGGCGGGAAGCCTGGAGCGCCCTGGGCGGATAGAGTGGGGGTCGCGGAGGGAGAGGGCGGGGCGAAGCGCCCGGGTTTGGCCGATCGCATGATGGCGCCCAACCCCCGACCACCCGGATGCAGGTTATAGAGACGATAGGCCTGGCCCCACCCGATCTGACGCCCCAGCATCAGGGCCTGTTCCAGGGTAAGATCGTTGGTGGGGTCCTGATCGGTCTGGGAGGCCAGGACCAGCTGCAGCGCCCGGGCGATCTCGCCGTAGCCGAAGCCCTGAGCCTGAAGGGCCATCAGATCCGACGCAGAGATCGTCACGGTGATCCCCGCCTGGGAGAACGTCTGGCTGATCCATCGGGCCAGGGCCAGGGCCACGGGATGAACACGGGTGACCGGAAGCGTCGGTGTTGGCGTGGGGGTGAGGGTAGGTGTCGGTGTGAGGGTCGGTGTAAGTGTCGAAGTCGGCGTGGGAGTGGGTTCCTCCCTCCATGACGCAGCCCCTGCACCTCGCGCCATCGTCCACCCCAGCCCCAGGGCCAGCGCAAGACCTAACGAAATGCCAACCACAGAAGCGAAAATTCGTCGCATCGTGAATACCTCCTGTTCAGGATGGGAAGGGATCCGGTTCAGCAAAGGGGAGGATCGAGTTTCCTCACGGTGGGTTGGAAACTGCGCACCGGATCCCGGTCCTGCTCATAAGGGGTCAGAGAGATCAAATAATTTGATCCACAAAATAAACCGCTGAGATCATCGAGGAAGATACGCGTGACATTTTTTATCTTGCATACGGTTTCATAGGAGGATGAGGGATGGGTTTGCTCACCCCTCATCCCGAAGAAAAACGCTGGATCGCCCGGGCGCGGAAGGGAGATCCGGAGGCCATTGCGGCCCTCTATCAGCATTACGCTGACGGGATCTATCGCTATCTCCTGTATCGCGTTGGCGATGTGGAGCTGGCGGAGGATCTCACCGCGGACGTGTTCCTGAAGATGATCGAGGACCTGCCGCGGTATGAGGAGCGGGGCCTTCCCTTCGGCGCCTGGCTGTTCCGCATCGCCCGGGCGCGCCTGATCGACCACTGGCGGCGGCAGCATCGGCGCCCGACGGTCACCCTGGATAATACGGAAACCGGGCCGCAGCTGATCCGGGATATCCCGGAGGATGAGATCGCCATGTCGGAAATGATCGAGCGCGCCCTGCGGGTGCTCACCGAGGAGCAGCGGGAGGTGGTGATCCTGCGGTTCCTGGTCGGGATGAGCCTGGAGGAAGTGGCGCGGGCGATGGGGAAATCGGTTGGGGCAGTGAAAGCCCTGCAACATCGCGCCCTGGCGGCGTTAGCTCGTTATCTGGAGAAGACACGGTAATGGTCCCAAACGAAGAGCTTCATGAAGCGGAGATCCTGGAGCGCTGTCTGCGCCGGCTGGAGCAGGGAGCGGACCTGGAGACATGCCTGCGGGAGTTCCCGGAGGCCGCCTCGCTGCTTCCCTTGCTGAAGACCGCCCGCTGGCTCCAGAAAGGCCGGGAGGTGTCTTTGCGCCCCCCGGCGCTTCAACGGATGATCCGCCAGGGGCAGCTTTACGCTTCACGGGCGAAGGCCCGGCCGGTGGTTTCTTCCCCAACCTTCCGGTGGGCAGGCGCTCTGGTGGCCCTCCTCGGCCTGATCCTGGTGGCGCTGAGTGTGGTCAGCGCGGCGGAAGCCAGCCTGCCCGATGAGCCGCTGTATCCGGTGAAGCGGGCCGTGGAGAGCCTGTTTGCGGCGACGATGTCTCCGGAGGAGCGGGCCCTCTGGCTGGCCGAGCGGCGGTGGGAAGAGTTCGAAACGGCAGCGACGCAAGGGCGGTGGCTTCCGGCGCTGGCGGAGGAGAGCCTGCGTCATCTGGAGGAAGCGGCCCAATCTGGAGGTAAAGGTCCTGCTCACGCTCGGCTTCGCGCTCTTTACGAACGGCAGGGGGTGATCCTGGAGCAGGCGGTGCGGGATGCTCCTCCGGAAACCCGGTCCGAACTGGCCCGGGCCCAGCGCGAATGGGCCCAGCTGGCCCATCTGTTCGGTCCGCCGGAAGGGGAAGGCCCGCCCTCTTCGGAAGAGGCCTCGCCGCCATCCCCGGCGCCGACCGCGGAGATCCTGCGGGAGCGCACCCGCACCCCGCCGGGCCTGGAGCGGCGGGAGACTCCTCCCCACGAGCGGACGCCACCCGGTCTGGAGAAGCGGGAGACGCCGCGGCCGCAACGATCCCCTCCGGGGCAGGAACGCCAGCTCACCCCTCGCACCCCTCCCGGTCAACAGGATGGCGGGAAGGGACCTGCGCAAACTCCCCCGGGGCGTCGCTGAACGGGATCCCAAATGACCGCGATTTTTTAGGAGTTACGCGGTTGGTTTTCTCCTGGGGTTTTTGGAGGGAGTCGCGCGCCGAAGGCGCGCGACTCCCTCCAAAAATATATTGATCCCCCCTCCCCACGGCCCTTTGGGCCGTGGGGAGGGGGGATAAAGGGGGGTGGGGCCATTCAACCTCTTCTCGCGAGCCCCGAACTGCGTAACCCCTACCTTGTTTAAGGTGTGCACCGAAACAGGCAAGTCCGGTGGCTCGCCTCGTTCAGCGTTCAGGTTGACCCTCTCCCCCATGGAAGTCGAGGGTGTGAGTCCTTGAACGGAAAAGGGGTTGGAGGCGATTCGGGAAGGAGCCTGCCTCCAACCCCTTTTTGTTGGGTAGGAGTTGCGCCAGTCAGGGCCCGCGAGAAGAGGTGGAATGATCTCACCCCCAAACCCTCAGGAGAAAACCAGCTGCACAACCCCTATGTTAGGGTAAATCGCGAATGGGATCCGCCGGAGTCCTCCTTTCAGGGGTTACGCTTTTGCCTGTTTCTCGCGATTTTCAGGACGAACCTGCTTCGCCCCTCGGCCAAACGCCAACGGGGGAAGCCTTCCCGAAGAAAAGGTAAGGGTTGACGAAGGTTTTCCCCTTTGTCGAGGGGATGTCGATCGGATAAAATGATGGCAGGGAATTGTGAGGGGGGTGGGAAGGTGCTTTCCGTAGCTTCCCCACCCTCAAAGCGCACTCCTGCTTCCCGGACGGAGCGGCAATGGAACGTCTGTGGACTCCCTGGCGGATGGCCTACCTGAAAGGCGAGGGCGAGGCGCCTCCAGGTTGTATTTTCTGCCTGAAGGTCAATGGCTCTGACGAAGCGGAACACATCCTCCTCCGTGGCCGGACCGCGTATGTGACCCTCAACCGCTACCCCTACAACAACGGCCATCTGATGGTGATCCCATATGCTCATGTCCCCAGCCTTGAGGACCTGGATGACCCCACTCTGCTCGAGATGATGCAACTGGTTGCCCTCTCCCTTCGCGTCCTCCGTCAGGCTTATCGCCCGGAGGGCTTTAACATCGGGGCCAACATCGGCCGACCGGCTGGCGCGGGCGTGGCGGACCACGTGCACATCCACGTGGTCCCCCGGTGGACCGGGGATACGAACTTTATGCCGGTCATCGGCAACACCCGCGTGCTCCCGGAATGGCTGGATGACACCTATCGTCGTCTCCGCCCCCTCTTCGAAGCGCTCGCGGATCCTTCTCAAAGGGGGAAGCCGTGAGCGGACCCTTCGTCCGTGAGGCCAGAAATATCCTCCTGTGAACGATCGTTCGTTATCAACACAAAAAACGCGCCCTGGACATCATGGGGAGGCCGTAGATCCTGGGAGGAGGAGCGACCATGGGACCGAACGGGCGAGATCCGGTGATCGTAGGGGCGGCGCGCACGCCGATCGGGAAACTGCTCGGGGTGTTATCCCCGCTGTCTGCCCCCCAGCTGGGCGCCATTGCGATCCGTGAAGCCGTTCGTCGGGCCGGCATCGATCTGAGTCAGATCGATGAGGTTATCATGGGCGAGGTGGTCCAGGCGGGCAGCGGCATGGCCCCCGCCCGTCAGGCGGCGGTCCTCGCCGGGATCCCGGTAGAGGTGGGGGCGGTCACGGTGAACAAGGTGTGCGGCTCGGGGTTGAAAGCGGTTATGCTGGCCGCCCAGGCGATCAGGGCCGGTGATGCGGATCTCATCGTCGCTGGCGGGATGGAAAGCATGAGCAACGCCCCCCATCTGCTCCGCCTGCGCGCCGGGATGCGTTATGGGCATCTCCAGGCGGAGGACAGCCTGATCGCGGATGGGCTGCGCTGTCCGTTCAACCAGGTGCTGATGGGGGAGCTGGCGGAGTTCATCGCCGATCAGTTCGAGGTCACCCGGGAGGAAATGGACGCCTTCGCCCTGGAAAGCCATCGCAAGGCGGTCGCGGCCATCGACGCGGGCCGGTTCCGGGCGGAGATCGTGCCGGTGGAGGTGCCGGACGGCAGGGGAGGAACGCGGGTGGTGGATACAGATGAAGGGCCCCGACGCGACACTTCCATGGAGGCCCTGGCCCGGCTCAAGCCGGTTTTCCGGCCGAACGGGCGGGTAACGGCCGGTAATTCCCCGGGTCTGAACGACGGCGCGGCCGCGGTGGTGGTGATGAGCCGGGCGAAGGCGGACGCGCTGGGGATCCCGCCGCTGGCCCGGATCGTGGGCTACGCTCAGGCTGCGGTCGATCCCCAGTGGCTGTTTTACGCGCCGGCGAAGGCCATCCCCCGCCTGCTGGAGCGGGTCGGCTGGCGCTGGGAAGAGGTGGATCTCATCGAAATCAATGAGGCCTTCGCCGCCCAGGTCTTGGCGGATGCCCGGGCTATGGAGCGCCAGGGGTATCGGTGGGACTGGAGCAAAGTGAATGTGAACGGAGGGGCGATCGCCCTGGGCCATCCCGTGGGCGCCAGCGGGGCCCGGATCCTGGTCACTCTGATTTATGCCCTGCGGGACCGCGGGTTGCGTCGGGGCATTGCGACCCTGTGTCTGGGGGGCGGCGAGGCGGTGGCGATGGCGGTGGAGGTGGAGTAGAGGGCCCGTCGGACTGGGGCCTGTTGCCTCATTGCGCTGAGGGATTTGTCGGAACCAGGCAACCGTCTATCTCCTTCGGGGGGGCGCCATGAACATCCATGATGTGCGAACCATCGGAGTGGTTGGTTGCGGCTTGATGGGCTCCGGGATCGCGGAGGTATGCGCCCGCGCCGGCTTCCAGGTCATCGTCCGGGAGGTCAACGAGGAGCTCCTCCGCAAAGGGCTCGATCGCATCCGGGCCTCCATGGCGAAGGCCGTGGAACGGGGGAAACTGAGCGCTTTCGATATGGAAGCGGCCTGGAGCCGCATCCGGGGCACGGTGAATATGGCGGACTTCGCGGCCTGCGATCTGGTTATCGAAGCGGTCATTGAAAACATGAACACTAAGAAAGAAGTCTTCGCAGAGCTCGATCGAATCTGCCCACCCCATGCCATCCTGGCCAGCAACACCTCATCCCTCTCCATCACCGAGCTGGGAAGCGTCACCCGGCGTCCGGAGAAGGTGATCGGTTTCCACTTCTTCAATCCGGTTCCCGTAATGCCTCTGCTGGAGATCGTGGTGGGGCTGCAGACCTCCGAAGAAACCGTGGCCCTGGGCCGGGCCCTGGCGGAGCGCCTGAACAAAACGGTGGTGCTCTCGAAGGATCGCCCGGGCTTCATTGTTAACCGCCTGTTGATCCCCTACCTCCTGGATGCCATCCGGCTCCTGGAGGAAGGGGTCGCGACCATGGAGGATATTGACACCGCCATCAAGCTGGGCCTGAACCATCCGATGGGCCCCTTCACCCTCATGGATTTCGTGGGGCTGGACACGTTGCTGTTCATCGCCGATGCGATGTTCGAGGAGTTCAAGGATCCCCGCTATGCCGCCCCGCCGCTGCTCCGCCGGATGGTCGCCGCCGGATGGCTGGGCCGCAAGAGCGGCCGGGGCTTCTACGTCTATAGCTAACCTGTCCCTCTGGGGGTGGGCGGGGCCGCCTTCGACGGCCTCGTCCACCTTCCTTTTCAGGGGCGAAATGGGCGCTGAGGGTGTCCGCTTCGCCCTCCAGCGGATTGGATCCAAAAAACGGGAGGAGGAGTCCTCATGAGTTCCGAACTTGAGCTTCTGGCGCAGATCGGATTGAACTTCGAGCTCTCCGAAGAGCATCGGATGTTTCAGCAGGTGGTTCGGGAGTTCGCCCAGAAGGAGATCGCCCCCGTGGCCGCCCGTTACGACGAGAGCGGAGAGTTCCCCTGGGAAACCGTCCGCCGGATGGCGGCCATGGGGCTGATGGGCATCGAGGTCCCCGAGGAATATGGCGGTCAGGGGCTGGACGCCATCGCCTCGGCTCTGGCGATGATTGAGATCGCCAAGGCCGACGCCGCCCACAGCACGGTGATGTCCGTCAATAACACCCTGTTCTGCTTCCCCATCCTCACCTTCGGCACGGAGGAGCAGAAGCGCAAATATGTGACCCCGGTGGCCACCGGCCAGGCGATGGGGGCTTACGCCCTCACCGAACCCCAATCGGGATCGGACGCCGCCGGCATGCGCACCCGCGCGGTCCGAAAAGGAGATGTCTACATCCTCAACGGCCGCAAATCCTGGATCACGAACGGGCCGGTGGCGGATTACATCATTGTCTTTGCGATGACGGACCCGGAGAAAAAGCATCATGGCATCAGCGCCTTCATCATCGAAACCAACCGTCCGGGCTTCAGCCGGGGCAAGAAGGAGGAGAAGCTGGGGATCCGGGCCAGCGCGACCTGCGAGATCTATCTGGACAACTATGAGTGCCCGGTCGAGAACCGGCTGGGCGAGGAAGGGGAGGGATTCAAGATCGCGATGACCACTCTGGACGCTGGCCGGGTGGGGATCGCGGCCCAGGCGGTGGGGATCGCGGAGGCGGCTTACGAAGCGGCGCTGGCCTGGGCCAAACAGCGGGAGGCCTTCGGCCGCAAGATCGCGGAGTTCCAGGCGATCCAGTGGAAGCTCGCGGATATGCGGGTGAAGCTGGAGGCTGCCCGCCTGCTTACCCTGCAGGCGGCGTGGAAACGGGAACGGGCCAAGCGCACGGGCGAGCGCTACACGCTGGAGGCGGCGATGGCCAAGCTGTTCGCCAGCGAGGCCGCCCAGTGGATCACCTATGAGGCGATCCAGATCCACGGGGGGATGGGCTACAGCCGGGAGATGCCCGTGGAGCGTTACTTCCGGGATGCCCGGATCACCACCATTTACGAAGGCACCAGCGAGATCCAGCGTCTGGTAATCGCCCGTCAGATCCTGGGGATCAAAACCAGCGTGTAACCCTCTCCCGGTGGGGCGGCTGCCTTCCGCGCGCTGCCCCACCGGGGAAACCGGGATCTTCCATAACCTCTCATGGGGCTTTGAAGGGTGGGGCTGCCTTCGATGGCCCCATTCGCTTCCAAACTGGAATCCACGCCGGGTGTGAGGATCCGCGATGAAAGCCATCGTCTTCTATCGACACGGAGATCCGGATGTGCTGGAGGTGGCGGAGCTGCCCACGCCCCATCCGGGGCCGGGCGAGGTGCTGATCCGGGTGCACGCCTGTGCGATGAACCACCTGGATCTATGGGTGCGGCGGGGGATCCCGGCCCTGCGCTTAGAGATGCCCCACATCCCGGGCTCGGATGTGGCGGGCGTGGTGGCTGAAGTGGGGCCGGAGGTTTCCGGGGTTGAGGTGGGCGATCGCGTGGTGGTCAACGCCACGCTCAGTTGCGGGCAGTGCGAGTTCTGTCTGCGGGGAGAAGATAACCGTTGCCGCCAGGGAGGGATCCTGGGCGAGCATGTGCGGGGCGGTTATGCGGAATACGTGGTGGTGCCGGCCCGCAATGTCCTGAAATTGCCGGAAGGCTTTCCCTTCGAGGAGGCGGCTGCGGCCTCCCTGGTCTTCCTCACGGCCTGGCATATGCTCATCACCCGTGGGGAGCTGCGTCCCGGGGAGGATGTCCTCATCGTGGGCGCCGGGGGAGGTGTGAACACCGCTGCCCTTCAGATCGCCAAGCTAACCGGCGCGCGGGTCATCGTGGTGGCTTCGAATTCGGAGAAAGCGGAACGGGCCCGCGCCCTGGGTGCGGATCACGTGATCGACCGCTCCCGGGAGCCAGACTGGTCCCGTGCGGTCTGGCAGTGGACCGGGAAGCGGGGCGTGGATGTGGTGGTGGACAATGTGGGCCAGGCGACCTGGATGAAAAGCATCCGGACGCTGCGTCCGGGCGGGCGGATGCTGGTGGTGGGGGCGACCTCGGGGCCGAACCCGGAGGATTTCGATATCCGTTACGTGTTCTCCCGGCAGATCAGCATCCTGGGCTCCACTATGGGGACCCAGCATGATTTCCGGACGGTGATGGGGCTGATCTTCGCCGGCCGGCTGCGGCCGGTGATCGACCGGGTGCTGCCGCTGACCCAGGAAGGGGCGCGAGAGGGCCACCGCCTGCTGGAGTCCGGGGCGGTCTTTGGGAAAATCGTCTTCCGGGTCGATGCGATCCGATGACCCGCTGGCGGCATCTCCCTGGAGCCCTGTGGTTGCTGTATTTCGCCCTGCGCAATGCCGCGCGCGCGGTTTACTATCTGGGGGCGATCCCGCCCGTGTGGGCGGAGGAGGGCATCCGGGGGCCCTGGACCTATCTGGGGGTGGCCGCGCTGGCCTGGGCGCTGGCCTTCGGGGTGGCCGCCAGCCTCTGGTGGCGGAGAGGACCGCTGGTGGCGCGCTGGATCCTGGGCGGGATGGTCCTCTACCAGATCCATGGCTGGATCCACCGTCTCTTTTTCATGCGCAGCCCCTTCGTCGCCCAGAGCCACGGTTTTGCGTTGCTCGTCAGTCTTCTCACGGTTGTCTGGACCGCCTGGCTGGTGGGGCTGATCTGCAGGCGAGGTCGCATGGGGTAGGACAACTGCTCGCAGTTGTCCTACCCCATGTATTCTGGCTCAGCGGGACGCTTCCTCGAACACCTCCTGGATCTGATCCAGCGCCCAATCCAGGTCTTCCCGGGAGATCACCAGAGGCGGGGCGAACCGGAGGATATGCTCGTGGGTGTCCTTCAGCAGAACCCCGCGCTCCTTCAGGGCCTCGCAGAAGCGACGGGCTCCGCCGGCCTCCGGATGGAGCTCGATGCCGATCAACAGGCCGCGGCCCCGCACCTCCTTAATGTAAGGGCTCCGGATCGCCCGCAGGCGGTTCAGGGCATGCTCGCCCAGAGCCGCCGCTCGCTCCGGCAGGTTTTCCTCCACGATCACGCGCAGCGCCTCCCGGGCCACCGCGGCGGCCAGCGGATTACCCCCGAAGGTGCTCCCATGGTCGCCCGGCCGGAACACGCCCAGGATCTCCCGTCGGGAGACCACGGCGGAGATCGGCACCACGCCGCCCCCGAGGGCTTTGCCCAGGATCACCATATCGGGCTGCACGTCCTCCCACCACGAGGCGAGCAGCTTGCCGGTGCGCCCCAGGCCGGTCTGGATCTCATCGGCGATGAAGAGCACGTTGTGCCGGCGGCAGATCTCGGCGGCCCGGGCCAGGTATCCGGGCGGCGGCACCCGCACACCTCCTTCCCCCTGAATCGGTTCCACCAGGAACGCGACGGTGTTGGGGGTGATCGCCCGTTCCAGTGCTTCCACATCCCCATACGGGATGATCACAAAGCCCGGGGTGTAGGGGCCGAAATCCTCCCGATACTGGGGCACGGTGGAAAAGCTGATGATGGTGGTGGTCCGACCGTGGAAATTCCCCTCGCATACGATGATCTCCGCCTGATCCCGCGGGACGCCTTTCACCCGGTATCCCCATTTGCGGGCGGTTTTGATGGCGGTCTCCACCGCTTCGGCCCCGGTGTTCATCGGCAGGGCCTTCTCATATCCCAGCAGCTCGCACAGCTCTTTCAGGAAGGGGCCGAGCTGGTCGTTCCGGAAAGCCCGGGAGGTGAGCGTCACCCGTCCGGCCTGCTCAATCAGGGCCCGGATGATGCGGGGATGCCGGTGGCCCTGATTTAAGGCCGAGTACCCGCTCAGGCCGTCCAGGTAGCGGCGTCCTTCCACGTCATAGACCCACACTCCTTCCGCCCATGCGATGACCACATCGATGGGCTGATAGTTAGGAGCGCTGTAAGTGTCCTCCATCTCGATGTAGTCGGCGGATCGCAGCATGGTCGGCGTCGACATGGTGGCCTCCTGGTGAAGTTGAAATCCTGCTATCGCAGTTCAGGGTGGGGTGGGTCGCCGAAGGCGCTCTCCCACCTTAGACCCGTTTTCCCCTATCGCATTGCTTCGCCTTGTTCCCTTTCTGGGAACGCCTGTGACGGGCACTCGCTTCGTGCCCGGCTACAAACAGGCATGGGGAGGGGCTCCGGGGGTCAGGGAAAGCCGGAGCCCCGGTTCCGATGTCCCCTCAGGCGCTGGAAGGCCTCTCGGGATGCATAACCGGGATCGGCGTTGAGTCGCTCACCGGGACACGCATGGCCTGAGCCAGCGCCTGCTGCACCAGCTCCTCCATCCTCACCCGGCTTTCGATCTCCCGCACGGTCTCCACGGAGGGGCGGGTGATGACCCGGGGAGGCATCAGGAACTGACAGCAATCCTCCCCTGGCAGGATCGAGAGCTCATAGGTTCCGATGGCGCGCGCCCGATCGATGATCTCCACCTTGTCCAGCCCGATGAGGGGCCGCAGGATCGGCATGGTGGCGGCGTCCTCGATCGCCGTCAGGCTCTCCAGGGTTTGCGAAGCCACCTGCCCCAGGGAATCCCCCGTTACCAGGGCCAGCCCGCCTTCCTGTCGGGTGAGGGCTTCCGCCACCCGCACCATCAGCCGCCGGTAAAGGATCAGGCGATAGGGCGCAGGGGCGGCCAGGACGATGGCTCGCTGAGGCTCCCCGATGGGCACCACATACAGCCAGGGCGGCATCCCGTAGGGACGCATCTGGCGGACGATGGCCATCGCCCTGGCCTCCGAGGCCGCCCAGTCGCCGAAGGGACCGCTGTGGAAATGAATAGGGATCACCTCGCATCCCCGTTTCAGCATAAAGTAACCGGCCACCGGGGAATCGATGCCGCCAGAAAGTAGCAGGCCCACCCGCCCGCTGACCCCCACCGGCAATCCCCCGGGGCCCCGATGGCGGGCGAAGTAAACCAGCGCGGTGTTCGTGGCGATTTCGATGTAGGCCACCCAGGCCGGCTCCGAGAGATCCACCCGCCAGCCGGTTTGACGCTGGACCGCCGCCCCGATGTGCCGTTCGATTTCCTGGGAGGTCAGGGGGAAGGATTTATCGGCGCGAGAAGCTCGAATGCAGAAGGAGGGCACGGGTTCGGAGGGGAGATGACGAAGGACAATCTCGGTCAGGGTGGTCAGGTCTTTCGGGGCGGGGATCGCCGGGGCGAAGTAGGCGATCCCGAACACGGTGCGCAGGCGCTCGACCCATATGGCCTCCGGGACCGGGCGCGGAAGCCGCACGAGGAACCGTCCGGGGAGGCGCTCCACAAAAGCGGGCCCGATATCCTGCAGACGCTCCTCGATCCGGCGGGCCAGCATTCGCTCGAAGAAACCCCGGTTATGACCCTTCAATCCGATCTCGGCGTAATGCACAACGGCATACCGGCTTTCCATCGCTCCTCCCGCGGGCCTCTCTCCAGGAGTTTGGGAGCGAGGGGAAGGGCCGAAGGTCCTCACCCCTGTCTTCTCTCTTTCCCTCGCTCTCCCGGATGAAGTCCAACGACACAGGTTCTGATCAGATAGGGACTCCTTTCCGTCCCATAAAGAAGGGGCGCGCCATCCGCGCCCCTTCTCCGGCATGGGCGAGGCAGGACTCGAACCTGCGACCCTCCGCTTGTAAGGCGGATGCTCTCACCCCTGAGCTACTCGCCCGTCTTCCCCACCGGCCGCATCGCCGGCTGGGCGTTGAAGCGATTCATCGCTGCCTCCAGCCCCTCCTCGATAAACGTGCGGATGGCCTGCGTGGCCCGATGGAGCACGCCCTCCAGGATCTCCTCCTCATCCGGTCGGAAATCCTGGAGCACGTAGTCGGCCGGATTCATATGGCCGGGGGGGCGCCCGATGCCGATACGCAGACGGGGGAATTCCATCGTCCCCAGCGCCTGGACGATCGATTTCATCCCGTTGTGGCCGCCCGGGCTGCCCCGCGGCCGCAGCCGGATCGCCCCGAGGGGGAGATCCATATCATCATACACGACCAGCAGCCGGTTCAGAGGGACCCGGTAATACGAAACCAGGGGGCGCACGGAGCGCCCGCTCAGGTTCATGAACGTCTGGGGCTTGGCCAGGATCACCCGCTGGCCGGCGAGGCGCCCCTCGGCGATGAGGGCCTGATGCACGATCCGCCGGAAGGTCATCTGATGGGCCTGGGCGAACACCTCCACGACCCGGAAGCCCACGTTATGGCGGTTACGGGCATACTCGGGGCCCGGGTTTCCCAGCCCCACAATCAGCACCGGAAATCCTTCCAGGGAATCTCCTTCGCCCTCCTCCTGGGGCCCATGCTCCGGCCGAAGCGCCTTCAGAATGCGATCCAGGCGCTCCAGGGTATCTTCATAGTGCAAGGTCACCGATCCTCTCCCTCCGGTGAGTATCCTGTCCGCCTTCAGGGAATCGACTTGCCCCCCTTCAGAATGGGATAAAACACGAAGGGGTGGCCTCCCCCACCCATCCACCCTCACTGAGCCCGCACCAGGATCGGCGCCCCGCGCCACAGGGATTCCAGATCATAGTAACGGCGCTGAGGAGGCGAGAAGATGTGCACGATGATGTCCCCATAATCCATCAGCACCCAGCCCGAGGCCGGGTCCCCCTCCACCCGGGCCGGGTCCACCCGGTAGCCCCGCGCCGTGGCCTCCGCAATGCCCTCCACGATTGCCTTCAGCTGTCGCTCCGAGGTCCCCGTGCAGATGATAAAGTAATCCGCGAATGTCGCACGGGTCCGGATGTCCATCAACACCACATCCATCCCCTTTTTATCGAGGATGGCGTCCACGATCCGGTGGGCGAGATCCAGGGTGTTCAGGGATTCACCTCCCGAAGGGGATTTCGCCGGGACGACACGGGTTGGCTGGAGCCACCCGTGTCATTATCATTCTATCACGTAACGCTATTCGCTACCGCTTCTTCCATATGATTTTTAGTTTTGGTCCCTGGGGGGATTGGGGGGGAGCGGTGGGCCTTCGCCATCCCATCCATCCTCTGTTCTGAGGATATGGGGTGGAGAAAGGGAATCGCCCCCTGGAATATTTTGGAGGCGGGCGGGGCGCCTTTGGCGCCCCGCCCACCTCCAAACCTCCATTACCAACCAACGGCATAACTCTTACCAGGAGGTCGCCATGGTCGAAATGGTTTCCCGGATGGGAGAGATGGGCGCCGAGGAGATGGTGGCGCTATGCCGGCGATACACGATTTACGAGTGGTCGGCCCAGGACGCGATCGATCCCATCCCGGTGGTGCGGGCCAGGGGAGTCTATTTCTGGGACGCGCGGGGCCGTCGCTATCTGGATTTCAACTCGCAGCTGATGAACGTCAACATCGGCCACGGCGATGAGCGGGTGATCCGGGCGATCCAGGAGCAGGCCGCCCGATTGCCCTATGTGAATCCGTTCATGGCCACCGAACCCCGCGCCCGCCTGGGCCAGATGCTCGCGGAGATCGCCCCGGGGGATCTGAACAAGGTCTTCTTCACCCTGGGCGGGGCGGACGCCAATGAGAACGCCATCAAGATCGCCCGCCTTTATACCGGTCGTCACAAGATCATCGCCCGCTACCGTTCCTACCACGGGGCCACGGCCGGGGCCATCACCCTCACCGGGGATCCCCGGCGCTGGCCGGCGGAGCCCGGCATCCCCGGGGTCATCCATGTGTTCGACCCCTATCGCTACCGCTGCCGCTGGTGTATGCGGGAAGAGCGATGCACCCTCGATTGCCTGAACCATATTGAGGACGTGATCCAGTTCGAAGGCCCCCACACGGTCGCGGCGGTGTTCATCGAGACGGTCACGGGGACCAATGGGATCATCATCCCGCCGGATGGCTACCTGCAGGGCCTGCGGGAGATCTGCAATCGATACGGCATCCTGTTGATCTGCGATGAGGTGATGAGCGGCTTCGGCCGCACCGGGGAATGGTTCGCGGTGAATCACTGGAACGTGGTTCCGGATCTGATGACGGTCGCCAAGGGGCTGACCTCGGGTTACCTCCCCCTGGGCGCGGTGCTGATATCGGAGCGGATCGCCGAGTTCTTCCGGGAACGCCCCTTCCCCGGAGGCCTGACGTATAACTCCCATCCCCTGTGCCTGGCCGCGGCCATCGCCACCCTCCAGGTCTATCAGGAAGACCGTCTGATCGAAAACGCGCGGCGGATGGGGGAGATCCTGGCGCGGGAGCTGGCCCGCCTGAAGGAACGACACCCCAGCGTGGGGGATGTGCGAAGCATCGGCCTCTTCGGGGTGGTCGAACTGGTCCGGAATCGCGAGACCCGCGAGCCCCTGGTCCCCTTCAACGCCCGGCCTTCGGAGATAGGGATCATGAACCGCCTGCGGGAGTTCTTCCTCCAGAACGGGCTTTACACGTTCATCCGCTGGAACACGTTTTTCACCAATCCCCCTCTGTGCATCACGGAGCAGGAGCTGCTGGAGGGGATCGAGATTATCGACCGGGGCCTGGAGATCACGGACGATGCGGTGGTAGGTTAAGCTTCCGCCTGCCTCCAGGATGGCCCGGCAGCCATCCGGCTCCGCATCCAGAGAGCCTGAAGGCCTCTCCTCCTCGCCCGTTGGGCCGCGGGGAGAGACCTGGGATAAGAGTTCGCAGCGTAAATCCGGATCAGGGAGGCCATGAAGCCATGCGAATCACGGTGTTCGGAAGTGGAGGGTTGGGAGGGTATTTCGGCGCTCTGCTGGCCCGGGCAGGCCACGAGGTCACCTTCATCGCCCGGGGGGCTCATCTGGAGGCCATGCGCGCCCGGGGGCTCCAGGTGAACAGCGTCCACGGGGATTTCCATCTTTATCCCGTGCGGGCTACTGATCGGCCGGAGGAGGCCCCGCCCGCGGATCTGGTGCTGTATGCCGTGAAGACGTATCACATCCCGGAGACCGTGGGGGTGCTCCCTCGCCTGTTAGGGCCGGAGGGGGTGGTGCTGACGACGCAGAACGGTGTGGAGGCGCCGGATCAGGTGGCCGCTATGGTGGGCGCGGAACGGACGCTGGCCGGCGCCGTCTGGGTGGTCTCCCGGATCGAGGCTCCGGGCGTGATCCGGCAGGAGAGCGCCTTCCGCCGGATCGTGGTCGGGGAGCTCAGTGGCCAGCTCACCTCACGGGCTCAGGCCATCGCCCGCGCCTTCGCCGAGGCGGGCGCGGAGGCGGAAGCGACCGCCGAGATCCGGAAGGTGCTGTGGACCAAGTTTCTGTTCATCGCCGCCATCGGTGGGGTGGGGAGCGTGGTGCGCCTCCCGGTCGGGGCCTGGCGGGAGGTTCCGGAGACCCGGGCGCTGTTAGAGCAGGCGATGCGGGAGATCGAGGCGGTGGCCCGAGCGGAGGGCGTGGCCCTGGATCCCGATGTGGTTCCCCGGACGATGGCCTTCATCGACAACCTGGCTCCTGGAGCGACGGCTTCGATGCAGCGGGATGTGGAGGCGGGACGCCTTCTGGAGCTGGAGGCTATGAGCGGGGCGGTGGTGCGGATCGGGCAGCGCCATGGCCTTCCCACGCCGGCCCACGCCTTCATCTATGCGGTCCTGAAACCGGTTCATCTACAGGCGATGC
>JAEVEY010000139.1:9692-20049 GCA_016842045.1 Candidatus Thermoflexus sinensis | reverse complement strand
TAAGTCTGAAAAGAAGCGGAGAAAGTCCCATGGATGTGGAGATCCGGGTGGAGATCGTCGCCCTGGCGGATGAGGCGGTCTGGCTGGTGCGATCGCCACACGGGGACTGGACCCTGCCAGGGGGTCCCCTGGCAGAAGGCGAAGATCCCGTGGATGGCGTTCGGCGATGGATGATCTGGATGGCCGGGGTGGAGCCCGAGGAGCCGGTGATCCTGGAGGCGGCCTCCCGTCAGGAACAGGGGCGCTGGCAGCTGATCCTGCGTTACGCCTGCCGTCTGCTTCAGGAGCCTCGCCCGGCCTCCGAGCTCCCCGGGTCCGGGCTTTTCCACATTGAGCACCTTCCTCCGCTGGATCCCGGACAGCGAGCGGCGATCTATCGGGCGCTGCAGGTGCTATAAGCCGGCAGGGCTGGCCCCTGGCTTACCCATGCTTTTCGGAAGCGGGACCGACTGAGGAACAGCTGGAACGGCTTTCCGCGGACTCCTGAATCCTCATCGAACCGATGCCCGCGCAGATCAGTTCTTCCCCGATGGAATGGGGCTCTGGACCCGTTCGCCGATCCCCTGCGCAGGACTTTTGGTGAGGTGGGCCAGGCCCTTCCACCGCTTGACCCGGCCCGAACCATAAGAGGAAAGCCCCTGGCCTCATTTGACAAAATCCGTCCCTCGAGGTAGCATGTCTGTGATTTGGAAAATGATTTTCTCCAGATAGAGGTTTTCCATGAATCGACGTTCGGAGCGGTTGAGGGCGATGCTGGAAGGGCTGCGGGCGTCCGGGTTGCGGTTGACGCCCCAGCGGGTGGCCATCTGCGAGGTGCTGGCGACGAGCCGGAACCATCCCACGGCCTATGACATCTACCGGCGTCTTCGCCGACGGTTCCCTACGATGAGCCTGGCGACGGTTTACAAAACCCTGGATGCGCTGGTGCGGCTGGGCCTGGTGAGCGCGCTGGGAGATGCCGGGGATGGGACGGTGCATTACGACGGGGACACCGAGCCGCATATCAACCTGGTCTGTCTTTCCTGCCACCGGGTGCAGGACCTGGAGGGCGTGGATGTCCGGGCGTTGCATCAGCGGGTGGCCACCCATTCAGGTTACGTCCTGCGGGGAGCTCGTCTGGTTTATTACGGCCTTTGCCCCGATTGCCAGCGTAAAACCGAAGCGTCCATCGAAAAGGGGGGCTGAACGATGAGGGATCGGATCCGTCGCTTCATTCTGGAGGAGCGCCGGCTGGAGTTCCCCTTCGTGGGATTGACCATGGCCGCGTTGATCGGTGGGCTGGCTTCGCGCTGGGCGGCCCCTGGCATGGAGGGCGTTTTCTGGACGGCAGCCTATCTGTTCGGGGGGTTCTACGGGGTGCTGGACGGCGCCCTGGCGTTGCGCGGGGGACGCCTGGATGTCAATCTGCTGATGCTGCTTTCCGCCCTGGGGGCCGCCCTCATCGGGCATGCGGAAGAGGGAGGGACGCTGCTGTTCCTTTTCTCGCTTTCTAACGCCTTGCAGACCATGGCCCTGGAGCGCACCCGCCAGGCCATCCGACGGCTGTTGAACCTTCGCCCCCCTGTTGCTCGCCGCATCCGTGATGGGGTGGAGGAGACGATCCCCATCGAGGCGATTGAGGTGGGGGATCACCTGCTGGTTCGGCCCGGTGAACGGATCCCTGTCGATGGGGTAGTGGTCGCAGGCCTCTCCACTGCTGACGAATCCCTGCTGACCGGCGAATCCATGCCCGTGCCGAAGGGGCCGGGAGATCCCGTTTTCGAGGGCACGCTCAACGGCCACGGGGCGCTGGAGATCCAGGTCACGCGTTCGACCTCCGACACGATGCTGGCGCGGATCATCCATCTGGTAGAGGAAGCCCAGGCCCAGCGGGCCCGCACGCAACAGGCCATTGACCGCTTCGAGCAGCGCTACGCCTGGGTGGTCCTGGCCGGGGCGGCGCTCACGCTGATCCTCTCCGGGCTCTGGGGGGATTCCCTCGATCGGGCCTTCTACCGGGCCATGACCCTCCTGGTAGTGGCTTCGCCGTGCGCCCTGGTGATCAGCACGCCCGCCGCCTTCCTCTCCGCGATCGCCGCCGGGGCCCGGCGGGGGCTCCTGTTTAAAGGCGGGATGGCTCTGGAGCGCCTGGCCCGGGTTCGGGTCGTGGCGATGGATAAGACGGGAACCCTCACGGAGAATCGGGTGGCGGTGCAGGGGGTGCGGGCACTGAACGGGAACCATCCCGACACGATCCTGGCCCTAACAGCGGCCGTGGAGGTCCGTTCTGAGCATCCGATCGCCCGGGCGATCGTCGAGGAAGCCCGGGCGCGCGGTCTGTCCTTCCCGGAGATCCGGGAGGTGGAAGCCCGTCCGGGGCTGGGGGTGATCGGCTTCACCAACGCCCATCGGATCTGGGTGGGCTCCCCTCGCCTGTTTCAGCAGGAAGGTATCCCGCTTCCGGTTGAGGTGCGCGCCATGTTAGAAGAGGCGCAACGGGCCGGCCGGACGGCTCTGCTGGTCTACGATGGGCAGTGGCGAGGCCTGATCGAGGTGGCGGATCGGGTGCGACCGGAGGCCGCGGAGGCGGTGAAGGCCCTGCGCCGCCTGGGGATCGAGGTGGTGATGCTGACCGGGGATCATCCGGGTGTCGCCCGTGCCGTGGCCCAGGCGGTGGGGATCCGGCGTTTCGAAGCGGGGCTGCTGCCGGAGGAGAAGCTGGAGCGGATCCGTTCGCTGTCTCAGTCGGTTGGGCCGGTGGCGATGGTGGGAGATGGAATGAACGATGCGCCGGCCCTGGCTGCGGCCTCGGTGGGGATCGCCATGGGGAAGATGGGAAGCGATGTGGCCATCGAGACGGCGGATGTGGTGCTTCTCCAGGAGGATCTCCGCCGGGTTGCTGAGGCCATTGCCCTGGCCCGCGCGGCGATGCGCACCGTGTGGCAGAACCTCGCCTTCGCCAGCGGCGTGATCCTCCTGCTGGTCGCCCTCACGTTCGGCCTGGGGATCCCCCTGACGCTGGCGGTGGTCGGGCATGAGGGGAGCACGTTGCTGGTGGTGCTGAACGGCCTGCGGCTCCTTCGGTGGGGATGGCGATCTGCCGGCAGTGGATGGGGTGGATCGAGAGCGTGAGGGAACCGAAGGAGTTACGCTACTGGCTTGCCCCTCGGAGAATAAAACGTCGGGGTCCATCGCCCTCCGGATACAGGCGAACGACGGAAACGGTGGCGATCCTCAGCCGCCGCACCCCCAGCTTATTCCGCGTCCTTATCCGGGCTGTCCTGGAGGAGCGGCCATGCGATCACGATGAGCCGGTGGGTGTTGCTGGTGTAAGGCCAGCAGGTGATCAGCGTCAGCCGCTCATCCTTCGTGGGCTGGATCCAGCGGGCGTTGGCCAATCGCTCCGAGAGCGGACGGCCGCGCTCGGGAATGATGTATTTCTCCCGCACCTCGTAAACGAAAACCCGATCCCCTGAATACATGAAGATCCGATCGCCCGGCTTCAGGCGAGCCAGATCGCGGAACACTTCTCCATAAATGTTGTGATGGCCGTTCAGCACTGTGTTCCCGGGCATCCCCAGCGGGGCGGAGGTCTTATGCCACCCGGCCGCGAAGAAGTTCGGGGTTTCCCAGGCCCGGACCCTCTGATCTCCCACGCGGAGCTCCCGGAAGCCAACTGGAACCACCGGGGCATCCAGGCGGATCGCCGGGATGACGATGCGCTCGGGGATCCACCTCCGGGCAGGGGCAGGGGTGGGCTCGGGACGGCGGGGGACGGTTTCGGGCTCCCATACAGGCGCGCGCTCCAGCGGCTCGGCCAGCCGGAAGATCCCTGCGGCAGCCCCCGGAGAGGGAGATGTCACCTCCGAGGAGACCGCTGAAGGCGCCTGTGGGGGAACGATCCGGATCCCCAGCATGAGCCCGATGAGCCAGGGCAGGAGCAGGAGTCCTCCCCAGCTTCTGAACGCCTGCCGCGATAAGGATGGATGGGGATCATTCCAGCGGCTTCCAGTCATAAGTGCTGCGCCTTCTTTCATCAGCATAAGGGGCCTGTGCGCTGATGGAACCTGCACACAGGCCCCATTGGTTATTCGCTACGGGAACGCCAGGCCAGCACGACGTGAGCAGCCAGGCCCAGTCCCATCAGCAGCCCGCTCAAGCGAGCCAGGAGGAGACTCCACACGGACCATCCTTCGAAAGCGACGCCGGTCACGGGGAGCAGATCGGAGGCCCCATTTGAGGCCGGCGGGTTTACAACAGGAGGCGGAGCCGGCGGCAGATTCACCCCCGGGGTGGGTGTGGGCGCTGGCGGATAAACAATCGGCGTAGGCGTAGGGGTGGGCGGCTCGATCACCGGCGTGGGCGTGGGTGCTGGCGGCTCCGTTGGGCTCGGTGTTGGAGCGGGCGGCTCTGTTGGGGCCGGCGTAGGGGTGGGCGGCTCGATCACCGGCGTGGGTGTGGGTGCTGGCGGCTCCGTTGGGCTCGGTGTTGGAGCGGGCGGCTCTGTTGGGGCCGGCGTAGGGGTGGGCGGCTCGATCACCGGCGTGGGTGTGGGTGCTGGCGGCTCCGTTGGGCTCGGTGTTGGAGCGGGCGGCTCTGTTGGGGCCGGCGTAGGGGTGGGCGGCTCGATCACCGGCGTGGGTGTGGGCGCTGGCGGCTCCGTTGGGCTCGGTGTTGGAGCAGGGGTCTCTGTTGGGGCCGGTGTGGGGATGGGCGGCTCGATCACCGGCGTGGGCGTGGGTGCTGGCGGCTCGGTGGGCGTAGGTGTGGGCGCCGGGGGCTCTGTGGGAGCCGGCGTGGAGGTGGGCGCTGGCTGGGTAGGCGTGGGCGTGGGAGAGGGGGGCGTGCAGGAAGGCCCATCGATGGTCCCGGACTCCGGATCCCGTCCCGCCTTTACGGCCACCTGAGTTGTGGCAACCTCAAACCACCCATTCAGAACGAAAGTATACTGGCGGGGGTCATCCGTGGTCCGCAACGGCTGCTCCCACTTGATCCCCCACAACCCGGTCGTTGGATCCTTTCCGACCGTCCCTCGCGGATCGCTGGAGAGCACCTGGTGGTCGGTGCAGAGGGCCAGCACCCAGTGGCTGAGATCTTGAGTGGCAGAATCCGGCTGGACCTCATAGCGCCACGTCGATGTCTGATCGGAATTGTAGGTGACCCCCAGAAACGTGATCCGGTAGCCATCCAGCACGACGGAGGGCTGGGCCATCACGGGATGGAGGAGCCCCTGGAGGATCATGCTGAGGCCCAGGGTGAGCAGCCCCAGGGACCAGGTCAGATTCCGGAAAGTCTTCCATTTTCGGACATCTATCTCTTTCATCGTTAACTCCCAACGGTTAAATTTCCCTGACCATTAACCCAACCTGTCTCATTCCGCCACTTATTAAACCGTAAGATGGCCACTTAAATCGTAAGGATTTCGTAAGAAAGGGGAGGGCACCCCCGGGGGATAGGACGAAAGTCCTAATGGGTTGCTCGAGGGTGGAGCTGGGGATCAGGGGATGAGGAGCGGGTGGCGGAGCGGCCTGCCCCGTTGCTCACCGCCTGGCACGGAGAGGAGAGGGCGAAACGGGTAAAATAGCGGAGAGGGCTTGAGCGGCTGAGGAAGCTCCCTGCCTTCAAACCCTTATGGAGCCGTTTGATGCTGCGGGTTTCGGTCATCGTTACGGTCAAAAACGAAAAGGATTCCATTGCGGAACTATTGGATTCCCTGGCCCTTCAATCCCGTCCCCCGGACGAGGTGATCGTGACCGATGGGGGATCCACGGATGGAACCCTGGATCGTCTTCGGGGGGAGCGACGGCTGCCGTTGCAGGTGATCGAAGCCCCGGGCACCAACATCTCCCAGGGGCGTAATCGGGCCATCGCGGCCGCCCGGGGGGAGATCATCGCCGTGACCGATGCGGGGGTGCGCCTGCATCCGCACTGGCTGGCGCATCTGCTCCGCCCCTTCGAGGAGCGGCCGGAGACGATGGTGGTCGCCGGGTTCTTCCTGCCGGATCCCCGCACGCCGTTCGAGGTGGCGATGGCCGCCACCGTGCTGCCGGAGCTGCGCGAGATCCGGCCGGATCGTTTCTGGCCCTCCAGTCGTTCGGTCGCTTTCCGCAAAACCGCGTGGGAGGCGGTCGGCGGCTATCCGGAGTGGCTGGATTACTGCGAGGATCTGGTCTTCGATTTCGCCCTGTATGAGCGTTTCGGCCCCTTCGTCTTTGTCCCCGAGGCGGTGGTTTACTTCCGGCCCCGTCCGACGATGCGGGCTTTCTTCCTGCAGTATTACCGGTATGCCCGGGGGGATGGGAAGGCGGATCTCTGGCGGCTGCGCCATGCGATCCGCTACAGCACTTACCTGGGCCTGATCCCGGCGCTGGCCGGGCTCAGCCTGGGGGTTCATCCTCTGTTCGCCCTGGGCTATCTGTTGGGGGGATGGCTTTATCTGCGCGTTCCCTATCGCCGCCTCTTCCGGCTCTGGCGAGGCTACCCATGGCCGGATCGGATCCGGATGGCCCTCTGGGTCCCGCTGATCCGGGTGTGGGGGGACCTGGCCAAGATGTGCGGCTATCCGGTGGGGGTGTGGTGGCGCTGGCGTCATCTTCAAGGTCTCCACCGGCCTCGCGGATCCACCGGGCTCCGCCCCAGGGGAACGCAGCCGATTCCTGCGGGATAGAGAAGGGCCCTTCGTCTCCTGGCATGGCCGCTCCAGACGAAGAAGAAGAGGATCCTCCCCAAAGTGGATCTCCATATATGGAATTTCAAAGGATCGCGTATCTGGTTACCCTGGATTTCTTGTATGATTCGTAATGGGCTGGTTGCGTGATTGCCCGGACTTTGGGCAGGCTTTCTGAGGGAAGGGCTTTGGGAAAGCGAGGCCGCCGAAGGCGATCTCCCTTTCCCAAAAGCGGTGTTCTCCGTCGAATCGCCCAGCCGCACGGGAGCCTCTTATGGGAACGAGGAATGAAAAAGCCGGGAAAGGATTGCGGGTCCTGTTAGGGATCACGGCGCTGGCCATTGGCCTGCTGACCGCGTGGGGCGCGCTGGTGCGCACGACTGGATCCGGTCTGGGCTGTCCGGATTGGCCGTTATGCTATGGGCGGGTGATTCCCCCGCTGGATAACATGGCTGCCTGGTTCGAGTGGATCCACCGGCTTCTGGCGGCCAGCGTGACGCCGTTGTTAACGCTTTCCGCCCTCATCGCCTGGCGCAGGGAACGACGTCCCGACCTGTATCGCCCGCTCTTCTATGCGCTGGGCCTGGTCTTCGGCCAGGCCCTTCTCGGTGGGCTGACGGTGATCCTCGAGCTCCCGCCCACCATGGTGGCGGTCCATCTGGCCCTGGCGCTGACGATCCTGGGTCTCACGCTGGTGGCGGCGGTGCGCGCCGCCGCACCGTGGTCTGCGCATGCTCCTCATCGGGAGCTTGCTTCGGTTCAGCCAGCCGCCCGCGCGATGCGCTGGATCGGCATGACGGGCATCGGGCTGTTCGCGCTCACCCTGGTGGGGGCGACGGTGACGGGGAGCGGGGCTTCGTGGGCGTGCTCGAGCTGGCCCTTCTGCGAAGGGTGGGTCGTCTGGCCGGGCGATCTGCTGGGCCGCGTGCACATGCTGCATCGGCTGGTCGCCCTCGGCGTGGGCCTTGCCCTGGCCTGGCTCACGGCGCGGCTGGCGACCTGGCGCGGGGTATCCCGTGGGATCTTCTACTGGGTTCTGGCCGCCTTTGGGCTTTACCTGATCCAGATCGGCCTGGGGGCCATCAATCTGTGGATGGGGTTCCCGGCCTCTTTGAACGCCCTGCACCTGGGGCTGGCCACGGCGATCTGGGCGGCCGTGGGGATTGCCTGGGCGTGGGCCCTGGGCGAAGCGCAGTGGGTGGAGGGAATTCCTGAAGAAACGGTCCGCCTGCGGAACCTGTGGGAGCCGTATTTTACCCTGACGAAACCGGGGATCGTGGCCCTGCTCCTGGTCACCACGGCGGGGGCGATGATGATCGCCCAGGGCGGCCTGCCGCCCATCCTCACGTTCATTTACACCCTGCTGGGCGGCTTTCTGATCTCCGGTGGGGCCAACGCCATGAACAACGTCTGGGATGCGGAACTGGACCGGCGGATGCATCGCACAGCCCGCCGTCCGATCCCGGCCGGCCGGCTGGGGCGAGGGGAAGCCGCGGGGGTCGCGATCCTCTTTTCCGCCCTCGGCTTTTTACTCCTGTGGGCCTTTGTGAACACGACGGCGGCGTTGCTGGCGCTGGCGGGGTGGATCTGGTATGTGGGGATCTACACAATGGGGTTGAAGCGGTGGACGCCGCAGAATATTGTGATCGGGGGAGCGGCGGGAGGGTTCGCCCCGCTGGTAGGCTGGGCGGCGGTGACCGGGCGGGTCGATCCGATGGCGCTGTTCCTGTTCGCCCTGATCTTCCTCTGGACGCCCCCGCACACCTGGGCCTTCGCGATCCTGACGGAGCGGGACTATCGGGAAGCGGGCGTCCCGATGCTGCCGGTGGTGACCGGAGCGGGCCCGGCGGCGTTCCGGGCCTTTCTCTATACGATCCTCCTCACGCTGCTCACGCTGATCCCCTTCGTCCTGGGGGCGATGGGCTGGATCTATCTGGCTGGGGCGGTGGCGCTGGACGCCTGGCTGCTGTTTCTCGGTTTTCGTCTCTGGCGGACGCCGGAGAAGGCCATCGCCCGCCGGATGTATCACGCCTCCAACGCCTATCTGTTGATGCTCTTCATCCTGATGGTTGCGGATCGCATTATCCGTCTTTAGGGCGCTTTGTGGGGGAGAGCTGCACCATCAACTCAGGTAATCCTTCAACCGCCGGCTGTAGTGCGGGTGGCGTAGTTTGCGCAGCGCCTTGCTTTCGATCTGGCGGATCCGCTCCCGGGTCAGACCGAACATCTGCCCCACCTCATCCAGGGTCCGCCACTGGCCGTCCTTCAACCCGAAGCGGACCTCGAGCACCTGCCGCTCCCGCTCGGGAAGAGTGTCCAGGATCTCCCGGAGCTGCTCCCGGAGCATGGTCAGGTGGGCCTCCTCCAGCGGGCTGCGCGTCCCCTGATCCTCAATGAAATCCGCCAGCTCGCTGTCCTCCTCCTCCCCCACCGGCGTCTCCAGGGACATCGGCTCCGCGGCCCAGCGCAGGGCCCGTTCCACCTTCCGGGTGGCCTCCCGGAGGCGACGGGCGAGATGGGGAGGCAGGGGCTGGTTGGCGTTCCAGGCGGCCTGGATCTCCAGGACCTCCTGAGGGGAGAGCAGGTTCAGCTCCAGGGCCAGCTCCTCCGGGGTGGGATCCCGGCCCAGGGTCTGCTGGAGTTTCTGCTGCGCGCGCATCAGGCGGCTCAGGAACTCGGCCAGATGCACCGGGATGCGGATGGTGCGGGCCTGGTCGGCGATCGCGCGGGTGATGGCCTGGCGGATCCACCAGGTGGCATAGGTGGAGAACTTGAAGCCCCGCCCGGGATCGAACTTCTCCACCGCCCGCAGCAGCCCCAGGTTCCCCTCCTGGATCAGGTCCAGGAAGGAGACGCCGCGGCCGATGTATTTCTTGGCCACGCTGACCACCAGACGCAGGTTGGATCGGATCAACCAGGAGCGGGCTTCCGCCGCCTGATCCCGCACGTGTCGCCACCACCGGCTCAGCCGTTCTTCGGAGGGGAGATGGGCGCGAAGGGCCCGATCGCTGGGCCACCGCATCGCCGATGCCGAGCCGGAGTCCACCTGCTCCGCCAGATAGGAGAGCACCTCGGGCGGAAGCAGCAGCAGGTCGGTGTAGATGCAGACCAGCCGCTGTAGCAGATCGGCCAGCCGGCGGCCGCCCCGCTGGCGCTCCAGATAGGGTTCGAGGGAGCGCGCTCGGGCCTCGAGGACCGGCTGGCTCACGTCGGTGATCAGATCCGTCAGGCGGGGCAGCGGACGGCGGACCCGGGTAGCCACCTCCGCTGCCTGTTCCCATGCGGCCACCAGATCCCGATAAACGGCGAGGGCCAGGTCGGCCTGGGAGGGCTTGCGCAGGCCCGCGCGGATCTCATCCAGCCGCCGGGGGGCCTGAAGGCGGATGGCCAGATCCAGCTCCTGGGTGGGCTCTAACAGCGAGACCCGGCTGATCTCCCGCAAATACATCCGCACCGGGTCCTCCGCCACCTCCGGACCCCACCATTCCTCCAGGGCCTCGATCTCCTCCTCGATCCCCTCGCTCTCAATCTCTTCCAGTTCGGTTTCCTCGGGTTCCTCGGGGAAGGGCTCCTCGGCCATCTCCTCCTCTTCCTCCTCCGGGAGCCCCTCCTCTTCCTCCAGCCACTCCTCTTCGAGGTCCCGCTTCTCTTCGTCGTTCTCCCAGGGTTGTTGCGACATCCGCGGACACTCCTTTCCCGAACGGATCCGGT
>JAEVEY010000139.1:0-9613 GCA_016842045.1 Candidatus Thermoflexus sinensis | reverse complement strand
GGGGATGGTGTTTAACGGCGGGCTGTTGTGGAGAGCGGATCGTCCATCATCCACCGCCGATACCGGAAGCGCTGCGCCTGATTGAGTTCTTCCGCCAGCGCCTGCCATTTTGCCATGAATTCGTCCTGAGGCCAATCCGGCACGGACTCCGCCAGCGCCTGGAGATCTTCCAGGATCTCCTTCAAGCGCTGTTCGCGGAGCCACAACGCCAGGCGCAACGCTTCCTCAGCCCATCGCTCGTCTTCCGGATCGAACCCTCGCAGCAGCGGCCCGCGGCGCTGGAGCAGTTCCATCCATAGCGTTCGCAGCAGCGGCCCGGCGCGCTGGGGTTCCATCTCTTCCTCCGGCCAATCTTCCACCGACCCGAACTCTGTCAGGTTCCGGAAGAGGGCCCGATGGGTGGAATCGAGGAAATCCTCTTCGGAAAGCGGCTCCAGCCCCAGCTCGGCGAAACGGACGTTCAGGTAGGGCAGGAGGTCCGGTCCCAGGCCCAGCATCACCAACAGAGTGGCCTCCGCTTCGGTTCCGCTTCCGAAAGCCTCGGGACCTTTCCCGGGTTTCTCGCTGGAGGGAGAAAGGAGGGCCGCTGGCCCTTTCCGGGCTCGCCGTTCCTGTCCGCTCATGCGATAACTGGTGACCTGTTCCAGCAAAACCCGTTCGTTCAGCCGGGCCATGCGGGCCGCGTGCTGGATGTAGACATCCCGCTCCACCGGATCCGGGATGGCGGCAAGAATCGGGACGATCTCCCGCACGAAGGCGGCTTTCCCTTTCGGATCCTCCAGACGATGCTGGGCGGCCAGGTAATCCAGCAGGAAGGCGATGACCGGGCGCGCGCCCTCCACCGCCCGGGCCCACGCCGGAGGGTCGCGGCGGATCAGCTCATCGGGATCCACGCCTTCCGGCAGGGTCAATACCCGCAGGTCCACCCCTAACTGGCCGCTCAGGTGGATCAATCCACGAGGGCCGAGCTCCAGGGTGGTCTCGGGGAACGCTTCGCGGGCGGAGGCCAGCCCCCGCAGCACGGCGTGCATCCCGGCCGGGTCGGCATCCAGGGCCAGCACCAGGCGCTTCAGGCCGCGGCTGAGCAGGCGCAGCTGCGCCTCGCTGAGGCTGGTCCCCAGGGCCGCCACCACGTTGGCGAAGCCTGCCTGGTGGGCCATGATGGCATCGAAATATCCCTCCACGATCACCGCGATGCCGGTCCGCCGGATCTCCGCCCGGGCCAGGTCCAGGGCGAAGAGCACCGCGCTTTTATCGAAGAGGAGCGTCTGGGGAGAGTTGAGATACTTGGGCTCCTCGCCCCCCAGGGCCCGGGCCCCGAAGCCGATCACGTGGCCCTGGGGATCCCGGATGGGGATCATCAGGCGGCCCCGGAATCGATCGAAGGCCGTGCCGTCCTCCCGGATCACCACCAGGCCGGCAGCCTGGAGTTCTTCCATCGAGAAGCCCCGGCGGAGCATGTAATCGATCAGGGCGTGCCAGGCGCTGGGGCTGTAACCCAGGCCGAAGCGTTCGATGGTTTCGGGGGTGATCCCCCGGGCGGCCAGATAGGCCCGCGCGGGCTCAGCCTCCGGCGTCTGGCGGAGCTGGTGCTGATAGAAGAGAGCGGCGGCCTCCAGGACCTCGCGGAGGCGCGCGCGCTCCCGTTCGCGGGCTTCGGCTTCCGGCGTCTTCGGCTCCAGCGGGATGCCCGCCCGCTGGGCCAGGGCCCGCAGGGCCTCCGCGAAGGTCAACCCGTCCCGCCGCATCACGAACTGGAAGATGTCCCCGCCGGTGTTGCAGGCGCCGAAACACCGCCAGGTCTGGGTGTCGGGGAACACCACGAAGGCCGGCGTGCGCACGTTATGATGGAAGGGGCAGAACCCGATGTAGTTCTTCCCCGAACGACGCAGCGGGACGCTTTCCCCGATGATCTCCACGATGTCCAGTCGGGCTTTGATCTCATCAATCAGGGACATAGGGCCCTCGTGCACGCGCGCGGTCGATGTGCGCGCAACCAGCGATGGGATGGGTGTTGAGTGGGGGCGAGACATGCCTCGCCCCCACAATGAGGAGATCGCGCGTCGTGTAGGGGCGCAGCGCCGCTGCGCCCCACAGGATGGATCCGGGATATCGTGCCTGTTTGCCTTCCCATCATAGCCGTCCGAACGCATCTTGCCAAATCGCGAATGCCCTGTCTAATTATGGCTGAGGAATTGGGATGGTCCGAATCAGCAGGGCGGGTGGATGACTCCCTCGTCGAAAACCCCCGCGAGGCCCGAATTTCTTCGGCAAGGGCTATCCTTCGCAGCAGGCAAAACACGAACAGGAGGGGCATGCCATGCAGGTATCGGTTTTAGCGGGTGGCGTGGGAGGCGCCCGGATGGCGGATGGATTCGCCCGGGTGATGCCGCCAGAGGACCTCGCCGTGATCGTGAACACGGGCGATGATTTTGAGTGGCATGGGCTCCTGGTGTGCCCGGATCTCGACACGGTGATGTATACCCTGGCCGGGATTGCGAACCCGCAGACCGGATGGGGGATTGTGGGAGACACGTGGAGGGCCCTGGAGATGCTCGGCCGATACGGCGGGGAGACCTGGTTCTGGATCGGGGATGGAGATCTGGCCACCCACGTGTATCGGACGTTCCTCTGGCGTCAGGGCATGCGGTTGAGCGAGATCACCGACCGCCTCCGTCGCGCGCTGGGGGTGCCGGTGGCCATCTGGCCCATGAGCGATGATCCGGTGCGGACGATCGTGGACACGGAGGAAGGGCGGCTCCCTTTTCAGGAATATTTCGTCCGACGAGGGTGCGCGCCGCGGGTGCGGGGTTTCATCTGGGAAGGGATGGAACGAGCACAGCTGTCCCCGGAAGCCCGGGCGGCCCTGGAGGCTGCCGATCTGGTGGTGATCGCCCCCTCCAATCCTTATGTGAGTATCGGCCCGATCCTGGCGTTGCCCGGGGTGTTAGAGCTCCTGGAGCGGCGAAGGGTGGTGGCAGTCTCGCCGATCCTGGGAGGATATGCCCTGAAGGGCCCGGCGGCCAAGATGATGGCGGAGCTGGGGGAAGTGCCCTCCGCTCTCAGCGTCGCGCGGCGCTACCGGGACTTCCTGGACGGCTTCGTGCTGGATCGGGTCGATGCCGCGCTGGCCCCTGCCGTGGAGGCCATGGGGATCCGCCCGCTGGTCACGGATACCGTGATCCTGGACCCGCCGGCGCGCGCCCGTCTTGCGGAGGAAATCCTGCAATGGGTGGCCTCATGGGTATAAGGCCTCGCTGTTCCGTGGCTCATGATCATCGATTTCGCCCCGGAGGGATCCATCAATAATGGGAACACGCTGGTTATCTTCTCTTCTGGGGAGGCGCTGACACCTGGGGATGTGGGAGTCAACGCTCGCTCCGGCCGGGTGCTGGTGTGGAAAGGGGTGAAAGAGTGGCGCGTGCCGCTATCGGCGGAGGCCCGCCAGACATTTTGAGGAGTTACGCAGTTGAAAGCTCTAAAGGTGGGACGGAATGGCCCCACCCCCCTTTCTCCCCCCCTCCCCACGGCCCTTTGGGCCGTGGGGAGGGGGGGAGAAAAATCCTTGCCCCCATGGGAAACGAACTGCGTAAGTCCTAATTTTCTCGCCCAGGGATCCGGAGGGCTGTCAGGGGAGGAGAGGCTTGCCCCGTCTCAGTAATGCGCCGAAACGGCAGGTCCCGCCGCCCGCCTGGTCCAGAGCGAATTGCACAGTTCAGCATCCGCTTTCCCACAACGCGGAGAGCTGCGGGGAGAAAGAAAGATCGGAGCTCAGCCCATAAACTGGAACTGGACGGCTCTGGATGCGGAGGGAAGCCGGCTTGTCCCGGAGGCGTCCTTTATGCTATGCTGCTTCCTTGCCCACCGGAGGAAACCCTGGGACCTTGAGGGAGGCGATGGACGAGCCGCTGCTTTCCATCATTATCCCCGCTCACAACGAGGAGCGCCGGCTGCCTCGGGCTCTGGAAGCGATCGACAGCTTCCTGCAGTCCTGGGGTCAGTCCGCTGAGGTGATCGTGGTTGAGAACGGCAGCACGGATCGAACGGCGGAGATCGTGGAGGCCTTTGCTCGAGATCATCCCTATGTCCGCCTCATCCGTGATCCCCGGCGGGGGAAGGGACGGGCGGTCCGCCAGGGGATGCTGGCCGCCCGCGGCCGCTACCGCTATATCTGCGATGCGGACCTTTCCACCCCTATTGAGGAAGTGGTGAAGTTCCTCCCGCCGCAGCTGGATCACTTCGATGTGGCCATCGGCAGTCGGGAGGCGCCGGGGGCGCGGCGGATCGGGGAGCCTCTCTACCGCCACCTGATCGGCAGGGTCTTCAACACGATCGTCCGCCTCCTGGCGGTCCCGGGCTTTCAGGACACCCAGTGCGGCTTCAAGATGTTCCGCGCCGAGGCAGCGGAGGACCTCTTCCGGACGCAGCGGCTGGACGGCATGAGCTTCGATGTGGAGGTGCTGTTTATTGCCCGCCTGCGCGGCTACCGGATCGTAGAGGTTCCGGTGACCTGGTATTTCAACCCGGAAAGCCGCGTCCGGCTTTTCCGGGACAGCCTGAACATGTTCCGCGAACTGCTGCTGATCCGCTGGAATGCATGGAAGGGGCGCTATGCCCGGTCGGAGTCGGCTTCGCCTTCCCCGGCCGACGCTCGCTGAAGAGATGGCCTTCTGGCGTCAGGGCTGCCAGAATGTGGCGGGCCTGGATGAGGCGGGACGCGGCGCGTGGGCCGGTCCGGTGGTGGCCGCCGCGGTGATCCTTCCGCCAGACCCGAAGAGCCTGCGCCGGCAGCTGATGGGGGTGCGGGATTCCAAAACCTTAACCCCCGAGCAGCGCGAGGCCCTCTTCCCGGAGATCCTTCGGATCGCCCGGGCAGTGGGGATCGGGATGGCGGGCCCGGAGGAAATCGACGCCCTCGGCATTGTCCCGGCAACCCGCCTGGCGATGCTGCGGGCCCTGGAAGCGCTGTCGGTTCCCCCGGAGGCGCTGATTGTGGACGCCCTGGCCCTGCCGGTCCTGCTGCCCCAGCGAGTTCTGGTTCGAGCGGATGCCCGCTGTCTGTCGGTCGCGGCGGCCTCCATTGTGGCCAAGGTCACGCGGGATCGATGGATGGCGGAGATGGATTCGATCTACCCGGGATATGGCTTCGCGAGGCATAAGGGCTACGGCACGCCGGCTCACCGCCAGGCCCTGCGGGCCCACGGCCCCAGCCCGATCCACCGCCGGTCCTTCGCCCCGGTTCGCTCGCCTTCGCTGCTTTAACCGAAAATAGGAGTTACGCAGTTGGTTTTCTCCTGGGGGTTTTGGGGGAGTCGCGTGCCGAAGGCGCGCGACTCCCCCAAAAATATATTGGGGTGGGGCCATTCTACCTCTTCTCGCGAGCCCCGAACTGCGTAACTCCTACCGAAAAGATCTCGCGCAGATCAAGCAGGGAACCCATGCGTGTTGCCCTGGTCCACGACTGGCTCAATCAGATAGGGGGTGCCGAGGCGGTGCTGGAGGCCCTGGTGGAGGCCTTCCCCGGCGCTCCCATTTACACCAGCATCTACGCCCGGGATCGAATGCCCGCCCATTATCGGGGCTGGGAGATCCGCACCACCTGGCTGGATGCCCTGCCGCTCATCCACCGGCAGCACCAGCTTTACCTTCCCCTCTACCCCCTGGCATTTGATGGGCTGAACCTCTCCGGGTATGACGTGGTGATTTCGAACAAGAGCGGATTCTGCCACGGCGTGGTCACGGGACCTTCCACGGTTCACCTCTGCTACTGCCTGACGCCGACCCGCTATGTCTGGGCTTACGAGGAATACATTGCCCGCGAGGGCCTGCCGGGTCCGCTGCGCCGCCTGCTGCGGCCGCTGATCGCCCTCCTGCGGATCTGGGATCGGATGGCGGCGGATCGGGTGGACGCCTTCATCGCGATCTCGCGGGAGGTGGCCCGCCGCATCCGGAAGTTCTATCGACGCCCATCTATCCTTCTGCACCCACCGGTGGATGTGCAGCGCTTCCAGCCCGCCGCTCGTACCGAGGACTACTTTTTGATCGTCTCCCGCCTGATCCCGTATAAGCGGATCGACCTGGCTATTGAGGCGTTCAACCGGCTGAGGCTGCCCCTGGTGATCGTAGGGGACGGCAGAGACCGCCGGCGCCTGCAGCGGATGGCCGGGCCGACCATTACGTTCCTGGGGCGGGTTCCGGCGGAGCAGCTGGCGGATCTTTACGCCCGTTGCCGGGCCTTTGTGTTCCCCGGGGTGGAGGATTTCGGGATTGCGCCGGTGGAGGCGATGGCCGCCGGGCGGCCGGTGATCGCCTTCGCAGCCGGCGGGGCCCTGGATACGGTAGTGGAGGGCGTGACGGGTGTGTTCTTCAGCGCGCCCACGCCGGAGAGCCTGGCGGAGGCGGTGCGCCGCTTCGAGGCCCTGCGCTTCGATCCCCGGGCGATCCGGCGCCATGCGGAGCAGTTTGACAAACGGGTGTTCCAGGAAAAAATAAAGAAGATTGCTGAGCTGGCGTGGGAAGCCGCCCGTCAGGGCCAGGATGTGGAGCGAACGCTGCTGGATCGCTGGGGAGCCTCGTCTCCATAATCATATGGAAGGCAGCGCCCCGGATAAGGTATCATCTCCCTCTATGGCCCTTCCGGTCGTGAGGAGGGGGATACGAGAGGGTCGGGTGATCCGTTACCGGATTGTGCGACAAATTCCAGGGAAAGAGCGGACTCCCTCTTATGACTTTCGAGGAACTGTTCCGAGTGCTGAAACGATGGGGATGGTTGGCCCTGATCCCAACCGCGCTGGGGCTCCTTGCGGCCGGGATAGATCGCCCGCCAGCGTCTCTCTATCAGACCTCCATCCGCCTGGCGGTGGGGATCCGGCCGGAGGGCCGCGGGGACTACGATTACGAAGGCTATTACCGCTGGCTATCCAGCGAATACCTGGCCGCGGCCGTTTCCGCCTGGGTTCGAAGCCGGGACTTCGCCGAACGGGTGGCGGCGCGGTTGCAGGCGGAGGGCCTCGCGCTTCCCCCTCCCGCCATCCAGGGGGCCCTGGCTTCCGATCATCAGCGGTCCCTGGTAGTCCTCTATGTCACCGCTTCGGATCCCGGGACGACGGAGGCCATTGCCCGGGCGGCGGTGGAGGTGGCGCGTCGGGAGGTCGGTCAGGTCTGGCCCCAGGCGGGGGAAGGGATGGCGGCACTGACGCCGCTGGATGTGCCGGCGGCTTTCCCTACGGCGCCCTCCCTTCGATCCCGACTGGAACGGCCCTTCCGGGTCGTCCTGGGCCTTGTGGGCGGGTTGACCCTGGCCTTTCTGGCCCACTTTCTGGATCCCCGGATCTGGGACCGAACGGATGTCGAGCGCCTCGGCTTCCGGGTGCTGGGAGAGATTCCCCGAAGCCGGCGAACATGAGGACGCTCGATTCCCTCTCTCCACAGCCCGAAGGGCTGTGGAGAGAGGGATGGGGCGTATTAGGCAAACCCGTCGAATAGAAAGCGGCGAGGAGCTCCATGAGCCTCTGGGATCTCACACAGATTCTGCGGCGATGGGGATGGCTGATCCCGGTTCTGTCCATTGTGACTGCCCTGAGCGCCTTTGTGTATAGCCGGCTGCAGACGCCGGTGTATCGGGCGGTGGCGACGATCGCGGTGCAGCCGGCGCGTCCGGATTTCGGCCAGAGCCAGGCCGCCAAAACCCTCTTAAGCAGTTACGTGCAGATCATGTCCAGCGCCTATGGGGGCGGGGATCTCCACCAGCCCTCGGCCAGCCGGGTGATCCAGGCCCTGCAGCTGGATATGACGCCGGAGCAGCTGCGACGGAGCGCGATCTTCTCCGCCGATGAGCGCAGTCTCCTGATTGAGCTGGAGATCCGATCTTACGACCCCGAGGTGGCCCAGCGGATCGCCCGAACATGGGCGGAATTGTTCATCGAGTGGCGTCGGACGGAGAACCAGACGTTGCGCCAGGAGGATCAGATCGATGCGCTCCTGGTCGATCAACCGGTCGCCAGCCGATTCCGCCCGCAGACGACGTTCAATGTGGCGGCGGGGGCGCTGATGGGGCTGGTGCTGGGAGGGGCGCTGGCCCTGCTGATGGGCTGGTTGGAGTTGGGGGCGGCCCGGGCGACGGAACAATGGCTGCTTCTCCAGTATTACCTCCGGCTTCTACGGCGGCGAGGATGGGCGCTGGTCATCTTCCCGCTGGCCGCAGCGGGCCTTGCCTTCGTTTATAGCCGGCTGCAGACGCCGATGTATCGGGCGGTGGCGACGATCGCGGTGCAGCCGGCGCGTCCGGATTTCGGCCAGAGCCAGGCCGCCAAAACCCTCCTGAACAGCTATCTCCAGATCCTCTCCAGCGTCTACGGAGGCGACGATCCCGCGCAGCCCTCCGCACGTCGGGTGATCCAGGAGCTGGGCCTGGCGATGGCCCCTGAGCAGTTGCGCCGGAACATGTCGCTTTCCCTGGACGAGCGCAGCATGGTGATCCGTCTGGAAGTGCGCGCTCCGGATGGGGAGCTGGCCCGGCAGATCGCCAAGCGGTGGGCGCAGCAGTTCGTGGAATGGCGGCAGAAGGAGAATGAGAAACTCCGGCGCGAGGATCGAATCGATGCCCTGCTGGTGGATGAGCCCACATACAACCGGTTCCGTCCTCAGACCCGCTTGAACGTCGCCCTGGGCGGCCTGGGGGGGCTGCTCATTGGGCTGATCGTGCTGTTCTTTGAGGAGGGCCTGGAGAATCTCCGCCGATGGATGGAAGCTCCTCCCGGCGCCCGGCGACGGGAAGAGATCCCGGAAGCTCTTTCGTGAACCCCTCATGACTCAGGCCGGTATGGAACAGCGACCCTGGCCGATCATAGCGGAAGCCTGTCGGATCCTGCGAGCCAATCTGGAGGCGCTCCGTCTGGAGCATCCGCTTCAGGTCTTGCTCCTGACGCCGGCGTCCCCCAGGGAGGCTGCGGCAGAGGTCGCGCTGGATCTGGGCCTCGCCTTTGCGGAGGCGGGCCGCCGAACCCTCCTGGTGGATGCGGATCTGGAGCGGCCCCGGCTTCATGAAGCGCTGGGGGTTCCCCCTTCCCCCGGGCTCCGCGCGCTGCTGTCTGGGATGGGGGGGCCTATCGATACGGCCCTAACGGAGACCGGGATCCCCGGGCTGGGGTTGTTGCCCGCCGGCGCGCCGGGCCCGGATCGATGGCCTCTTAGCTCTCGAAAGGTGGGGGAACTCCTTCAGGCTCTCCGGCGACGGGCGGAGCGGATCCTGATTTATGCCCCCCCGGCGCAAACCGCGAGCTGGACCCTGGCGCTGGCGGAGCATAGCGATGGAGTGCTCCTCGTTGCTCGTGTCCGCCGCACCCATCGGGCCCATTTGCTCCAGGCCCGTGAGGCCCTGGAACGGGTCCATGCCACTGTGCTGGGGGTGATTCTCTGGAAGGCGTAAGGCGTCGAGGGGCGGGGCGGGCCGCTTCTTTTCTGCGGATGGCGTCGGGCGCCTTCTATGTCTGAAACTTTTATGACGTCTCACGTTGCCAAAGAAACGGCTGGATGCTGGAGCGAGCCTCAATCACTCGCGGTGGGTTTGTGAGTTTCTGGAGCATTCGATTGGCTTCCAGATTGTTACTTTAGC
>JAEVEY010000017.1 GCA_016842045.1 Candidatus Thermoflexus sinensis | reverse complement strand
CGGTCCAGGCCTTCTTCACCACCCCCTGGGACGGTGCGCCTTCAGCGCATTGCCCGGCGCGAAAACCGGAATCCCAAAATAGACTGGACTTTGGACAAACTCCTCCCTTTCCTCAGGATGGGGGATTGGGGGCGGGTGGGGCCGCCGAAGGCGGCCCCACCCGCCCCCAAATCCTTCAACTTCCCCCTTCTCCGCGGCCCTTTGGGCCGCGGGGAAGGGGGAAGGGGGGAAGGGCTTGCCTCGCGCAAGGGAAGGGCCTGAACGAGAAATCAGACGGCCCGTTTGTCCCAAAGTCCAATTTTCGAACTAAAGGCGCCATTTTCTGCGGATCAAGATGGAAGGTGTAAATGTTTCGGACAAGGTGACGGAACCGTCGAAATTCATCGAGAATCTGGATATGACGTTGGCTAATGACGGAAGAAGTTTTTGGGACATGGAAAGCATGCCGAAGCGTGTTTCCCTCACTCCCTGAACGTCCTTCTGCTCAGGCCAGCCCGCCGGTCAGGGAAAGCCCGCCGTCCACCACGAACACCGCACCCGTGATGAAATCCGCTGCCGGTGAGACCAGGAAGAGGGCCAGGCGGGCGATGTCCTCCGGTTCCCCGAACCGCCCCTGGGGGGTGGCCTGCAAAATCCGCGAGGCGATCTCCGGTGTGCTCCACAGCAGCTCGCTGAAGCGGGTGCGGATCACCCCGGGAGCAATGGCGTTCACCTGGATGTTGTCCGGGGCCAGTTCCAGAGCCAGCAGCTGGGTGAGCATAATCACCCCGGCCTTGGAGACGCCATAGAGGCCCATCCCGGGGGCAGGGCGCAGTCCCGCCACTGAGGCGATGTTGAGGATCTTGCCCTGCTTCTGGGCCCGCATCACCGGGGCGACGGCCTTCGCCACCCGCCAGTAGCCCAGCAGGTTCACCTCCAGGATCTTCTGCCACTGGCCCTCATCGGCCTCCAGGGTGGGGCCGAAGTGGGGATTGGTGGCCGCGTTGTTGACGACGATGTTGATGCGGCCGAAGGCCCGCATGGTTTCCTCGACCAGATGCTCCACCTCCGGCATGCGCCCCGTATGCGCCGGGACCGCCAGGGCCTCCCCGCCTGCCGCGCGGATCTCCTCCAGGACCGGCACGAGGTTCTCCGCCTTCCGGCTGGAGAGGACCACCCGGGCGCCGGCCTCGGCCAGGGCTCGGGCAATGGCCCGCCCGATGCCTCGCGAGGCACCTGTCACGATCGCCACCTGATCCCGCAGATCGATGTTCATCGCCGCTGTCGCCCCCATGCTTCAGGAACTCGTCGGATCCCCAGGTCGCTCATTTGATCGAAATGATGATCGAAAGCGAAGACCTCCCGAACCCCCAGCTGCCGGGCTACATGCAGGATCGCGCAATCCACGAAGCTCCAGGCCTGATCCGAAAATCGCTGGAACAATTCCCAGGCCCCGTCGAAATCCTCCCCTTTCACCGAATAGAACACAAAGGGAGGCCCGGAGAGTAGTCCCTTTCCCACCTCAATGGCCAGCTTCGAGCCCAGCGCTCGTTTGATTAGGGTAACCGCCTCCACCCAGACGAGATCCAGAAGGATATATTCCGCATTCCGAAAACCGAGCAACGTCTCCTTCGCAAGGGGATGATTCGGATCATCCTTAGCCACAAGGGCGAAGAGGGCGCTGGTGTCCACGATCAGGCGGGGTCGGGGCATGGTCTCTCCTTCTGCGCCGGGGCTTTCAATTAACGGGCTATCCCTTTATGGGAAGCCTTTCGACGCGGCCGGGGGATTGGGTAAAGCCAGTCATCCACGTGCTCACTGATCGCCGGGCCGCGCTGGCCGCTTCGACCGGCTCCTACCAGCTTCCAGAAGGGGCTTTGATCAATCGAGGGCCATCCCTCCCGCGCCCGCCATGCCTCGATCGCCTCCCGGATCAGGGCGGAAATCGATCCGCCCCGCGCCTCGGCCTCGCGGCGCAACCAGCGGTATTGTTCCTCCTCCAGAACGATCTGAACTCGACGCATCACCGCTCCTCACCATTATCGGAATGTGTAATCATGATCCATTATACACCATCCGCTATGCGTCAAACAGCCCAGGGCGCCCATGGGGCGGGCGATCAGCCCGCCCCTCATTTCAGTTCGCGGCTGGTCAGGCCGAGGACGCGGCGGGCGACGATCAGGGTGTTGATCTGGCCCGTGCCCTCATAGAGGTCGTTGATCTTCGCGTCCCGCATCCACTTCTCGACCAGGTAGCGGGTGGAGTAACCCAGCGGCCCCAGGATCTCCACGGCCTTGTATGTGATCCAGGTCACCGCCTTGCCCGCCTTGACCTTGGCCATGGAGGCCTCCAGGGCGTTGGGCTTCCCCTGGTCCAGCATCCAGCCCGCCCGCAGGGTGAGCAGCCATGCCGCCTTGTGCATGGCCTCCATCTCCATCACGTCCCGTTCGATGGCCGTCAGCTGATGTCGCGGGAGGCCATAGCGGATCCGGATCCCTTCCTTCTCCAGGACCTCCTTGGTGAACTCGATCGCGGCGCGCGCGATGCCCAGGGCGCCGGCCGCGACCACCGGCCGGGAGGCATCGAAGGTGACCATCACCCCTTTGAACCCATCCGTGCGCGCCGTGTCCAGGATCTCCGGGCTGCCCAGGATGTTGTCCAGAGGGATGCGGGCGTTGTCGAAGCGGATGGCTGCCGTATCGCTGGCCCGGATACCCAGCTTATGTTCCCGCTTGGTGATGCTCACCCCGGGGGTTCCTGCTTCCACCACGAAGGGCTTGATCCCTGCCCGCCCGGCCGTTTTGTCGATCGTCGCCCAGACCACTACAATGCCATCCGAGGCTTCAAGGGCCAGATACCCGTTTGTGATGAAGATCTTTTCCCCATTGAGCACCCAGTGCCCGTCCTCCCGCTTCGCCGTGGTCTGGATCGCCGAGACATCCGAGCCGGCGCCGGGCTCTGTCACCGCCATCGCCCCCCACTTCGGCCCGCCCTCGGTGTAGCGCTTGAGGAAGCGGACCTTCTGCTCCGGCGTACCGACCGCGTTGATAGAGTAGCCGGCCAGGCCGGGACCTGGCATGCAGAGGTATAGCCCTGCGTCGCCCCAGGTGAGCATCTCCACCAGGAAGATCATGCGCAGGTTGTCATAACGCGGCCCCTCGCGCTTCTTCTCGGCCGGCTGCTCCCCGGCCAGCTGCCGCTCCGCCCGCCGCACAATCCGGATCCAGTCCTGTTGCACGATGGGCCACATCGTGTTCACGAAATCCCAGGGGATCTCGTGCTCATGCTCGTCGTAGTAGCGGGCGTTGGGCCGCATCAGCTGCTCGGCGATCATACGGGCCATTTCCCGCTGTTGTTGAATCTCCTCCGGGATCTCGAAGCTGATCATGCAACACCTCCCAGTGACAGGGGTTCAGCGAAACCTTCATCCGGTTTCACACCATCACCATTCCTTCCAGCATGGGGAGGCCCCGGGCGTTGCGCAGCCACATCTCCACCGGGTGGTCCCGGATGTAGCCGTGGCCGCCCAGGGTCTGGACGGCGCCATCCGTCACCCGCAGGGCCATGTCGTCCGCGAAGAGCTTGCACAGATAGGCCTCCCGGGAAGCATCCTCCCCGCGGTCGATCTTCCATGCCGCCTCCCAGGCCATCAGCCGGGCTGCGTCGATGTCGATGGCCATCTCCGCGATCATGAAGGCGATGGCCTGGCGGTGGGCGATGGGCTCGCCGAACTGGACGCGCTGCTTGGCGTAATCCCGTGCATACTCGAAGGCGCCTCGGGCCAGCCCGACCGCCAGGGCAGCCAGCGCCACCCGCGAGCGCTCTAACAGCCGGTCCATCGCGATCCCCGATTCCCCGCCGATCCGCTGACAGAGCGGAACGCGGCATCCCTCCAGGGCGATCTCATACGTCGGGAGGGCATGGATCCCGGCGTAGCGATCGCGCTCCCTCACCACCAGCCCCGGTGTCCCCTTTTCCAGCAGGAAAGCCTGGGTTTGCCCATCCTCGCTGGCGTAGACCAGGAGCAGCTCGGCCTCCGCCCCGAAGGGGACGCCGATCTTGACCCCGTTCAGGACATATTCCTCGCCCTCCCGGTGGGCGGTGGTCTTCAGCTGGAAGGGATCGAACAGGAAGCTGGGCTCAATCAGCGCCGCCGCGGCCTTTACGAAACGCTCCCCGCAGAAGCGAGGCAGGTAGGTTTTCTTCTGCTCCTCCGTCCCGTAAAGCAGGATCGGAAGGGCGACGGCCTGAGGCGCCAGCAGATAGAGGGCGAGGGTGAAATCGCCCCAGCCGAGCTCCTCCAGCGCCAGGACGCTGGTCAGGGCCGATGGCTCGCCGAAGCCGCCGTAGGCCTCCGGGATCATGCTGGGGAGCAATCCGATGGACCACCCTCGATCGATCACATCCTCCGGGATCTGACCGGTTTCATCGCACTCCCGCGCGACCCGGCGCAGGTGTTCTTCGGCGAAGGCACGGACCGTCTGGATCAGCATCCGCTGCTCATCGGTTGGCTCAAACGAGATCATCGCGCTTCCCTCCGCAAAAGATCCAAACCGGTTTCCCCGCTCCTGGCCCCTGCCTGGATCGCATAGAAGATCTCTGAAAGATCGGATGTCCGACTTTTCTTTAACCCTCCGCAGGGCTTTTGGGTGGGGCCACCGAGGGCGACCCCACCCTGGATTTCTCAGGATCTCGTGAGGGCAGCCTCGTGGGACGCCGTTTTCATTCCCGCAATGTGCGCAGGCCGATGAGGAGCGTGAAATCGCCCTCCCATCGCAGTTTCCCGGTGGCGAAGGCGACCTGGCCATCCAGTTCCCCGCGCTGCATGGAACTGTAATCCGTGGAGGTCATGCGTAATGTCCCGGAAGGCTCCGCCGCCCCGTTATAGATCGCTGTCGCCCGCCACAGGGTCCCATCGGGCCGCTCCAGCTCCAGACGCACGGTTCCCTTCAGACGCTGGAGCGCTTCAAAACGGCGCCGGGATCGGAAGGCCAGGTAAGGGGGCTCCCCCAGGTAGATGCGCCCGGTGATCGCCTCTCGCAGCGCCTCCGCGTCGAGGATCAGCTCGATGTGGGGCGTCTCCCCCGTCTCCCCCTCCACCACGGCCAGGCGCTGACCGTCCTCGACCCGCAGCGTGAAGCTTTCCCCATCCACCCGATAGCGGACGATCAGGGTGGTCCCTTCCATCCCCTCCGGGGGAGTGGCCGCGACGGCCGCCTCAAAGAGCCGGGGGACCCACTCGATGAAGAACGCGCGGATCGGAACATCGGGCGGCACCGTCAGCGCGGGCGTGGCGATCGCCGGCGCGGCCTCCCGTAGCATCCGGCGGAGCACTTTTCCAATCATCGACTTGGGAAGGGAATCCCGGAACTCCACGCTCCGGGGGACCTTATAAGGTGCCAAATTCTTCCGGCAATGCTCCAGGATCTCCTCCTCGGTGGCCTGGGCGCCGGGCTTGAGGACCACGTAGGCCTTCACCGCCTCCCCACGATAGGGATCGGGGACGCCGACCACCGCGGCCTCCAGGACCGCCGGGTGGGCGTAGAGGACTTCCTCCACCTCCCGCGGGTAGACATTGAACCCGCCGGTGAGGATCATATCCTTCTTGCGGTCCACAATGTAGAAGTAGCCATCCTCATCCATGCGGGCGATATCCCCGGTGTAGAGCCAGCCGTCCCGCAGGGTCTGCGCCGTCTCCTCCGGCCGGTTCCAGTAGCCTTTCATCACCTGGGGGCCTTTGATGATCAGCTCCCCGACCTCGCCTGGCTCCAGCTCCCGCGTCCCTGTCTCCACATCCACGATGCGGGCGTCCGTGTCGGGGATCGGAAGCCCGATGCTCCCCAGCTTCTTGAGATTCATAATGGGGTTGATATGGGTGATGGGGGAAGCCTCCGTCAGGCCGTAGCCCTCAATGAAGGTGCCGGAGGAGAAGCGGGCGAATTGCTGGATGACCTCCACCGGCAGGGGGGCGGCCCCGCTGTTACACAGACGGATAGAGCCCAGGCCGGACTCCGCGGCCCGCGGGTGGTTCAGGAGGGCGATATACATGGTTGGCACCGCCGGCAGGAACGTGGGCTGATAGGTTCGGATCGCGTTCAGCGCCTCCTCCACGTCGAACCGGGGGAGCAGGACGAACGTCGCCCCGTTGAACATCCCCACGTTCATCAGCGAGGTCATGCCGAAAGAGTGGAAAAGCGGAAGCACCACCAGGTAACGCTCCTCCCCCCTTCGGACGAACTCCCGGGCCCAGACATAGGCCTGGATCACGTTGGCGAACAGGTTGAAATGGGTGAGCATCACCCCCTTCGGCGTGCCGGTGGTGCCCCCGGTGTAGGGGAGAACCGCCACGTCCTCCATCGGATTCACCGGCGGTTGGAAGAACCGCTCCCCCGCCTTCTCCATCAGATCGGTCCAGCGATAGAGCCCCGGGCCGGTGGGTGTCTCCGTGCTCATCCCCTGGGCCTGGACTCGCTGGAGATAGAACGGTCGCACGGCCTCGGGCATGTAATCCTGCAGGCCGGCGAAGATCACGAGCTCCGGCCCGGCCTGCTCGCGCACGGCCATGACCTTCGGGGCCATCGTGTCCAGCGCGATCATCGCCCGCATCCCGCTATCCTCCACCACATAGCGGAGCTCCCGCTCCACATAGAGGGGGTTCAGCGGGACGACGACCGCGCCCAGGCGGAGGATGGCATAGAAGGCGATGAGGAACTGCGGACAATTCGGCAGCATCAGCCCCACGCGATCCCCAGGCCGGATCCCCAGGGCGTCCAGCGCGGTGGCCAGACGGATGGAATGGGCGCGGAGATCCCGATAGCTCATCTCCGCTCCATAGAAGATCGTCGCGGTATGGTCCCCATACTGGTTCGCCGCGAAATCCATCAGAGCGCTCAGGGGCTGACGCGGATAGGTCAGCGATCGTGGCACCCAGAAATCGTAGAACTGATGCCATCGCCGCTCCTCCATGGCCACCTCCCGGAGACTTCAAGTGGAGCGTTCGCACGAGTATGGATGCGTCCCTGGAGCGTTTCTCGTCCAGCTCTCCGGATAGTGGGGTGGGACGGATGGGTCTTGACCGCTCCCCTCCGGAAGATCCTTTCCCCGCGTCCGCCCAGAAAGTTGCCGCCAGTGTGGATGGATCCCCCTGCGGCTCGCAAAGGCCACAGGGGGATCCCCGCTGCTTTACCCCATTCGGAAGAACGAAGTCAGGCGCGTGGCCAGCATCATATTGCCGCTGACCTTGAGCTTGCCGCTCATAAAAGCCTTCATCGCATCCAGCTTCCCGGTCGCAATGTCCACGAAGTCCTGGGCATCCATGGTCAGCGTCACATCGGCCTTCTCGGCCTTGCCCTCGTGGACGGAACAGGTGCCCTCCGCGATCACGATATACCAGTCGCCGCCTCCCTCGCCCGTGAGGGAATACTGGATGGTGGCGTTCACGCCCTGCGCCTTGTCCGGCTGAAAGGCCTCCGGCATTCGCATGATCACATCCCGCGCAGTCAGCTCACTCATGGGTTCCTCCTCATAGATGAATGGAATCGATCGCCTGCTCCCGGCCTGCCGGATCCAGGTCCAGAGGCATCGGAGCAGGTGGATCTCATTCGCAAACGGCCGTGTCTCCCCGGAGCGGAGGTCGGCAATCTCCCCCCGCAATCGCCCTTCGCTCTGGGTCTCTTCCAGCCAGATGCGCACGACAAAGGAAACCGCCCGCGGCCTCTGCCGTTCCACGAGGACCTCAGGGTTTAGACGCTCTTTGTGACGAATCTTAACCTTTTAAAGTTCAGGAAAAGTTCAGACGCTTCGGTCGATTTGTGAATTCTCGAACTAACCTTCGCTCCGTGGGAACCCGCCATGAGAAATTGTGGTCCTCTGAGGGGAGGGATTGCGGGCCCTGCGAGCGCCTCCTGGGAATTGACGAGGCGCTTGCAGGTTCTTAAAATGAGAGCAATCCGACCGGCCGCTGGATGGGGCCCGGATTGGGAAAGGAGGGTTTATGGTCTCTTCCATCGAGGAGGTTCGGCAACGATTGGCCGCCCAGCAGTATATCGCCTCCGATGAGATCGCCACGACGGTCTTCCTCGCCGAACGCCTGGGCAAGCCGGTGCTGATCGAGGGTCCTGCAGGGGTGGGCAAGACGGAGCTCGCCAAAGCATGGGCGGCGGCCACCGGCCGTCCGCTGATCCGCCTTCAGTGCTACGAGGGTCTGGATGAAACCAAGGCGCTCTACGAGTGGGAATACGCCAAGCAGATGCTCTACACCCAGCTCTTGCGGGATAAGCTCAACGCGGTGCTGGCTGATGCCTCCACCCTGCGGGAGGCCGCCGATCGCATCGCCCAGGAGGAAGACGTCTTCTTCTCCTTGCGCTTCCTGCTCCCCCGACCGCTGCTCAGGGCCATCCTGTCGGACGAGCCGGTCGTCCTCCTGATCGATGAGATCGATCGGGCCGATGCGGAATTCGAGGCGTTTCTCCTGGAGGTTCTCAGCGATTTCCAGGTCAGCGTGCCGGAGCTGGGCACGCTGCGGGCGAAGCATATCCCCACCGTGTTCCTCACCAGCAACAACACCCGGGAGCTGAGCGAGGCCCTCAAGCGGCGCTGTCTCTATCTGTTCATCGATTACCCTTCCCTGGAGCAGGAGCTGGCCATCGTCCGCCTGAAGGTTCCGGAGCTGGCGCCGCAGCTGGCCCGGCAGGCTGTGGAACTGGTCCAGCGCCTGCGGCGGCTGGATCTGAAGAAACAACCCAGCATCAGCGAGACGCTGGACTGGGCGCGGGCGCTGGTGGCCCTGAACGCTCAGCACCTGGACCGCAAGACGCTGGAGAGCACCCTAACGGTTCTGTTGAAACACGAGGCCGATCTGCAGCGGGGGCGCCGTCTTTTAGAGGGGGGCGAGGAGCCCCGGCGGCCCCGATCGTTCCCCCGCTGGACCACAGACTCTTAGCCGTGAAGCGGGCAAGGCTCCTCCCCAGACTTTCTGGGCCTTGGCGAGTATCCTGGTGAGGGGATCGGTGCGAACACCGACCCCCTCACCTGTCTTCCCTACCAAACCACCGAAAGAACACCACGGTGAGAGCCCCCAGGTAGATCAGCGCTCCCGGCACCCACATGAAAAGCCCGGCCAGTCGCTGATCCTCCAGCGAGGAGGGAGCGCATACCTCGAAGCCCAGCGCCGTTGGGTTGTAAATTCGGGTGTCGGGGAAAGTGAAGAGCGCCCCTAACAGCGTGGTGGGCATGGCCAGAAAGAAGAGATAGAGGACCTGCCCCGGATCCGAGAGGCGAGGCCAGATGGGGGTTGGGCTCAGGACGGGCCACCAGGCGAGCATGGCCGCGATCAGGAAGAGAAGCTGCTTGAAGGCCCAGAGGCTCACGCTGCGGGAGGCCAGTTCAAAAAGGGCGGGGGTATGCCAGGCGAAAAAGACGAGGTTGGCCACCAGATAGGCCGGAAGGGGCCGGGTGAGTTGGAGGCCTAAGCTGCGGAGGAGGCTGGGCCGGATCAACGGATCAAAAAAGGGTTCCGGCAAACCCATCAACAGCAAGGGGGCGGCCAGCCCGGTCAGGAGGACGAACTGACTCATATTCACCGTGAAGCGATAGGCTGGGCCCAGCACGAGGGGAGAGGGGATGAATCCCAACCCGGCCAGGCTCAGGCCCAGGAGGAACCATCCCAGATGGCCCCGCCGCCGGGCGGCGCTCAACCGCGGGTATGCCGCCGCGATCCCCAGAAAGTAGGCCCCCAGCGCTGCCAGAATCCCAACCCCTACGATCGCCCCGGTGAGCTCAATGGGCATCGAAAACGCTCCGTTTGGGATCACCGGGTTCTATCATAATCCCATTCGCGGATCAATTGCATCTCTCCCTGCGCTCTTGTGACGGAGAAAGGGCCGATATCCTTCTCCACGAGGGCCCTCCTCAAAGCCCCATGAAATAGCCCGGGGCAGGCTTCCGCGCTGCCTGCCCCGGATTACCCTGCCGACCAGGCAAGGGGAGCTTGCCCATCCTGTGCAACCTATTGGCTCTCCCGAGCCCCCACCGCTGCTTCCCCACAAGGCTCAGGTCCCTCTGGCGCGAGCCCGCGCGGTGCCTCTCGCGAGATTCACGTCTCCCGTAGCTATGGGAGCGCCTGCCAGGGGTTCACAAACCCGCCCGGGCCCCGGATCTCGAAGTGCAGGTGAGGCCCGGTGGACCGCCCGGTCGAACCCACCAGCCCGATGGTGGCTCCTTTGGCCACCTGCTGCCCACAACCCACAAAGATCGCACTGAGATGCGCGTAATAAGTTTGATATCCGTTCCCGTGATCCAGGACAATCAGGTTGCCGTAGCCGACCGTGCTCCAGCCCGCATAGACAACCGTGCCCGCATCGGCGGCATACACCGGGTCCCCGAGCCGCCCTGCAAAGTCCACGCCCGGATGGTAAGCGGTGAAATCATAGCCCGAGCGCCAGCGGCTGTTCACCGGCCAGACGAAGCTTCCCGTTCCCAGTGGGGCGACCTGCACACTGGGGCAGGCCCCCGCCGGCATCCGCTTGCCCCCCGCGATGACCACATAAGACCGCCGCGGAGGGGTCCAGCCGGCAAAGGGCCGCGAGCCACCCGGGACGATCAGAACCTGGCCGACCTGGGGCTCGCCCCCCTCCATCAGGCCGTTCCACTCGGCGTTGCGGATGGCCTCCGGGGTCACATTGTATTTCTTCGCGATTTCCTCCAGGGTTTCCCCTTCTTTCACGGTATGCAGGACCCCATCCACCGGTGGGATGTTCAGAACCTGGCCGATATCCAGCAGGTGGGGATCATCCTGAAGAACCTCATAGTTCGCCCAGAGGATGGTCTCAGGGCGCAATTTGAACTTCTCAGCGATCCCGAAGAGGGTATCGCCGGGCTGAACCGTGTAGGTAATGATCCCCCGTCGGGGCCGCTCCGGGATCTCCGTGTGCAGATCCACCTGGCGGATCAGCCATGCCGGGCCGTTCCGGCGGGTTCCACCCAGGTAGGCGGAGCGACGGAGGAGCGCCTGCAAAACTTCCGGGGAAGCTGGCTCATCTCGGGAGATCTCCGGAAGCTGAACCGGCTGGAGAAGCCATGCTGGAGCTGTCCGGCTCTGGGCGAGGGCCAGATAGAGCAATCCTACCACCAGCACCAGGCCGATGTGCACACTGTAATGGGCCCACAGCGCGACGCTGAACGCCTGGGCTCTCCGAACCAGATCCTGCAACCCTTTGAGTCGTTCAGGAAGCTGGGCGATGCCCCTGATCTGGATCGACCAGAGCTCTTGCCCATCACGGGCGGAAGGGGTCCGCAGCAGGCGTCCCCATATCCTCCCGGAACGGGAGGATTTCCGAACCGAGGGGTGGTGCTCCATCCCTACCTTCTCCTCATTGGGGGAGGGGAGATCAGGCTCTGGCGGCTGACCCCTCCCTCTCAGGAATCTGGAAACTCCCGATTTCCAGCCCCGGCCCGGATCCCGGCCGGAGAAATCCCTCGTTCATCGCAGGGCCCATGGGGGCTCATTTCCCCCGAGGGCGTTGATAACAGGTCCTTCCCTTCGCTTCGCACCCTGCTACCAACGAAGAGGTTGCCCCTATTATAGGAGGTCTCCCGATTCCCGGCAAGTCCATATTGTGAATATAATCACAATCTGTATCAGAGCCGGCGGAACCCGAGTAGATCCCGGATGCTGCCCACCCGCTCGGCGGGCGGCCGAAAGACGGCCTCCACCCGCATGCCGCTTGCCCATTCCCCATCGCCGATCAGCTCATGCACCAGAACCGCATCGGCACCGTCCAGGCGAATCAGACCGATGGTCCGTGGGGGAACCAGAGGAGCCCCGTCTGGAGCCACATGCACGCGGGTCCATGAAATCAGCGTCCCCTGGGGACCGACCTCTATCCACGCATCCTCGCTCAGCTCACCCAGGCAGCGCTCGCAGAACCGTCGCGCCGGAACGTAAGTATATCGACAACGGGGGCAACGGGTTCCGTAGATTTTCCCCTCTTGCAGCCCGCGCAGCCAGCGTTCTCCTGCCACCCCCGCCGTATAGACACCCTCCAGCCGGATCGCTCCTCGCCAGGCCCGGGCCTCGTTCAGATGCTGGATCCGTTCGATCAGGGGCATCAGGGCCTCCTCACTGCTCCAGAGGTCGGAAGTAGAGAATATCGGTGATCGCGCCCTCCCGTTCCCCAGCCGGCTTCCAGACCGCCTGAACCCGCATCCCGATCCGGACCCGATCCAGGATCTCCTCGAGGGTCCGGCCGATCTCCCCGAGTTTATGCATAATCCCCATCCCCGGGGAGGCTCCATCGATGGCGATGACAGCCGGGACCTCCGGGACCTCCAGGCGGCGCATGTCCCAGGAGATGGTGCACACGGAGAGTGTGATCACGGTCCCGGTATCCGCCAGGGGCACCCACTCATCGGTAGGTCGGAAGCACTGCTCACAGAACATCCGCGGCGGGACCATCACCCGGCCGCAGGCCCGACAGCGACGCCCGATCAGGCGGCCGGCCTTCAATTCCGCCAGGAACCGCCCGACGGCCACCCCTGCGTCCCAGGCGTATTCCCCCCTCATCGGTGTCCGGACGAGACAAACGCGTCCTTGCTCCAGATCTTCCGCTCGCAGGCCGGTTGTCGGGTAAACCCAGCGCTCCATCCGGTTCCTCCGTTAAATCCCCAGGATGATCACGGTGCCCACCTGCATCAGGTCGCCCCAGGCCTGGGCCAGACCTCGTCGGGGCTGGCCAGGAACCTGGCGTTTCCCGGCCTCTCCTCGAAGCTGCCAGAAGATCTCAGCCACCTTCATCAGCCCGGCTGCGGCGATCGGATTGCCCACGCCGAGAAGCCCTCCGGAGGGAGTGACCGGCATGTCCCCATCCCGGTTTGCGATGCCCAGGGCGATCAGCTCCGCTGCCTTCCCCCGATCTGCCAGGAGCAGCCCTTCCAGATGGTGCAACTCCTTGTAATCGAAGGGGTCATAGGGCTCCACGATATGGATCTCTTTGCGAGGCTCTTTGATCCCTGCCATGGCGTAGGCTTTGCGGGCGGCTTCTTCCACATATGTGGGATAAGAGAGGTCCCGATTGGTCCAGTATTGGGTGTCCAGGGACCATCCCACCCCCTCCACCCAGACCGGCTTATTCGTGACCCGTCGGGCGACGTGCTCAGCGGCCATCACAATGGCTACGGCCCCATCGGTCACGGGGGAAACATCCAGGCGTTGCACCGGCCAGGCCAGCACTTCGGATTGGAGGATATCCTCTACGGTGATGTTCGGATCCCCCAGCAGGGCCGCCGGATGGTCGGCGGCGTTGCGTTTGTTCTTCACCGCCACCATCGCGATATCCCGCTTGGTCAGCCCATATTTGGTCATGTAAGCATTCATTTCCAGGGCGAAGATCCAGAGAAGGTTAGGGCCCAGGGGACGTTCGAGGGTGTGATCAAAGATGTAATTGAAGGCGGCCTGGGGATGGGGATGGCAGGAGGACATTTTCTCTTCGCACACCACCAGCACCGTATCGAACATCCCGCTGGCGATGTGATACCAGCCCTGAATGGCGGCAAAGACCCCGGTCCCGCCGCCCACGTATCCCCGGATGGTGGGCTTGCCCCAGGCTCCGGCACCCGGGCTCAGGTATTCGACCTTCATATGGACACCATCGAAGGCATCCGGGGCAGAGCCCAGGACCACCGCATCGATCTGGTCCAGGGTCATTTCACAGGATTCCAGCGCCTTGCTGGCGGCCTCCCAGGCCAGCTCCTGCCCGGTCTCCAGGGCCCGGCGCACGAATTTCGTCATCCCGGCGCCTACAATGGCCACCCGTCGTCCCGCCATTGCGCGTCACCTCCTGGGATCGTGCAATATTTTGGGCGTTTGAGGTGCTGGGCTGGAAGCCTTCGGTCTCCAGCCCAGCACCTCACGGCTCTTTGGCTCTTCCTTAACCACTGTTACGCGCCGTTCCTCAAATCCCCAAATCCGTATGGATCTGGAGATTGGGATGTTGGGGCGGGCGGCGGGGCTACCATCACCACATCGCCGGAGCTTTCGCCTCACCAGATCGTCTCCACCCGCCCCGACTGGCGGATGGTCTCATCGTAGGTCACAAGCACCGCCCCGTAACGCTGCGCGGTGGCCACGATCACCCGATCGTGCAGGTCTTCCAGTTCAGGAAGTTCCCGGACCAGGGCCAGCAGGCTGAGATCCAGGGGGACAACTTCGAATCTCCCCTCGCTGAGCAGCGTGGTGAGAGCGATCTCCCATAGGGGAGGGATCAGATCCTTCTCCTCAATCCGGATCAATTCCAGCAGAACGACAACCGGGATCAGCCCTCTGGCTTCCCCGCGCTCGATCTCCTCAAACGCGCGGCGGGCGGCCGGGCTCAGTCGCTCATCCCGGGTGAGATACCAGATTAGAGCATGGGTATCCAGAACGTAGGCTCTCACGGGGACCTCAGGTCAGGGTGATCCATTGTTGCCATTCTTCATCCCACTGGGCCTGGATCTCTCGCCGCACCTGCCGCACCGTCTCCGGATCCAGCCGCGGGCCAGGGAAGGGAGGAAGGTTACGCCGATGGGCAGCCAGGATCAGACGGACCACATGCTTGAGCACAATCACTTCGTTTTCCAGTTGCTCCAATCGCGCCCGCAGTTCCTCCGGATGCATGTGCACCTCCGGCCGCTCCCCTGAGGATACCCTTTCTGTAAGGGGCTCCCCCTGCTCCTCCCGATGCGGAAGGACGCGCGGGATCAAACCGCAAGCGCTTCACCCCGGTAAGCCTGCGTCGGACCGCTCGGTCCCCCGGATGAAGCGATCATCCCTGCGTCTACCGCTGTCCTCTGACCCGGCCGGATGGAATAAGGATTTGCGGAGCGATTCGCTTCATCCCTTATGGCTCCCGGCTCAAGATAGCCACGGCCCCCGTGGCCGTTGGCAGTCCCCGCCATGAGGCTACAAGGGCGGTATGGGCATTCGGGATCTGTCGGGGGCCCGCTTCCCCTCGCAGCTGTAGCACGGCCTCCAGCACCCGGGCCAGCCCGGAGGCGTCCAGCAGATGTCCTTCCCCCAGACAACCTCCGGAAGGGTTCACCGGCAATTCCCCTCCGATCTCCGTAGCTCCCTCTGCCGTCCACCACCCGGCCTCCCCAGGGCGGCAGAGGCCCAGGGCTTCCAGGTGCTGGAGTTCTTTGTAGGCGAATGTATCATCCACCTCGACGAAATCGAAGGCCCGGCGGGGGGATCGAATCCCGGCCTGCTGGTAAGCCAGCTCGGCGGCCCGGCGCAGGTAGCGCGCTCCCTCCCAATCCCGGCTCTCCAGGGCATAAGAATCCGTAGCCCACCCGATCCCCCGGATCCAGATCGGCCGCCCTGTAAGGGATCGGGCCACATCCCCCCGGGCCAGGACCAGCACGACACATCCATCCGCGGGTTCCGCTGTCATCAGGCGGGTCAGCGGCTCCGCCAGGGGCTCGCTGCGCAACACATCTTCCACAGAGAGATCCGCCGGGAAGGCGGCGCGGGGATTGCGCATCGCATTGCGCCGGTTTTTGACGACCACGCGGGCCACATGCTCAATCGGAGTGCGGGTGGCCTCCAGATACCGACGCATCTCCAATCCCGCGATGAAAATCGGGTGGACGTCCAGGGGGCGCTGGAACACCGGGTCGAGGGCGAGGGCGGTGATCTGGGGGAGGTTCAGGATGTTGCTGGCCTTGCTGTGGGATTCGACAGCCAGGATACGCGCGGCGCCGGCGGCGATCTGCATCACGCCTGCCGCCAGGGCCTGGAGGCCATCGCCGGCGATGGTGTGGACGGATTTGAGGACTGCTCCCATCTGATCGGGGACGTATTCATCGCTGATGGCGATGCCTTCGTGGAAATCCTCCTCGGCGGTGACCAGGCCATCCAGATCGCGGCGTGGATGGATCCCTGCGTCTGCATATGCCATGGCCGCGGCTTCGAACATCATCTCGCGGAACGAGAGGTCGGGGGAGATTGAGCGGAAACCGCTCCAGCCCACGCCGACGATAGCGACCTCGCTCATGAGACGTCCCATCCATGGCCTCCCGAGCAAGGATGAGGACGAACTGGGTGAGACAGGGGGCGATGTCAGCGTATGGTGTGCGCCGGCATCGCCCCCTGCAGGAATGGCGTTATTGCGCGCCGCGCATCCGCGGATCCAGCGCGTCCCGGAGGCCATCCCCCAGGAAGTTGAAGGCAAACATGGTGATGGCCAGGGCCAGAGCTGGCGCCAGAGCCTGGTTCGGATAGGTGCGGATGGCCTGGGCGCCCTGGGAGATCATCAGCCCCCAGCTGGGAGTAGGTGGGTTCACGCCCAGGCCGATAAAGCTCAGGAAGGCCTCCGTCGTGATGTAGGAGGGGATCGCCAGCGTCTCGGCCACGATCAGGGGGCCGATGATGTTGGGCAGGATGTGGCGGAACATAATCCGCAGATGCCCGGCCCCGATTGCCCGGGCGGCCTCGATGAACTCCTTCTCCCGGATCGAAAGGACCTGTCCCCGGGCCAGACGGGCCATGTTCTCCCAGGCGGTCAGGCCGATGCCGACAAAGATAAAGAGCATCCCCCCGAAGGCGGCGTCGATCTTATACATCTGGATGCGAATCGCATCCCAGAGGGAGCGGGGCTCCTGGGGCACCTGGCGGAAGAACACCATCAGGAGGATGATGAACAGCAGGCCCGGGAAGGCGTAGAGGACATCCACCAGGCGCATCATAATGTTGTCCAGCCGCCCTCCGAAATAGCCGGAGATCAGGCCGTAAGTCGTCCCCACGATCAGGCTGATCAGCGGCCCCACGAAGGCGACCGTCAGGGACACGCGGGTTCCATAGATGATGCGGCTGAAGAGATCCCGCCCCACGTAATCCGCCCCCAGGAGATAGCGATCGCTGATCCGGGCGTAGGGCTGCATGAAGGGGAAGATCTTCACCATCCAGGCAGGCACCTTATCCCGGTCCGTAAGCGTCTGCTTGTCATACGGATAGGGCGCGATCAGAGGGGCGAAGATCGCCGTCAGGACCAGCAGGATCACGATGGCGGCGCCCACCATGGCCGCCCGGTTGCGGGAGAGCCGATAGAAGGCATCCTCCCAGAACCCTACCGGCCGGCGGGTTGGAACTGTTAGGGCTTCCGCGCCTCGACGCATCGCTTCTGTCGCCATTGTCCACCTCAAAACTATGTATATCGGATCCGCGGATCCAGGAAAGCGTAGGTGATGTCCACCACCAGATTGGCGATCACCAGGAAGATCGCATAGATCAGGATCGTCCCCATGATCACCGGGTGGTCCCGGTTGGTGATGCTGATGACGAAATAGCGGCCCAGCCCCGGGATGCCGAAGATCGTCTCCGTCACGAAGGTCCCTGTCACCAGGGCCGCGAAGAGCGGTCCCAGCACGGTGACCACCGGGATCAGGGAATTGCGCAGGGCGTGCCGGACGATGATCAGCCGTTCGGCCAGCCCCTTGGCCCGGGCGGTGCGGATGTAGTCCTCCCGGATCACCTGGAGCAGGCTGGCCCGGGTGAGGCGAGCAATAAGGGCGGAGCTGGCCAGCCCCAGGGCGATGGAGGGCATGATCGCATGCTGAGGCGTGCCCCATCCTGTCGGCGGCAGCCACTTCAGCCATACCCCAAAGATCGAGACCAGGATCGGCCCCAACACGATCACCGGCACGGAAACCCCGAAGATCGCCATGCTCATCCCGAAGTAATCCAGAAAGGTGTTCTGGTTCAGAGCGGCCAGGATGCCCAGGGGGATCCCTATGCCGACAGCCACCAGGAGGGCGTACACCCCCAGCTCGAAGGAGACGGGCAGGTTCTGTCGAATGATATCGTTAACCGACCGGCTGCGCGAGGAATAGGAGGGGCCGAGATTAATCCACAGGAAGTAGCCCGGCCCGATTTTCCATCGGATCAGCGCGTCTTCCTGGAGGGAAGTTGGCAATGTCGGCGAGTAACGAGGGACCAGGAGGTCCCGCATGTAGTAGAGATACTGGACCACCAGCGGTTTATCCAGATGATACTTGGCTTCCAGGTTCGCCTTGATCTCGGGAGGCAAGGGCTTTTCTCGGTCGAACGGCCCCCCAGGGACAGCGTGCATAAGGCCAAAGGTGATGACCGTGATCACCCACAGGACGAGGAGGTTCCACAACATCCGCCGCACGATATAGCGGATCATCCCCTTTGCTCCCTGTTGTGAGATTCAGGCCATATCGGATGCTGCCAGGACAGACAAGGAGAGGCCGGTTGGATGAGTGCCCGGCCTCTCCTGTTATATCCCCATTCTGGATTTTAAACAAGAGGAGGGCGGCTGAGAGGCCGCCCTCCTCAGAGCGGGTCGCCCGTGTTACCGCTGGATATCCCACTTCTCGATGTGCTCCAGGCCGCCCAGGACCGAGAAGGTCCGCTTGACATACGGCTTGGTGAGCGTGACGCGGGTGTACCAGTAGATCGGGATGATGGCCGCGTCCTTGGCCACCAGGATCTCCTCGGCCTTGGCGTAGAGCTCACGGGCCTTGGCCTCGTCGGTCTCCTTCAGGGCCTGGTCGACCAAGGCATCAAACTCCGGGTTCCCCCACTTGGTGTGGTTGTTGTCGGACGTGGAGTAGAACACGTCCTTCAGGAAGTTGCTGGCGTGGGGGTAATCCTGGCACCAGCCCAGGCGCCAGATCTGCGGCGGGTCTGTCTGGAGCGTCTTCAGGTAGACCTTCCACTCCTGGGTCTGGAGGCCGACCTCCACGCCCAGCACCTCCTTCCACATCTGCTGGATGGCCTCGGCGATCTTGATGTGGCCCTCCACCTGGTTGACCCACAGGGTGATGGGCGGCAGGTTCTTCACATCGCCGCCATACTTCTCCTTGAGGACCTCCTGGAAGAGCTGCTTGGCCCGCTCGGGGTCATACTTCACGCCGAGGTCCGGGTGGGTCTGGAGGGTGGGCGCTGCCTGCAGACCGGGCCGGGAGAACCACTGGGCCGGCTCCTGCCCGCCCTTGGTCACGTTCTCCACGATAGCCTTGCGGTCGACCGCCAGGGAGAAGGCCAGCCGCATCCGCGGGTCATCGAAAGGCGGCTTGGTGACGTTGAAGCCATAGTAGTAGGTGCACAGGACCGGGGCGATTACCAGCTCCTTGGAGAGCGTCGGGTCGGCCTTCACCCGGTCGATCTCCGCCAGCGGCACGCCGGCCACATCGAGGTTCCCCGCCTCATACTCCGCGAAGGCTGGGGACTCATCCAGCATGCGGAAGGTGATCTCCTCGATCTTGGGCTTCGGCACGCTGGGAATGTTGTCGGGCCAGAAGGGGTTGGCGACCATAGTGATGTAGCTATCGTGCACCCACTCCTTCATCACGTAGGGGCCATAGGAGTGGTAAGCGCCGGTCTCTGTCCAGCGGTCACCCTTCTCCTCGATCAGCCACTGGGGCTCCGCCCGCAGCATCCACAGGCCGGCGATGTTGGGGAAGAAGCCCACCGGCTCCTTCAGGATGAACTGGATGGTGTAGTCATCGATCACCTTGATGCCGACCTGGGCCGGATCCGTAATGGTCCCCTCGTTGAACTCCTTGGCCCCCTCAATGAAGAAGGCCGGCACGTAGGCGTACTCGCCGCCGGTCTTGGGATCCAGGGTGCGGATGGCGCCGTAGTAGAAGTCGTGGGCGGTCACGTAGCGGACATTGCCCTTCTCATCCTTGACCTGCTCCACCTCCTGGCCGTTCCAGCGCACCCACGGGATCCCCTTGCGGATGTAGAAGGTCCACACCTTGCCGTCCGGCGAGACCTCCCATTTCTCGGCCATCCCGGGCTCAACGGCAGCGGTTTCCTCGTTCTGGCGGGTCAGGCCGACGAAGGCCAGCTCGATGATCTGGATCGAGGAGGTATCGGTGGCCAGGGAGGGATCCAGGGTGGGCACATCGCCCGGACCCAGGTTCAGCCGCAGCACCTTGCGCGGCGTCGGGGTCGGGGTCACAACTTTCTCAACCACCTTCTCCTTTTCAACCACCTGCGGGGTTGGCGTGGCCGCGGGGGCACAGGCGGAGAGCACCAGGCCCACCAGAGCGACCAGCGAAAGCCACCACCAGGCGCGTGAACGGTTCATCGGACCTCCTCCTTTTAGCCTGTTTGGGGTAGATCCTTTCGATGCAGCGGGGCCAGCGCTGGAACGCGCCGCAGTGAGAAGCCGTCTCCTCCCTCCCCAAGCTCCCTGCGTAATTAGTTATAGCAATCTCTGCGCATTTTGGCAAGAGGCCCCACCCGGTTGGACAAACGGGGTGGAAGGAGGGTCTGCCGCTGATCCGGCGGGCCTGCCAGACCGTCTCAGCCTCCAAATCCCCAGGGCAAGGATCGGCTGGGTGCACCCCCACCTGCCCGCCGCGAAAGGCC
>JAEVEY010000015.1 GCA_016842045.1 Candidatus Thermoflexus sinensis | reverse complement strand
CCGTCTGGTTCACCGTGCGTTACCGGGACCACTTTCAGGAGTGGGCGCGCTTCGGCTACCCGGCGATCTTCCTGATCAGCGCATTGACCAATGCCACGCTGATCCTCCCGCTGCCCGGCCTGGCGGTGACCACGCTGGCCGGCGGGATGTTCAACCCGTGGATCGTGGGGGTCGTGGCCGGGCTGGGCCAGGCGGTCGGGGAACTCAGCGGATATCTCGCCGGCTATAGCGGCCAGACCCTGGCCGATAATTTGCCGCGCTATGAACAGCTGGTCCGCTGGATGCGCCGCTACGGCCCCTGGGTGATCTTCATCCTCGCCCTGGTCCCGAACCCGCTCTTCGATGTCGCCGGGATCATCGCCGGCTCCACCCGCATGCCTTTGCTTTATTTTCTCCTCCCATGTGCGGTCGGAAAGGTCCTCAAGAACCTGATCGCCGCCTGGGCAGGATTCTACGGGATCGAATTGTTACAGCGATGGTTCGGGGGGATGTAGGGGGTGAGAACGGCTCACAATATCCGATCGCTCCGATGGCTCATCCGGGCAGGTCCTTTCCTGCTGGCCTCCGGCCTCGTGCTCCTCGCCCTGTTTCCCCTGGCGTTTTCCTCCCGCATCCTGATGCGGGGAGACGTCGCGCTCTACTTCTACCCGTACTGGGAGGCTGCGGCACGGGCCACCCGGGAAGGACGCATCCCATTCTGGAATCCCGATCTCTTCGCCGGGGTTCCCTTCCTGGCGAATCCCCAGGTCGGCTTCTTTTATCCCCCCAATCGCGCCCTCTCGTGGTTTCCGGTTCCTCTCGCCTTGAAGATCTCCATCCTTTTCCACGCTCTCTGGGCCGCCTGGGGCATGCTCGGACTGGCCCGTCGGCTGGGCTATCGGACCGGTGGGTCTATGGCCGCCGCGGTCGCCTATGCCATCGGCGGCTATTTCCTCGCCCAGGCGGAGCATATCAACCAGTTCCAGGCCCTGGCCTGGCTGCCGTGGATGGCCTGGGCATGGGCGGCTGGCCAGCCGCTCGGCCTGGGCGTGGCCGGGGCGATGCAGCTTCTGTGCGGCCACGCCCAGACGGTCATGCTCTCCTGGGCCGCTCTCCTGATCCTCTTCGCGCCTCCCCGTGGCGCCCGATCCAGTCTGGCGGGATGGGTTCGGGCCTGGAGCACCGGGGCGCTGGGCGGCGCGCTAACGCTGGGCCTGAGTGCTGTCCAGTGGCTCCCCAGTCTCCAGTTATCTCAGGCATCGATCCGCGCGGGGGGCCTTCCTCTGAATGAGGCGCTTTCTTTCTCTCTTTCGCCGCTGCTGTTCGGCCGCTCTTTGCTTCCCGGCCGGGAAGCGGTGGCGTTCACCGAATTCACCGCCTACGTGGGAATCCTGGGACTGCTCATGCTGGGAGCAGGGATCGGCCGGCCGGGCTGGGGTCGCTGGGCGGCGGTCGCCGGCGTGGGGCTGTTCTTCGCCCTGGGGGCCTACAACCCCCTCTACGTGCTCCTGACCGGGCTCCTCCCCCCGCTGCGCGCCTTCCGGGTCCCCGCCCGCTGGCTGGCCCTCTGGGCCTTCGGGGCCGCCCTGGGGATCGGGGCCGGATTCGATCGAGGGCTTGCATCCTTCGAGCGTCGACGGCTCGCCTTCTGGGCGGTAGGGGTCCTGGCCCTGATGGGCCTCGCCTTCGCCGCCGCCCCAATCCGCCCCCCCGGGATGACCGGTCCTCTTGGATCGGTGAAGCCCTCGATCGGGGGGCTCTGGATCGCGATGCTCCTGATCGGATGGCTCCTCGCCGGGCGCCGCCTTCCCCGCCCAATCTGGGCGGGGCTCTGGATGGCCGAGCTCCTCGGGGCCGCCTGGGGACTTCCCGTGAACCGCCTCACGGCCCCCGAAGCATGGTCCGATCCCCGGCTCCCGGCAGTGGTCCTGCGAGATCTCCTGGCCCGGGAGGGGCCGTGGGCAGGGCGGATCCTGAGCGTCGTGGACCTGCGCTTTGATCCGGGCGACCTGGGGGAATGGCGGAGCATCTTCCAGGGCCGGCTTTCGCCCGAGGCCTTTGAGGAGTTCCTGATCGCCACAAAATACAAGGAAGCCCTGGTCGCCAACCTGCCGATGGCCTATGGTCTGCCGACGGTTGATGGATACGATGGCGGGGTGCTCCCGTTGCGGCGTTATATCGAGCTGGCCCGGCACTTCGTCCCCCCGAACCGCCTGCTGATGGACGGGCGGCTATGGGAGACGGTGCCCGGTCTCCCCGAGCCGCGCTGGCTGCAACTCCTGGGGGTGCGCTGGATTGTGATGGATCGCCTGCGCGATGAGTGGATCGATGGGGTATTTTACGATCGCGGCCTCATCGCCGATGCCTGTGGGCCGGAACGGATTGAAGCCGGCCCCTTCCCCCCCTTCGAGGCCACGGAGTTGCGCCTGCGCATCGCCTCCACGCTCCCATCCCAGACGAGGCTGGGGACCGTGGAGCTTCAGACCCTGGAGGGAGAGCGATTCCAGCTTCCAGTGGCGATGGGGGAAGGCGAGGCGCCCACTCCGGTTCGCTGGGGAACGCCGCGGACGATCACGGGCCTGCGTCTGCACCCGGATCCCGCTGCCTGCGCCCGGGGTGGCTGGCGTGTGGAAGGCGGCGCCCTGGTCGATGAACGGACCGGAGCGTTTCAGGCGCTGGTCCTGAGCCCGGGCGGAGCCTTCGCGCTCCGCTATGCCGGGGATGTCAAGATCTACGAGTTCCGGAAGAGCCCGCCGCGCCTGTATGGCGTGTGCGCCGCGGCCTTCGCCCGGAGCGAAGCGGAAGCCATGGACCGCCTGGACGATCCCGCCTTTGATCCATCCCGGATGGTGGTGATCGAGGGGGAAACCGACCATGCTGGCGGGATGATAGGCTCGTGCGCGGTGGAAGTGCGCTGGATCCGCTTCACGCCGGAGGTCCGCGAGGCGGAGGTACGCCTGGAGCAACCCGGGTGGCTGGTGCTTCTGGAATCCTTCGATCCGGGATGGCGAGCCAGCGTTGATGGGCAGACGGCGCGGATCTTTCGGGCCAACGGATTGTTCCAGGCCATCGCGAGCCCGGCCGGCGTTCACAGGGTCCGCTGGGAATACCGGCCGGGAACGTGGCCGGTGGGGATCACCGTTGCTGTCGTCAGCCTGATGGCGATGATCGGAGCCTGGGGATGGCGGAAGGCCAGGCACCGGGATCTGCGCTCGGGTGATGCTTACAGGAGTTAAACTTCGCATCCATCCCCCCTCCCTGCAGCCTTTTGGGGCCACGGACGCGAAAATCTGTTCTTTATCCGGTAGGGAAGGATCAATCCGGCAGCGAGTTGCGTTACAATAGAAGATAATAACGAACCGCGCCCAAGGATGGGTCTCGGATTCCCCGAGACCAGGGGGTTGCAGCCATGCGGTCCACGAGAAGATGGCGGGCCGGGTTATGGCCTGGGCTGGTGGTTGCCCTCGTCCTGTGCCTGCTCGGATGGCGGGGGCTTCTGCGGGCGCCATGGCCGATCATCGGGTTCTGGCTTGTGCTGATGGCATTGTACGGCTTCCTCCTGTTCCAGCTTTTCTTTCCCCTGTTAGCCCCTGCGACAGGACGTGAACAGGAAGCTTTGCGCTGGGCATTCGCCCATTTTCTTTTTGGGACGTTACATTCCCTGGGAGCGGTGGACGCTGGCCAGCCGCGCCATCCCTCGGAACCACGAGAAGGCCCGGGTCTCTGGCTGCTGGATGCCCGGAGTGCGATGGCCATCGAGCGGGAAGGCACGCTCTCCCGCATCGCCGGGCCGGGGCTGGTTCGGGTGGAAGCTGGCGAACAGGCCGTCGCCTTCGTTGATCTGCGCCCCCAGGGGTTCCCCCGGGGCGACGCCTCCACCCTTCAAGTCCGCACGCAGGATGGAATCGCGCTGGGCCTGAAGATCCGAACGGCGGTGGCCTTTCTTCCACAAAATCTTCCTCCGACTCTTTTCCGACGCTCTCCCTATTTCTTCCCTCCCAGGGCGATGAGCCGTGCGATCGCCCAGGCGCTGCGAGCCGCCCGTGTGGACGAAGATCGCACGCTCCACTGGTTCGAGCTTCCCTATGAGATGGCACGAGGGGAGCTCTCGATCCGAATCGGAAATCGCCTGTTCGATCAGCTTTTCCTCTTCACCCAGCTGGAGAACGCCGGAGAGGCTCCCGCGGCACCTCTGGCCCGGCTGGCCGAGGAGATCCGGACGACCCTTAACCAGGATCTGAGGGCGCTGGGGATCCGGATGGATCGCCTGCGGGTGACCCTGAGCGAGGTGCCGGAGGAAGCCCGACGCCAGCGGGTGGAGGTCTGGCGTAGCCAGTGGGCGACCCGCCTGGCCCGGTGGATCGGGCTGGCGGAATCGGAAGTGCTGATGGAATACGCGCGCGCCCGTTATGCTTCGCAGATGGAGATGCTGGAGGCGATCAACGGGGTGCTAACAGCCTACCCGGAGGTCTCGCCCGAGGTGATCCTCCTCCACTTCCTGGAAACTCTGGATGCCACCGTCCGCCAGAGCGGTCTGACGCTTCCCGAGGAATTGAAACAGCTGTGGGAGTATCTGCGCGGTGAGAGGTCCAGGGGCCCGTGAGATACCGTGCTCATCCTGATCCGGAGAAGACTATGGAGTTGATCATTCATCCGCTTGTCCGGGTTTTGATGTTCCTCCTGATCAGCGTCCTCTGTTTCACTTTGCCATCCGCGTTCCTGATCGCGTGGCGCGCCTCCACATCATTGTTGGATCTCGCGCTGGGATGCCTGCTGGGATTGGTAACGGAAGTGATGCTGTTCGCCTTTTTCGCCATGCGGGCTGCGGCTTTTGTGGAGCGCCTTTACCGGCTTCCCATGCGCCCGGCCCTCGGATTTATACTCCGCTCGCTGTTTCTGCCGGAGTGGGAGCACCCCATCGGTGAAGCACGGAATGGAGACCTGACGCCCGCCACCCGGGCTTCTGTTCTGGTCCAGGTCGGCGGGCCTGGAGCGCTCATTGTGCATGAGAGCAACCTGGTCCTGCTGGAGTGGGGAGGAGCCTTCGCCCGCCTCATCGGTCCGGGCCGGCATCGCCTCCGCCCCTTCGAACGCCCTGCCCTGGTCCTGGATCTTCGCCCCCAATCCCGCCGACGGCGGGTAAACGCATGGACCCGGGATGGCCTGCCGATTCAGACCGACCTGTATCTGAGCTGCCGATTGCGCTGGCAGCCGAATAACCCGGAGAACGAGGCCCGCCTGATCCGGATGGCCTATCAGCTGGATACCGGATCCGGAGAAAAGGGTTATGGCATCAATTGGGCGGGGGAGCTGGCCGACGAGGCCCGCGCCCTGCTGGCCCGCCGCCTGGGAAGGTTCTGGTTCGATGAACTGTGGTCCCCCTATCCTCCTCCCTGGCATGCTCCCCCACACCCTGCTCCACGAGTGGCTGGCGAGCCTTCTCTGCCCGAAGATCTCCCAGGATTGTGGGGGATTCCCGAACGCCGGCCGGAGGACGCGCCGATCCCTGCACGCTGGGAGGAGATTCGCAGGGAGGTTCAAGGAGAGCTGGAAGAATGGATCCGCACCCGCAACTGGGATGTGGAGATCCTGCATTTTGCCTTCGACCCGCCCACCCCATGGCCCGAGGTGGAGCCGATGATCCGGGAGGCCTGGCTGGAGCACTGGCGGGTTCCCTGGCGGGGATGGGCGGTGCATCTGCAGTCTCAGGCACTGCAGGAACAATTGCGCCAGCGAGAGCTGGCCCGGGCGATGGGACAGCGGGAGCTCCTCGAAGCCATCGCCGCCGTCGTCCAGCAGGAACAGCCCCTGCAGGATCCCCAGCGGGGGCTGCAACGGCTGTTGCTGCGCCTGGGGGAACTGATCCGGCACTGGTCGCATCCCGATGCGGGATTACTAACGCCAACCGATCTGCTCGAGCTGGTCTATCATCTCCAGCGCATGGCACGACATCCCCCTGCGGGAGGAGGAAGCAGTGTCCAGGGATCTCCACCTCCTTTCCCATCTGATCCAGGCCTTGAATGAGGAGGCTCATCCGGGATTAAGACGCCTCAACGACCTGCTGAGTCAGTCCCCATCGGATCCGGCGGAGCTTCGCCGCCTGTGCCAGTTGTTGCTCTCCACCCCCGCCAGTGATTCCGCCCGACCGGGGGAGATCGTTCGATGCCACATAGGGGCCCGGGTGGTCCTGATCGCGCTGGATCGGGAGGAACCGTGGTTTTCGCCGCCCGTCGCCCAGCGGCAGCTCACGGATTGCTGTCGCGCCCTTCGCTTCCACGGGCTGGCGCTCCCTGAGGCCCTGGTCGCGCTGCTCGGAGCCCGATGGCTTCGATTCCACGATCCAGGATGGGCGCTGGAGATGGCCCGGCGCGCGGAACGCATCCTGGAAGACCTGGGCCGCTCGGCCAAATTTCAAGGAAGGCCCCATCCGGACCTGCAAGAGGCGGTCCGACAGGCCAGGCAACTCATCCGCGAGATCCTGGACGGTTCCCTCGACACACCCCCGGAAGAGACTTCGAGGGTTAGCGAGACTCTGGAGCCCACGCCATCCGTCCCCACGCCTCAAGAGGAAGGAATCCCGGCTCCCGGGTGGCCGCTCCGGCCGGCGAAGCTCTTCCTGGTCTCTTTCACCCTGTTGCCGGATACCCATCCTCGCGCCGGCGATCTGCAGTTCCTGGACCCCCAGACGACGGGGCGTCTGTTTGACGAAGCGGAGGTGCTGATCGAGGCACTGGAGGTGGGTGGCCGAATCTATCATCCTTATGTGGAAAAGGACATGGAGCCCATTGTTCCCATTCGCCCGGAGCAGGCGCTGGTGCTCCGCGTGCAGGGCGACAGCATGCGGAACGCCGGGATCGAGTCGGGCGACCTGATCCTGGCACAACGCGTCCCGGGCTTGCAAGCCCGGGATCCCTCCTTCTGGGTTTCGCTGGAGGGACGGCTGGTGCTGGCCGTGCTTCTGGAGCGGTATCAGACGGAGGCTCATCAGGCCTTCCTGATCAAGCGGCTGACATATCGGGACGGCCGCTGGTGGTTATGCCCCGAGAATCCCGATTTTGAGGAGATCGCTCTGGACCCCGGCCTTCACGAATTGCATCCGGTTCTCGCAATCCTGAAGCCGGTTACGCTGTGAATTTGAGGCTCAGACGACCGCCCGGGGAAGAAAGATCGGCGAGCTGAGCTGGCCGGATCCGCAAGCTCGTGTTAAGATAGCCATGCCGCCTTCCTTCCACGGAGAGGAGCTCCCCCGCGCAGAGCGAAAGAAACCAGGGGTTGATCCGGTGATCTCCCGATACGTTCGAAACGATGAGATGGACCGTTTAGCGTTCTTCGGAGATTCTCCCTTCCTATGCTCCCCTCGATGGCCCGGGAGACGTTCCGTGCTCCCGGCGAGGGATCTTCCCTCGTGGTGAGATTTTCTGAAAGACAAGCCCCAGTTCTCGATGGGCGAGCGTCCCGGTGCGCTGAGAGCGGCCCCGGAGGCCGCCCTTCGAAATCCAGACGGGGCAACCGCGCAGGATAGGTTTCAGAAGGGGATAGCTTCCAGCAAGCTGATCGGCGCGCGCCGGTTTCACCGATCCGGGGCAAAATATCTGCGGAGGATGGGATGCCGTTTGACTCGATTTTGATCCCGGTGGAAGAGGTAGAGGCTGCCGCAACGTTGCTTCCGCTGGCCCGGGCGCTGCTTCCCGCGGGGAACGGGGAGATCACACTGTTAGGCCTGGTTTCCCTTCCCCCGGATGTTTCCCTCAGCCACGGCGCGGCCGCCGCGCGGACACTTCGTCAGCGCCTGATGGCCCTGGCGGCCGCTCACCCGGAACTCCCCCTTCGCGTCCGCCCCCGCATCCGCGTTTCCCACACGCCCTGGGAGGAGGTGTTGCATTTCCTGCAATCGAACCGTGTTTCCCTGATGCTCCTTCCCTGGGATGGAGATCCGGAAGGAGCGGTGCTGGGCGCTCCCCTCTCCCGCGTGCTTCAGGAAGCCCCCTGCGATCTCCTGCTGGTTCGAGGGCCCATCCGCTCCCCCTGGCAGCGGATCCTGCTGCCGGTGCGGGGTGGCCCCTACACCCAGCTGGCCCTGGAAGTGGCCCTGGCCCTGGCCGAGGCATGGGATGGCCAGGTGACGCTGCTCCACGCGGCCTCGGAGGCGCGACGGATCGCCGCGGCGTTCCGCCCGCTCGCCCGACAGTTCCCCCGCATCACCCGCCAGATGGTCGCCCACCGTGAGGTCGCCCAGGCCGTCCTGGAGGCGCTCCAGCACCACGACGGGATCGTGATGGGAGCCTCCGCCCGGCCGGGCGGCGACGGACCCCAGCCGCTGGGCCCTCTGGCCCGATCCCTGGCGGAGGCGGCATCGAAGCCGCTGATCCTGGTGAAAGCCGCTCGAGCCTTCCTTCCCGGGCAGCCCCGTCCGCGAGGGGCACCGGCTCAGCTCCCCATCTCGGTTCTTGTCGATAAATGGTTCGCGGAGAACACCTTCGACGCGGAGGAGTTCAGCGACCTCGAGGAGCTGGTGGCCCTGAAACGGGCCCAGGGGGTGACCATCAGCCTGGGCCTGCCCACCCTCAACGAGGAGGCGACCATCGGTCCCATCCTCGCCATCGCCCGGGAGACCCTGATGGAGCGCTATCCCCTTCTGGATGAGATCGTGGTGATCGATAGCGCCTCGGCAGACCGCACCCGGGAGATCGCCCGGGCGATGGGGTTCCCGGTTTACATCCATTCGGAAGTCCTCCCGGAAGTAGGATCTTACCGTGGGAAAGGGGAGGCATTGTGGAAGAGCCTCTATCTGCTGCGGGGGGACATCATCGTCTGGACGGACACGGACATCACCAATTACCATCCCCGCTTTATCTACGGGTTGATCGGCCCGCTCCTGCGCTCGCCTCGCATTGGCCTGGTGAAGGGTTTTTATCGGCGGCCCATCCGGATCGGCGAGAAGCTGCAGGCGGGGGGTGGGGGACGGGTGACCGAGCTGGTGGCCCGGCCGCTCCTCAACCTGTTCTTCCCGGAGCTCTCGGGGCTGATCCAGCCCCTCTCCGGGGAATACGCGGGCCGGCGAGAAGTGCTGGAGCAGGTCCCCTTCTTTACCGGCTACGGCGTGGAGATCGGCCTGCTCATCGACATCCTGGAGCGCTTCGGCCTGTGGTCCATCGCCCAGGTGGATCTCCAGGAGCGGATTCACCGAAATCAGGACCTGGAGGCCCTGTCCAAGATGTCCTTCGCCATCATCCAGGTGGTGATCCGCCGGCTGGAGGATCGGCACAAGATCCAGCTGCTCGAGGAAGTCAACCGCTCGATGAAGCTGATCCGCCACGAGCCGGGCCGGTATTACCTGGAAGTAGAGGAAATCGGGGACGCCGAACGCCCCCCCATGATCACGATCCCCGCCTATCGGGAGAAATTCCGGAGGGCGGAGCCCGTCCTGGCTTCGCCCTAAGGCTATGCCCAACAGGAGCGGTGCCGCTGGCCCTTCGCCTCGGGGAATGAGATGACTCCCCACTCCGCCCGGCCTGGAGGGCTGTGGAGAGGGGTAAGAACAGGGACGGCCCCTCCTCACAGGGAAACGTGGGAGGAAGAGAGCTTGGGGACCGCCCTGGTCACCCCCCAGGCCCAGCATTTCCGGAGAAGAATCAACGATGGCATAGATTGAAGGTGGTTCCGACTCTATCCTTACAGGAACCGAGGAGGACCCCAATGGAGGCCGCCTTGCGCTTCGGAACAGTGGGCAGCCCCCTCTCGACCCCGCCCCGGCCGGGGGGAACGGTAGGGGGGCTTCAGCGCCTCCATGAGCTGGGCCTGGAGGCGCTGGAGCTGGCCTGGGTGCGTAGCGTGCGGGTCTCGGAGGAAACCTGCCGCCAGATTCGGGAGACAGCGGAGGCCCTGGGGATCGTCCTCAGCGTCCACGCCCCCTATTTCATCAATCTCAACGCCAAAGACCGGGCGGGCTATCGGGCGAGCCGGGAGCGCCTGGTGGCGGCCGCCCGGGCGGGTTATCTCGCCGGGGCCCGGGATATTGTGTTCCATCCGGGTTCCTATCAGGGCGCCCGGCCGGAGCGGGCCTATGAAACGGTGCGCCGGCGTCTGCAGGAGATCGTGGAAGAGCTTCGTGATGAGGGTGTGGAGGTCACCCTGCGTCCCGAGACGATGGGGAAGTCCGCTCTCTTCGGCACCCTGGATGAGGTGATCCAGCTCTCCCGCGACGTCCCCGGCGTGCTCCCCTGCATTGACTTCGCCCACCTGCATGCGCGGGCGGGGGATGGATCGTTTAACTCTTATGAGGAATTCATGGATGCGCTGCGCCGGGTCGCGGCGGGATTGGGCCCGCGCGGCCTCCAGGAGCTCCACGTCCACGTCTCCGGCATCGCCTACACCCGCAAGGGAGAGCGCCACCACCTGAACCTCCAGGAGGCCGATCTCCAGTATGAGGCGCTGCTGCGGGCCCTGATCGACATCGGTGCCCGGGGCCGCGTCCTCTGCGAGAGTCCGAATCTGGAGGAGGATGCGCTGCTGTTGCAGAGGACGTATCGGCGGCTCCTCGCGGAGAGGGAGGGGAATTAAATAGATGTGGGGTGGGTAGTGCTTCGTCCAGATTTGTTTTGAGGATATAAGAGGGTGTGGGCCAATGGCCCCACCCCCCTCGAGATTTTGGGGGCGAGCCGGGCGCCGAAGGCGCCCGGCTCGCCCCCAAACCCCCAGGGGACCAAAACCAAAAATCAAATCTGGAAGGAGCAGTAGTTTCGTGGCCTGCCCCCTCTTCGCTTAATGGGCTACAACGGACCTGGGGCAACCGGGCCGCCCTCTTTATCTCGGGGGACGTTGAGAGAGGCGGGTCTGACGAAGAGGAGTCAGGAAGCCCCTTTCCCATTTTGGAGGGCTGGGTCGGGCGCCTTCGGCGCCCGACCCAGTTTCAAAAACCCGGGGAGAGTTTTTACTTCAGCGTCATCAGGAAGGCGATCAGATCCGCCAGATCCTGGGCGGACATCTGGTTGCCCAGGGTGGCGGGCATCTTGGAGACCCCCGGGGCTGCTGCGAACTGATTCGGATCCACGATATAGGCATTCGGTTGCTGGATGGACTCGCGGATGTATTCCTCCGGCGTCTTCGCCTGCCCCCTGTAATCCGGCGCCTGGATTCGCTGGGCGGCCGTCGTGGCAATGCCGGATAGGGAGGGCCCGACAATGGTCTCGCCGGGCTTCAGGCTATGGCAGGCCTTGCAGGAGGCCGGGATCCCGCTGGCCTGCTTCACCTCCTGGTTCCACAACGCCTCGCCCCGCTTCGGATCCCCGGGAGGGAGCGGTTTGGTGAGATCGGAGCCCACCGCCTCGAAGGCGGGGGTGGGGGTGGGCGCTGCCGCTGCCGTCTGCCAGTTCAGGATGAACTCCACCAGGCTCTCGATCTGATCCGGCCGCAACGGCCCGCCGAAATCCTGGCTCCAGGTGGGCATCGGTTCCGCGTAGATTTCATCTGAGCGATAGGTGGTGCGAATCGGCCGGCCCGCGGCGATGCTCAGCTTGATGAAGTTGCGCAGGGAGTTCGCGTAGTTCTGCGTCTGCTTCAGCTCCTCATAATGCTGGAAGACCCCCGGGTTGAGATCCGGGCCCTTCCCGGGCACCCCCTCCCCCTGGGAGCCGTGGCATGTCGAGCAGTATTGCTCGTAAATCAGCGCGCCGTTCTCAATGGCTTTCCCCTTATGGATGGCTTCGTAACGGGCCATGCGCTGCTCTTCCGTGAGCCAGACCATGCCAATGGTGATCACGGTGGCCAGCATCAGGATGGTCGCGCCGATGATCCGGCGGGTCGCCAGGTCGAACATCGACTCCCTCCAGCAGTTCAGCGAATGGGATGATCTCCGGGGTGGGCTGGAGACCTTTCGGCCCCGGCCCACCCCCCAAATTTCTAAGAAGCGCCCCTATCTGCCTCCCTGTTCGATCCTCCGAAGGCCAGAAGCGCGACGCGCGATGGATCCCCTACTCACCGTGGGTGCCATCCCGATGGAGATAGATCGCCTGTTTGGTCTCCTGGAAGACCGGGTTGCCCTGCTCGTCGAGGACCGGCTGGTGGTGCTCATCCAGCTTGAGCCAGTAGAGCGCGATCTCGAAACGCTTCAGGTTCGCCTGGACCTCGCTGATCCGCACAATAGCATATCCCTGGGGCAGGTGAGGATCCGTCTCGATCCGGCGCTTCAGATCCTCCAGCACCCGGGCCAGCCGCGGGGCATCCGCGGGGAGCTGGAGATTCCGCGTATCATAGGTGCCCGGGACCAGCTGTTCATAGGGGATCGTCCGCACCTTCCCCTCGCCGAACAGCGGGTCCGGGTTCAGGGGTATGAACTCCTGCATGACCTCCACATCCGCCGAGGAGGTGACGGCGAAAGCGGGCGTGCCCATATAGGTCAACAGAGTCCAGGCGGCCACCCCCACCAGGCCGGCCACCAGGGCCTTCCGCCGATGGCTGTAACGCCGGCTGATGTTGAAGTCCAGGTAAGGCATGATCAGCAGGAAGAACAGGATCAGCCCGGGCAGGATGACACCCATGATGACCTTGCTGTTATAAATCGTGGAAGGCGGCCGAGGGAGGCCCAGCCGCTCCAGGGCCAGCAGGAAGGGATCCTTCAGCAGGCCCTGGAGCCACAGGAAATACCAGGGCGCCGTGGTGTGGAGGGGTGTGTTCAGCGGGTCGGCGTGCTGCTCCAAAGGCGCGTCGTAGAAGAAGGCCGCCCCGATGACCAGGAAGGCGATGAGGCCAATTCCCCACAGGGCCTCCTGGATCGCGATGTCCGGGATGTAAGGCACCCGCTTCTCCGGCGGGACCTTGCGGGCCGTGTCATCGCCTACTGCTTCCATCTCTGGCGGCAGGGAGAGACCGTGGCGGACCACCTTGTAATAATGGACAAAGAACACAAAGAAGAGGAGAAGCGGCAGGAAGATCACGTGGAGCAGATAGAACCGCAGCAGCCCCGCCGCCCCAATATCGGGGGCTCCGCGCAGGATCAGGTTGACGATCCGCCCCAGGGCCGGTGGCGGCGTGGCCTCCGCCATGCTCGTCCCGATGGTCACCGCCCAGTAGGAGAGCTGGTCCCACGGCAGCAGATACCCGCTGAACGACAGGAAGAGGGTGAAGACCAGCAGGATCACCCCTGTGGCCCATGTGAACTGGCGGGGCCGTTTGTAGGAGGCGGTGAAGAAAGTGCGCAACATGTGCAGCATCACCGCCACCACCATGGCCTCCGCCCCCAGCCGGTGGATGTCCCGCATCAGCTGGCCGAAGGGGACGTTGTTCAGGATCCGGAGCATATTCTCGTAGGCCACCAGGGGCGATGGCGTGTAGAAGATCATCAGGAAGATGCCGGTGATGGTCTCAATTAGGAAGAGGTAGAAACTCAACAGCCCCAGCCGGAAGGTGGGGTAGAGCCGGGTCACCGCCTCGTGGTAGAAGGAGGGCTTGATGTGGAGGATGAACCCCTCCGTGTGAGGCTTCACCCGCGGGTTAGGCCGGGGCGGGGGTTCGCCCCGGAGGATGTTGCGCACTTCGGTGAGCGGGATGCCGGCAGTCACCCGGGTGACCAGCTCGTCAAGATGCATAAAGATCACCCGGCGCCATCCGTGCTGCTGCACCTCTTTTTGCAACGTCGGGATCGGTTCAGGCCACCGCAACGCCATCGAGCTCCCTCCCGCAATTATGCTCGCTTCTTCTCCGCTGGCTTGCCCAGGATCTTCTTCCCGGTGTCCACCTCAATGATCAAATTCGGGTCCGGCACCGGGAGCGGATTCCCCTGAGGATCTGTCTGGGCCACCACCCGACCGCTGGCGTCCTTCAGATAGATCACGAAGCGATCCAGATCCCGGGGGGCCGGCCCTTCAATGTAGGTCCCATCCAGCTGGAACTTGGAACCGTGACACGGGCACTCGAAACGGAAATTGCTGGGCACCCACTTGTAGAGACAACCCAGATGGGTGCACACCTTGTAGATGGCGAGGATCCCTTTCTCCGTATTGACCAGCCAGATCTTGGCCTCGGGGAACTCCTTGGGGCCCTCGCCGACCCGAGGCAACGCCTCCCCTGCCCGACCGAAGGGGAAGATCCCTCCGAATTCGCCGACCCTGAATCGGGGCAGGGCGAACAGGACACTCAGCCCGCCCATCTCCGCCATAAAGAGGGCCATCGAGGCCGCCCAGACATAGGTTAAAAACTCCCGCCGGGTGATACCCGGCGCCGCCACCGCTGGAATCGCCTGCGCCTCCGCCATCTCTCCCTCCTTCGCCGGTTACGGATCGCCTCCCCTGGAGCGAGGTCGGTCGCTTGCCAGCCAGAGGATCTACCCATCGGTGTGGTGACTCGCGAATCTTTGCCAACTATAGCACAGAGCTGGAAAGAGCGTCAATCCAATGAGCCAAAAAATTTGAAGCTGTTCTCCAATTAGAGCAGGGCTTTTCAGTCATCATAATTTGGGTCCAGCGAATGGCTCCACCGATATTGGGGCGAGCCGGGCACCTTTAGCGCCCAGCTTGCCCCTATGGGAACGCTCAGACGATTGAAAAGCACCGCAATTCGGGGAAATTTCAGGGTATGAAGGCACGCCTTCAGCGCCTGGCCCAACCCCAAAACCTGGGAAAGCAAAACCGCGTAGTTCCCAACCCGATTGGGCTTCCTCACATGATCCAGCAAGCCCTACGGGCCGCGGATCCGCGTTGCCAGCGTTTTCAGCAACAGTGTCCCATAGCTTCCAGGCGGCAACTCAAAAACCAGGAGGGCCTCCCGCTTCTCAGGCTGAAGCTCCTCAAGCTCCAGGGCCAGAGGCTGACACCAGACCGGCCGTTGGGTCGGTGGCGGCGCGTCCTCCAGCAATGCTCCCCGTCGGAAATGAGAGAGCGACAGTCCCTCCTCCGCCAGCGCCGCGGCCATCGCCTCAGCCCACGGGGATTCATACCGGGCCCGTCGATGGGGCAATGCTACACTCGCCTCTGTATCCTGAGGCCGCTCGAGCGGCACCGGGAACCGCGCTCCCCGGATCTCAATTTCAACATGAGGAAGCAATGCCCATATCCGGCGGAGCATGTCGTTCCAGATCCAGGCCCGATAGGCATCCACCCATAAGGCCCGCAGGCGCGCGGGGATGCGGCGCACGGCCCCCCGCCAGTCCGTCGGATGATCGTTCAGAAACGTGAGCACGCTCCGGTAATTCGATGGGCGGGGGGCTCGCTCTCGCATTGCGGCCCAATTCCCCCACAGGCCTCGCGCTTCCGCCTTGAAGGTCCGCACCTCCAACGGATCACCGACCATGGGGATGGCGAGGTAGATCCGGAGGACCTCCTCCGCCTGGCCCAGGAGGAGCGGCCGGCCGATGAAGCCGGCTTCGGGGCTCCACGATCCGAAACGCTGATCGTCGAAATAATTGGGGAAGCCGTGGGTGGCGAGGGCCGTTACCGCTGCCGGCAGCCGCTCGATCTCGCGGTCATCCAGCTCCCGGAGCCGAACCACAAACCGGTTCCCCCGCAGATCCTGGGGGCGCAGCGGGCGGTCCGCCTCGCCGATGCGGACCGCCTCGAAGCCGCGGCCTCGAATCCGGGCCGGCCCCCGACCCCGGACAGCGGCCGTCTGAATGGCGATGGCCTCCCGGTCTTTGAGGGCGGGGAAGACCACCGCCCGCTGAGGCACCCCCAGCCGCGCGGCCAGCTCCGCCTGGACCTCCAGGGTCGTTCGCTCCCGCTTGCGCACCCGATAGAGAACATATGGCCCCCCAGGCCGGAGCGGGAGCTCCACGATTTCTTCGACCAGGAAATCCTCGGGGCGAACTTTCCAGCGCACGTCCGTTTCCAGGGGATGGTCCAGCGTAGGACAACTGCTCGCAATTGTCCTGCGGTCGTCCGGAAAGCTTTGAGATGAATGTTGAGAATATCCGGGACTCCCCCATCATCGGATCTCAAACCAAGCAGGTGGAGCCCAACCCCAGATCCCCCACGAATCCCTATCCAGCATTCGTGCTCCATTCGCGGACGGCACCCTCCCCTCCAGGACCGGGAAGGCCACCTTCGGCGGCCCTCCCAGCCTCAGGACTGTAGCGCCCCGCCCGGCGGGCGAGGCTTAGAGATCAGGAATTCCCAAAGAGTCGTTTGTCTTGGGGGCCCGGGCCCCCAGATGGTCAGCCGTGTAACCCTTAGGGAAAGCCTGTAGCGAAGTTACTTCCCCACCGAAGTCACTTCCACCGGACCGATCCGTTTGCCCCTGAGGACGGCGCGCACGGCGTCAGCGAAGCGGTTCAGGGTCTCATCGACGACTTCGGGAGTATGGGCCGCGCATGTGAACCACGGCTCCCGGGGATCGACCTCGAACATCACGCCGCGCTCATAGCATGCCAGGCCGATCTCAGAGTAGAGCTCGATGTCGCTGCGCATGGTGTCCCGGTGATCCCGTGGGGTCCCTTCAAAGTTCAGCAGGAAACTGAACATGTTCGGGTGGCCGGAGACCGCATGGGGGATGCCCGCCTCGGTCAGGATCTCGCTGATCCCCTTCATCAGCCGCTCGCCGGCCTGGGCGGCCCGCTCCAGCGCATCCGTCGTCTCCAGGATCTCCAGGGTGGCATCCGCCGCGGCGGTGCCCACCACGTTCCCATTATATGTCCCGGCGTGGGCGACGGCTCCCGGCTCGATGGTCATCATGATCTCCCGCCTGCCACCGATGGCGGAGATGGGAAAGCCATTCCCCATCGCCTTGGCGTAGGTGACCAGGTCCGCCCGCACCCCGAAGAACTCCTGTGCCCCACCCCGGGCGATGCGGAAACCGGTTTTGACCTCGTCGAAGATCAGAACGATGCCATATTCATCACAGAGACGGCGGAGGAAGGGGAGGAATTCCGGATGGGGCATGATGGCCGCGCTGTTGCCCAGCATGGGCTCCACGATGATGGCAGCGATATCTCCCCACTTCGCCTTCACCGCTCGCTCCACCGCCTCGAAGTCGTTGAAGGGCAGGGTGATGACCAGGTCAGCGATTGCGCGCGGGATGCCGGAGCTGGCGGTGACGGGGATGGGGTGACGGCGGCTGCCCATCGCCTGCCGGAGAGCCATCGCGGTGGAGAAGAGCAGATAATCGTGGTGGCCGTGATATTGCCCCTCGAACTTGATGACCTTCTCCCGCCCGGTGTAAGCACGGGCGATCCGCAGAGCGTGCATAGTGGCCTCGGTTCCCGAGTTCGAGAAGCGCACCATGTCCACGCCGGTCATGCGGATGATCCGCTCAGCGGCACGGATCTCCCACTCGGTGGTGGCCGCGAAGATCACGCCATCTCGAATCGCCTGGCTGACCCGTTCCACGACAGCGGGATGGCCGTGGCCCAGGATCACAGGTCCATAGCCCAGGCGGTAATCCACGTAGCGGTTGCCGTCCAGATCATAGATGTAGGGGCCCTCGCCCCGGCTGACCACGAGGGTCTGGTCATCCCCCCAGTAACGGAAGTTCGAGGTGACTCCCCACGGCATCACCTCTTTCGCACGGCGGAAACGCTCCCGGGTTTTCGGCCATTGACGCATGGCGACCTCCTGATCGGGTTTACGGAAGATAGAACCCACGTCCTCATGCTCTGGAGATCGGACATCCGATCTCCGGTTCATTCCATTCGAATCTCGATCCCCCTGCGGGCCAGCTCTTCGAAGAACCGTTCCGGCGGGATCGCCCGTTCCGGTGGAACCACGCCGCGGGCGGTGATCTCGCCACGGGCGATCATCTGCGCCGCGATGCTCAGAGGGACGCCGATGTTCCGATAATAGGCGGCCTCCCCACCCCACACTTCCTGGGGCGGGTGGCGGTTACGCAGTGTCACAACGCGCGGGTGCCCATCCTTCCGGCCATGGACCTCCACCACGAGCCCGTAGGCCCAGACCGGGTTCTCCTGCGAGGTGGGAAGCGCGGACAGGAGACGGGCGACCAGATCGATCGCCGGATAAGTTCTTCCATCTATCGGAACAGGGGTGGAGGAGAGAGCCCCCATCTCATACAGCGCCCGCATGGCCCGCATCACGTGGGGCGGGAAGCATCCCCGCACCGCCGCCCGGCGAAGGCCCGGAAAGGAACGCGGCAGGGTTCGCGCTTCATCGTGGGGCACATAATATACGGTCTGCTCCCCGATCCATTCATGGAAGCGGACCCGCTTCTCACCGGAGAACGGCGGGGCCGGCCGCCAGGCGCCATCTTCCCAGTAAACGGTCTCTCGCTCCGGCTCCTCGGGGTTGAATTCCCACAGGGTGGTGCGCAGCAAGCCTGGGGACGGAGCCAGACACCGGAACGCGGCGAAGGCGATCTCGATGGCCTCCACCTCGTCCAGGAATCGCGCCCCATAGGCCGCCATCACGTTGGTGGTCCCTGGCGTCGCACCCACACCGGGGATGAACACCATATCCCTGGATCGGGCCGCCTCATCCAGCTCGAACTGTGCCTCATCGAAGGCCAGATCCACCCCGCTGACCCCGGCCTCCACACAGGCCCGGGTGACCAGCACGTCATAAGCGAAAGGGAGGCCGTTCATCACCACGTCGAACTCGCGAATCCGGCGGACCAGGTCCTCTTCATCGCGGACATCGAGGGGGATGACGCGGAGGCGCGGGTCTCCGATCTCGCGGGCGAGGCGCTCGGCCTTTGCAGGGTCTATATCGGCGATCACGATCTCCTGAAAGAAGCGGCCATATTGACATAGATCCCGGGTGGCCTCACGGGCCACCGCACCAGCTCCACCCAGGGCCAGTATCCGCATGATCCCCTCCCGAAAGAATTCAAGGGCTTCCACCCTGCCGGACAGGGTTTCAGAGAGGCTTCCCCGGAGAGAATGCGCTGCCGAGCAGCGATACCGAAGGGCCATAGGGACTCAATGGACCGTCGGCACGCGAGGCTGGGCAACGGAGGAAAACAGGGGTCAGCAATCAGCGGTTGCCCAGATGGTCCAGAAGTGGCAACGACGCATCCGTGGCACGGCCCGGAGGAGATCTCGGCGGACCGAAGGGGAAGTCATTTCCCAAAGATCTCTCGAATCGCACTGCATCATCCTGGCCCCAACGAGATGTAGCTTAATTGTAACAGAATTTTTCACTCCAGGAAGAGAAGGCGATTTGGGGATCTGGAAGACGGGCCTTCGGCCGGCTCTCCAGATCCCCAAAGGCCCTATCCTCATGGATGCTCTTCCGCCGCGACTCCGTCCAGCGGCGGCAGATCGGCCAGGGAGCGCAACCCGAAGTGCTGGAGGAAGAGCATCGTGGTCCCATACAGGATCGGGCGACCGGGCCCTTCCGCCCGGCCCACTTCCTCAATCAGCCCCTTTGCCAGCAGGGTCCGCAACACCCCATCGCAGTTCACGCCCCGGATCGCTTCGATCTCCGCCCGGGTGATCGGCTGTCGGTAGGCGATAATGGCCAGGGTCTCCAGGGCGGCGGTCGACAGGCGGGCGCTCCCGCTGAGGCCCAGAAAGCGCCGCACATCCTCCGCCACCTCCGGGGCCGTCACCAGCTGCACCCGATCCCCCTGGCGCTGCAGCCGGAGCCCCCGCTCCCTCAGGCGTTCCTGGAGGACGTTCAGCGCCTCTTCGATAGCCTCCGCGGGGACCTCCAGGGCGCGGGCGAGCTGGGCGATCGTGGGCGGCTCCTCCGCCACGAAGAGCAACGCCTCCACCCGCGCGTCCAGCGCGAGATGGCCGTTGGGGAGGATCGACGGCTGGAACAATCCCTCTACCTCTACCTCGGACATCGCTTCCCCTTATTCCGGATGAGCCATGGTGGGGTTCGGGAACTGCTACGCAACTGCCAGTATAGCGCATAACGCAACCGGCCGCCCGGTTCACCTGTTCCTCATACGGTGGAGCGACAGCGTTGTCACCCGCTCTGTCTCTTCATCTCAGCTTGCAACCGGGCAACCGCAATCGATAGCCCGTCCAGGTTGTCCCCTCCTGCCCGGGACTCCCTTCAGGAAGCCGTGAGGTCACCTTCGGCAGACTTCCCGGCCCCCGAGATTTTTCCTTCCCCCCTCCCCACGGCCCCTGCCCGCACGCTACCATCCGGTGGCACGGGGGAGGGAGACACTTACTACTGGATCTTTATATGGTCCGACAAGGCCGGAGCTGATATTTACCACATAGAAGGACATTTCAACTGCCTCCCCACCCCTACGCCAACTCCCCCTCCGCCCCATGAAGGTTGCACGCCTGGCTTCTGGAAGAACCACCCGGCAGCCTGGTTGCAGACGCCTCATCGCCCCGATCACGACTTCGACGCGATATTCGGAACCAACTATTTCACTCCCGATATCACCCTCGGAACTGCCATCGGTTTGGGCGGCGGAGGAGTCAACCGACTGGCCCGACACGGGACGGCCGCCTTATTGAACGCCACTCATTCGGGTGTCAACTACCCTTACACGGCCGCTCAGGTCATCGCGCTGGTGCAGGCTGGAAACGCGGACGCCCTGGAGGCAGCCAACGAGCTGGGTTGTCCGCTCCGTTAAACATGATAGGAGTTACGCGGTTGGTTTTCTCCTGGGGGTTTGGGGGGAGTCGCGCGCCGAAGGC
>JAEVEY010000196.1 GCA_016842045.1 Candidatus Thermoflexus sinensis | reverse complement strand
AGCGGCATGGGGTGGGGTATCCAGCTTCACTGGACACCCCACCATCCGAAGACTCCCAGGTGGAAGAAGCAATACGTTACGTTTAAAGCATGGAGATTTTCTCATCCACGAACTGACTATGCCTGAGCGGGGGTCAGGCGGGGCTCGGAAGCCGGGATATAGCGCAGGATCAGCTGGCGAGCCGCCCGCGCCTCATCCAGGCGGCGCACCGGGGTAGTATGAGGCGCCTGCTGCACCCGCTGGGGATCCTGTCGCGCCTCCTCGGCGATCCGCCGCATGGCCTCCGCAAAGGCATCCAGGGTGGCTTTGCTTTCGGTCTCCGTCGGCTCAATCATCAGGGCTTCCGGCACGATTAACGGGAAATAATTCGTCGGGGGATGGAAGCCATAATCCATCAACCGCTTGGAGATGTCCAGGGCCCGGATGGGCGTGCCCGGCACTTTCCCCATGATCACAAACTCATGCTTGCAGAGGCGATCGTAGGGCACCGGGTAAATGTCCCGCAACCGCGCCAGCAGGTAGTTGGCATTCAGAACGGCCGCCTCGGAGACCTCGCGCAGACGCGGGCCATGCATCCGGATATAGGTATAGGCCCGGACGAAAACCCCGAAATGGCCATGGAAGGCCCGCACCCGGCCGATGCTTCGCTCCGGCCATACCAGGGTGTAGACCGGCTCGTCCGGGCGCACGGTTCGTTCCCGGTCGATGGCCACGATGGGCCCGGGCAGATATGGAGCCAGCCGCTCGCTGGCCCCCACCGGGCCCGCCCCCGGCCCCCCGCCGCCATGGGGAGTGCTGAACGTTTTGTGAAGGTTATAGTGCATGACATCAAAGCCCATCTCACCGGGCTTACAGATCCCCATCAGGGCGTTCATATTCGCCCCATCCCCATAGATCAGCCCCCCACAGCGGTGGACGAGCTCGATGGCCTCCATCAGGTTCTCATCGAAGAGCCCCAGGGTGTTGGGATTGGTGATCATCAGCCCGGCCACAGTCTCGTCGCATTCCCTGCGCAGCGCGTCCAGATCGATGTTCCCCCGTCGATCCGACGGGATGTTGACCACTCGCAGGCCCGCCATGGCCGAGGAGGCCGGGTTCGTGCCGTGGGCGGAATCCGGGATCAGCATCTTGATCCGCTTTTTCCCCTCCCCGCGATCCCGGTGATATGCCCGGATCATCAGGATGCCCGTCAGCTCACCCTGGGAACCCGCCGCCGGCTGGAGGGAGACCGCGGCGAACCCCCCGATCTCCTTCAGAAATTCCTGGAGATGATACATCAAGGCCAGAGCGCCCTGCACCGTTTCCGGATCCTGATAGGGGTGGAGCTGGGCGAAGCCAGGAAGCCGGGCCATTTCCTCGTTGATCTTGGGGTTGTATTTCATGGTGCAGGAGCCCAGGGGGTAAAAGCCCTTATCTACTCCGTAATTCATGTGGGAGAGCCGAAGGAAATGGCGAACGACATCGACCTCGCTCACCTCCGGAAGCGGGAGGTCCTCCCGCAGGAACCCCTCCGGGAAGGGCGACTCCGGGACATCCGGCCCGGGCATCTCCACGCCTCGCCGTCCGGGAACCGAGTACTCAAAGATCAGAGGCTCGGGCATCAGAGACCTCCTTCTCCCGGTCGTGTTCATATGAAGGGCGAAAGGCCCCTGGTTGCGGTCAACCCCTGGCTCCCTCCCCGCAACCTCCCGGGCTGTGGGGGAGCAGGGAAGCTTTTAGGGTGTGAGGGACGCGTCTCTGGCGCTCCCTTCAGGATAAGGACGGCCCGCGATGTGTTGCGGCGCTCCTCTCTTTGCCCTCATTTCGTGGAGGGCGCGCCGATCTCCCTCAGGGCCTCCACCAGGGCGTCGATCTCCTCCCGGGTGTTCATCTCCGTGGCGCACAATAGCATATGGCCGCCCAGCTCCGGGTCGGCCTGACCCAGATCATAGCCGCCCAGGATCTGATAATCCTCGTAAAGGATGCGGTTGATCTCGGCGACCGGGCGTGGGGTTCGGACCACAAACTCGTGGAAGAACGGGTGCTCCCGCCAGACCTCGTAGCCTGGAAGGGCGGCAATCCGCTCCGCCAGGTAATGGGCTTTATGATAGCAGAGAGAGGCCACCTGACGAAGCCCATGCTTGCCCATCACGGAGAGATAAATGGTGGCGGCCAGGGCCATCAGGCCGACGTTGGTGGTGATGTTGCTGGTGGCCTTCTCCCGGCGGATATGCTGCTCGCGGGTGGAGAGGGTCAATACATACCCCCGGCGGCCCTCCAGATCGACCGTCTCCCCTACGATGCGGCCCGGCAGCTGGCGCACGAACGCCATCCGGGTCGCCATAATTCCCAGATAAGGCCCCCCGAAGCTCAGCGGGATCCCCAGGGGCTGCCCCTCGCCCACCACGATATCCGCTCCCCAGCTCCCCGGAGGTTCGAAGAGGGCCAGGGCGATGGGATTGACCACCGCGATGAGCAGCGCGCCGGCCCGGTGGACGCGGTCAGCCGTCTCCCGCAGGCGGGCCGGGGGAAGCACCCGGCCCAGGAAATCCGGATAGGGGATCACCAGGGCTGCCGTCTCGGCATCCAGACGGGCTTCCAGTTCTTCCAGAAGGAGGAGCGGCTGCCGCAACTGAGCGATGGTCCACCCGCTATCCCCCTCCAGGCGGACATCCAGATGCTGAACATAGGTGCGAACCACGGCCCGGTATTCCGGATGGATGGTGGGGAACAGGAGCACCTTCGGCCGCTCCCCACGGGTCAGCCGCAATGCCATCAGCACGGCTTCCGCGAGAGCGGAGGAACCGTCGTAATGGCTGGCGTTGGACACCTCCATCCCCGTGAGGGCGCAGATCATGGACTGGAACTCAAACATCGCCTGGAGGGTGCCCTGGCTGATCTCGGGCTGGTAAGGGGTATAAGCGGTGTAGAACTCTCCCCGGCGCAACAGCTCATCGATCACCGCCGGGATGAAGTGCCGATAAGCCCCGGCGCCAAGGAAACACGCATACTGACCGGTGTGGATGTTGGCCTCCGCCAGGGCCTCCAGCTCCCAGCGGACTTCCATCTCGGTCAAGGGTTGGGGGAGGTTCAAAGGGGGGAAACGGTAGGCTTCCGGCACATCGGCGAACAGATCCTCCACCCGTTCCACGCCGATGACCCGGAGCATTTCCTGACGCTCCTCTTCGGTATGCGGGACGAAGCGCATCGGCGCCTCCCAGGGGAACTTCCGGTTTTCATGATTAGAGAGATGCAGCGCCCAGGTCTGGGGCGCCGCACCTCCTTACTGCGCAAATGCTCGAAGGCCTCTGGAAGGGGAAGAAAATCCTTCAGGGAATGGAGCATCGCCTTCGGCAGCCCCCCATTCCATGAACCTCGAGAAGATCGAACGGACGCTAATGCGCGCGGGCCTCACAGTGAGCCCGGTAGGCTTCCGCGTCCATCAACGTCTCATACTCTGCCGGGTTGCTGGGCCGGAACCGGATCAGCCAGGCCCGCCCGTAGGGATCCTGGTTCACCCATTCCGGGTTCTGAACCACATCCGTGTTCACCGCCGTGATCGTCCCGCTCATCGGCATATAAAGATCAGCCGCTGCCTTTACGGATTCGATGGTGCCAAAGACCTCGCCTTTCTGAAACGTGCGGCCTACTTCAGGGAGCTCCACATACACCACATCGGAAAGCTGACTCTGGGCATAATCGGTGACACCGCACACAGCCTCCTCGCCTTCCAGGCGGACCCATTCGTCCGATTCGGTGTAGCGGAGATCCAGCGGGATGTTCATGACGACCTCCTGCAGCGAAGATCCAGTCTCATTCTAAGCAGCCTGCCATAAGAGGGCAACCGTGATCTTGGGATCAGGGTTTCCACGCGTAAGCTGTAAACAGATCCCCCAGGTTGATGTAAACCGCCTGTCTCTCCAGATGAGCCCACTGGACCAGCCTCACCAGTAAGGTTCCCAGGCGCGGGAGAAGGGCCTGGACCCGGGTGGCCAGATAGCCCAGGCGCAGATATCGGCCCTCCGCAGCGGTGTGGTGAACCCGGAACCCGGCGTGCTCCAGCATGCGCTGTAACGTCCTCCGGGAGAAGTAGTAGAGATGCATTTCCATCAACCAGGGCCAGCGCGGGCCCAGAAGCCGTGCGAAAGGGCTTTCAATGTCCATCGTATGGATTACCACCCAGCCGCCGGGTCTCAGAATCCGATAGACCTCACGAAGTTCCCCGAGAGGATCGCTGAGATGTTCGATCACATCCCACATGGTGACCACATCGAACCAGGCTTCCGGGAACGCGGCCTCCCGGAGCGTCCCCTCCACCACATGAAGCCCTCTGGCGCGGGCGATCTCAACCGCCCAGCGAGAGGGCTCCACTCCCCAGGCCTCCCAGCCATGGGCCCGGGCAATCTCCAGAAACACCCCGATATGACAGCCCACATCCAGCAACCGCCGGCCCGGCCCTGGCCCAATGAGCTGTTCGATGGGCCGAAGATGGCGTTCGAACGTGAGCACCCGCCCCTCCCGCTCCAGCACATACAAGGGATCCTCCATGGCCCGATACGTCTCCGCGATCTCCGAGGCCTCGTAACGGGGATTGGCATAGACCAGACCGCAGTCCAGACACTGCACGATGGGCGGGTGGATCCCATAGCCGTTGCTCGTGCATCGGAAATCCACTGCCCGATCCCGCCGGCGCGATAAGGTGCTGGGGAAGCGCAAACGGGTTCGGGAGGAGCCACAGAGGTTACAGACGACATACTCCACGGCGCAGCCCCCGGGTTCGAATGTTGCGCGATGGCAGCGCACGGTCTCACACGCAAGAACGGAGAAATTGACGGGCCGGGAGGGCCGTCTTCGGTAGCCCTCCCGGCCCCCTGAAGGGCCCTTTTGAAAAGATAGGGGGACGACGAAGCCGCCCACCCTATCCTCATCGCCCTTCATCCTCTCCAGCCCGCTCTCACTCGATCCAGAGAGAGACGGAGGACAGTCCACAACGCCCGCGCGATCTCCCGTCGGGACACCTTGGATCGTCCGTAGCGACGGTCCTTAAACCGGATGGGCACCTCGGCGATTCGAAAACCCGCCTGCTGCGCCCGATAGGTCATCTCGATGAGAAAGGCATACCCCTCCGCCCGAATGGTCTCCGGAGCGATCGCCTCCAGGACCTGCGGGCGATAACAGCGAAAGCCCGCGGTGACATCCCGGGGGATCAGCCCCAGCAGCGTCCGGGCGAAACGGTTGGCCCCCCGGCTGAGCAGCCGCCGATACCACGGGCTGTCCACCACCTCCCCGCCCGGAACATACCGGGAGCCGATGACCAGATCCGCCTCCTGGCTCCGCTCGATCAGGGCTGGCACATACGCCGGATCGTGGGAGAAATCCGCGTCCATGGTGATGATGCGTTCATAGCCCCGGGCCAGCCCAAACCGGAACCCGGCGACATAGGCTGTCCCCAATCCCAGCTTGGCCGGCCGGTGAATCCCATGGATGCGCCGGTCCGTCGCCGCCATCGCCGCCACCAGCTCCCCGGTCCCGTCGGGCGAATGATCATCTACCACCACCACCTCCAGGGGAAGGGGAAGCGACAGGAGCGCCCGGATCAGCGCCTCAATGTTCTCCCGCTCATTGTAGGTCGGGATGATCACCAGATAGCCCATAGAAACTCGAAGCTCCCCTCGACGATAGATGGATCGGATGATGAAGCGAGCGCTGAAGATGCCTGCTCACCAATGCTATCGCGCGTGCGCCGCCACCAGGATCCCCCGGCGTTTCCGGATCGCGAACCCCTCCGGGCGCCGGAGGAGAACCTCCTCTGCCTCTGGACCGGCCTGCATGGCACGGGCGAGGGCCTGGGCTACCGCGGGGCTATCCATAGGAACCGGGAACCACCACTGCTCCCAGGGCAGGATCTCCTCAGTGGTCTCACAGATGATCACCTGCATGCCAATCCTTTGAATCTGGTCCTGCCACTCCTTCAGATCATAGGCCCATTGATGGGAAGGATCCCGAATCCGCTCCAGCTCGTTCAAGAAGCGTGCCGCCTCCGAATTCGCTGGCGCGATCATATCCACGATACCGAGTCGTCCGCCGGGCGCCAGGACCCGTTTCATCTCGGCCAGCGCCTGGGGGAGGTTGGGGAAATGATGGGCTGCCCGACGGCACGTGACCCAATCGAAAGCGCCATCGGGAAAGGGGAGGGCTTCGACCGCGCCGAGCACGAACCGGACATGCGAGAAGCCCCGAGCCTGAGCCTGACGGATAAACTCGGCCCCCATCGCCGGGGTGAGATCCAGCCCCACCACCTCCTCCACCAGCGGCGCCAGGGCGAGAGCGGTATGGCCACTGCCGGTTGCGACATCGAGGAGCCGCCCCCGGCCCTGCGGGGCCAGCCATGTCAGCAACCGTTGCAAATCCTCACCGGTCCGGTGGGAGGGACTGAGCGTATAGGCCGGGGCATATCGAGCGAAGAACTCCTGGACCTGCTTTCTGGGATCCATGGGATCAGCTCCGGCTTCGAGTCGTCGGACAGCTAATTTATCATAACTCAACCAGCGACCCGGCGCTTGCGGTCTAAGGATGTTGGGGGCGAACCGGGCGCCTTTGGGGCCCGGTTCGCCCCCGTGGGAACGCTCAGATTATGAAAAAGCTCTGGGAGGAGGGCTTCTCCCTCATTGATCCACGGCGTGAACCTGTGCGGCGGCTTCGATACCCTCCAGGCACATCCCCATCCGATGGGGTGGATTGCGATCCTGAAGAGAGTGCGGTAGAATTAAAAGCGCGTGGAGGGCGTAGCTCAGCGGTAAGAGCGCCTGACTGTGGATCAGGAGGTCGCGGGTTCGAACCCCGTCGCCCTCCCTGCAGGGGCCCCCGTAGCTCAACTGGATAGAGCGCTGGACTTCGGATCCAGTGGTTGCGCGTTCGAGTCGCGCCGGGGGCGCCATGCGGTCGGTGTGGGGGTTTCCCCACACCGTTTTTTTATCGCATGATGTCTGCCCCTGCCCTCCCCGAAGGGATCCGGGGGATCTCCTTGATCCTTAGCAGGATCCGACGATGACTCAACCATCGGAACCGACGCCGGAAACCGCCCGCGCTTCCTGGATCCGCCTGTTGCTGATCCTCAGCGGCGCGATCCTGGGGCTGGTCGTCGCCTGGCTGTTCTCTCTGGTTTCCGGGATCCCCCTTCCCATATGGGAAGCCGTGGCGGCCGTGATCCTGGGGGCACTGCTGGGCTTCTCCGCCAGCTTGCCCACACCCTCCCAAAAGCCCCCCCACACACACCGTAACCAGAAGTAAACAATGGGGGCTCCGTGCCCCAGGTCTCCTTTTCGGACTTACACCATTGGGCAATTTCCCCTGGTGTGGATCGAGCGGGATGGCCCGCTCGACAGCCCCCCATGCGCTCTGGCTCAAAAAACGACCCGGCTTTTCGCAACCCCCCAGAGGGGGAGACCGCCCGCCGATAGCCTTTATCCAGAGAAGATCGGGGAAGGAGCCGCTTCAGGCGGCCTCTCACTACCCCGGGAAAATTCAGCTCCGTTTCGACACGGGTCCCCCTTGTTGTGCCCGCCTGCCCAATCCCCAAAGGTCCGATCTCCACCATCGGAACGCAGCTCACCCTACCGGGTTGCAACTGCGGATAGATCATGACAGATTTTGACAGCTCATCGCCTTTAGAATGAACAGTGTTATGTTCGGTCGCACATCCCGTTATCCGGGCTTCTATCAACTGCCGCTGGAAGAACGCGCCCGCTGGGTGGCCGAACAGGCCGGCCTGACCCCCGAAGAGCAGATATTGCTGACCAACGGGGGTCTAACATTAGAAGAAGCAGACCACATGGTGGAAAATGTGATCGGCCGGTTCGCGCTGCCCTTTGCGGTGGCGGTGAACTTCCTGATTAACGGCCGGGAGGTCCTGATCCCGATGGTCATCGAGGAGCCCTCTGTGGTGGCGGCCCTGTCTCATGCCGCCCGCCTGGCCCGGGCGGGCGGGGGGTTCTTCGCGAAAAGCGAGGAACCCATTATGCGGGGGCAGATCCAGGTGGTGGACCTCCCGGATCTCTCCGCGGCCGCCCGGGCGATCGAGGGTCAGATCGAGGCCATCCGGGCCGTGGCCGAAGCCGCCACGCCCTCCATTGTGGCCCGGGGCGGCGGCTTCCGGGGGCTGGAAGTCGTTCCGTTCCCGGACACTCCAGTCGGGCCCATGCTGGTCGTGTATCTGTTCTACGATGTCCGGGACGCCATGGGGGCCAATGCGGTGAACACGGTCTGCGAGGCGGTGGCCCCTCTGATCGCCAGGATCACCGGAGGGCGGGTGGTCCTGCGGATCCTTTCGAACCTGGCGGACCGCCGGCGGGCCTGGGCCGAGGTTCGGATCCCCCCGGAGGCCCTGGAGACGCCGGATTTCCCCGGCGATGTGGTGATCCAGGGGATCCTGGAGGCCCAGGCGCTGGCCGAGGTGGATCCCTATCGGGCGGCGACGCATAACAAGGGAATTATGAACGGCATCGATGCCGTGGCCCTGGCCACCGGTAATGACTGGCGGGCCATCGAAGCGGGCGCCCACGCTTATGCAGCCCGGGATGGTCGCTACCGGCCCCTCACCCGCTGGTGGCGGGATGAAAAGGGAGCCCTGTGTGGGCGGATCGAGCTGCCGCTGGCGGTGGGGATCGTGGGAGGAGCCACCCAGGCCCACCCGCTGGCCCGGATGGCCCTGAAGATCCTGGGGGTGTCCTCGGCGCGCGAGCTGGCGGAGATTATGGCCGCTGTGGGCCTGGCTCAGAACCTGGCTGCCCTGCGGGCCCTGGCCACCGAGGGGATTCAACGCGGACATATGACGCTGCACGCGCGTCAGATCGCTATGGCCGCGGGAGCAAGGGGCGAGGAAATCGATCAGATCGCCGAGCGGCTGGTCGCAGAGCGGAACATCCGCCTGGCCCGGGCCCGGGAGCTCCTGCGGGAGCTTCGTGGATCTGCGACCGAAGAGCCTCAACGGGGAGAACACGGATGACCTACCGGGTGGGCCTGGAACGGGGCGCGGAAGGCGGGCACATCGCCTGGGTTCTGGATTACCCGGGGTGCTTCGCCTTCGGCCACACCGAGCGAGAGGTTCTGGACCGGATTCCTGAGGCGATCCGTGATTATTTCGCCTGGCTGGGCGCGCATGGGATCCCTGTCGCAGGGCCCGGGGTTCCGGAGGATTTCCGGGTGGTGGAGATCTTTGAGGTCTACACGATCAATGAACGCTTTGAGCGGGGCGGCTCATATGAGGTAAACGCCTGGTTCCTGGATGACTGGCGGCCGCTGACGGAGGAAGATGTGGAGTTCGGCCTTCAGGTCCTCGCCGCCTCGCGAGCGGATCTTCGGGCAGCGGTGGAAGGCCTGCCGGACCCCGTTCTGGACGCGGTGCTGCCGGGCCAGCGGTGGTCCATGCGCGGCGTGCTGCGCCATGTCGCTCACGGCGAGAACTGGTATCTCAGCCGGCTGGGGCGCGCTGTGAAAGATCCCCCCGCGGAAATCTGGGCACATCTGGAACAGGTGCGCCGGGCTCTGGAACAGGCCCTTCAGGATTGGGTGGGACAATCGATCGTCGTCGGCGTGGATGGGGAGTTCTGGTCCCCGCGCAAAGTGTTACGCCGGGCAGCGTGGCACGAGCGGGATCACGTGGCGCATCTTCATCAACTGCGACGGGCAATGGGGTGGGAAAAATAAGCGCTCGCGAAGTGTGCGGAGGCTCATTTCCCATCCGGGGAGATCCAGACAACCAGCCGCCCAGCCTGTTTTGCCCAAAGCCCAGTTCGCAGGGTGTGGACCGCCTTCGACGGCCCATGCCCTGCGAAAAAACGCAGGAGATCATCTTAACACCTGGCGAAGGACGAACTGGAGGTTCTGCATGCAGGAAAACGGCCACATGCTGCTGAAGCCGGCCCGGCCGGTGGGGATCGTGGGCTATGGCGCTTACGTTCCTCGCTATCGCCTGCCGGGCATTGAGATCTCCCGCCTGTGGACCGGGGGAGTGGAGCCGCCGCCCGTCCGGGAAAAAGCCGTGCCGGGACCGGATGAGGATGTGGTGACGATGTCGATTGAGGCCGCCCGGAACGCCCTGGCCCGCGCCGGGATCGCCCCGAACCGTCTGCGGGCGGTATGGGTGGGCAGCGAGTCCCACCCATACGCGGTGAAACCGAGTTCCACCATCGTCGCGGAGGCGATCGGGGCGACGCCCTATGTCCAGGCGGGCGATTGGGAGTTCGCCTGCAAAGCGGGCACGGAGGCCATGCAGGCCGCGATCGGCTTGGTGGGCTCGAAGATGGCCGACTACGCCATGGCCATCGGGATGGATACGGCCCAGGGCCGGCCCGGCGATGCCCTGGAATATACCGCCGGGGCCGGCGGGGCCGCCTTCATCATCGGCCCGGCTGAGGAGAGCCTCGCCATCTTTGAGGGCTCGCTTTCTTATGTCACGGACACGCCGGATTTCTGGCGTCGGGCCCACGCACGGTATCCGGAGCACGGCGGCCGTTTCACCGGGGAGCCGGCTTATTTCCACCATATTGTGGAAGCCGCCCGGCGGCTGATGGAGGCGCTGGGAACCCGACCGGAGGATTACACGTATGCCGTGTTCCACCAGCCGAATGTGAAGTTCCCTCAGAAGGTGGCGAGGATGCTCGGGTTCCGGCCGGAGCAGATCCAGGCGGGGCTCCTGGTGGACGAGATCGGCAACACCTATGCGGGGTCCTGCCTGATCGGGCTGACCGCCATCCTGGATGAAGCCCGGCCGGGCGATCGGATCCTGGCCGTATCCTTCGGCTCCGGCGCCGGATCCGACGCTTTCTCCCTGGTGGTCACCGAGGCCATCCTGGAACGGCGGGATCGGGCGCCTCGAACCCGGGATTATATCGCTCGTCGCGTGGTGATCGATTACGCCACGTATGCCCGTTATCGGGGAAAGATCGTTCTGGACACGGAGGCATGAGGAGGGACGATGCGGGAAGTGGCCATTATCGGAGTTGGTCAAACCCCTGTAGGGGAGCACTGGGAGAAAGGGTTGCGCGAGCTGGCGCTGGAGGCGCTGGAGGCGGCTCTGCGGGATGCCGGGGTGGAACGGCTGGACGCCCTGTATGTGGGGAATATGCTCTCGGGGCAGGTGGAGGCCCAGGAGCACCTGGGGGCGCTGGTGGCCGATTTCGCCGGGATGCACGGCGTGGAGGCCGTCAAGGTTGAGGCGGCGTGCGCCTCCGGCGCCGCCGCGCTGCGCATCGGCTACGCCATGGTCGCCGGCGGCCTGGCGGACTTCGTGGCTGTGGTTGGGGTGGAGAAAATGACGGACGCCTCCGGGGAAGCGATCACCGCCGCCCTGGCCACCGCAGCGGACGCCGAATACGAGGCGGCCCACGGGATGACCTTCACCGCCCTCAACGCCCTGTTGATGCGCCGCTACATGCACGAATACGGATACCGGCGTGAGGACTTCGCGCCCTTTTCCATCAACGCGCACCGCAACGCCGTGCATAACCCTTATGCGATGCTGCGGTTTCCGATTACTGAGGAAGCCTTCGCCTCGGCCCGGATGATCGCCGACCCGATCACGCTCCTGGACGCCTCGCCCGTTTGCGATGGGGCGGCGGCGGTGATCCTGTGCCCGGCGGATCAGGCCCGGGTGTTCCAGGAGCGACCGGTCCGCATCCGGGCATCCGCCGTGGCCACGGATACGGTGGCCCTGCACGATCGCCGGGATCCCCTCTGGCTGGAGGCGGTGGCCCTCTCGGCCTATCGGGCCTTCCAGCAGGCGGGGGTTCGCCCGGAGGACATCGATTTCTTCGAGCTGCACGATGCGTTCACGATCACGGCCGCCCTCTCCCTGGAGGCCAGCGGCTTCGCGCCACGGGGGCGGGGGGTGGTCATGGCCCTGGAGGGGGCAATCTTCCGGGACGGCCGGCTCCCCATCGCGACGATGGGCGGGCTAAAAGCCCGGGGTCACCCGGTCGGGGCGACCGGGATCTATCAGGTTGTGGAGGCAGTCCTGCAGTTGCGTGGCCAGGCCGGGCCAAACCAGATCCCGCACGCCCGCCTGGGAATGACCCAGAGCATTGGGGGAACAGGGGCCACGGTGATCACCCACATCCTGGAGGCCCTGGATTGATTCAAGCGGGCGCAATGGGCCTGCGTAAAAGGGGCTGATTCCCCTGCCCTGCCCTTTCGGACCCTTGAGGGCCGCCTGGCCCCGAGGGAAGATCAATCGCGCAACACTTGTGAGAAGGAGGTTCCCATGCATCCAGCGCGCGCGTGGCGTGGACGATCCCAGCGGTATCGGCTGGAAGGGGAGCTCTGCGAGGGATGCGGTGCCCGTCTGTTCCCACCCCGGGATATCTGCCCGGAGTGCCAGCGGCCGGCGCGCACGCCGTATCCGCTCTCGGGTCGCGGGGAAGTGTATTCCTACACAGTGGTCTATGAGCCGCCAGCGGGATATGAAGAGCAGGCTCCCTACATCGTCGCGTTGATCAAGTTAGAGGAAGGCCCGCTGATCTCCGCGATGCTCACCGACGTGGGGCCGGAGGAGGTCTATATCGGGATGCCGGTGGAGATGGTCACCCGTGTCCTGCACCGACAGGGAGAGCACGGGGTGATCGCTTACGGCTATAAATTCCGCCCGGTCCTCCGCCGCGCGGTGACGATCCCCTCTCAGCCGGCCTCCGTGACCGCATAATCCCCGGGCGCTCTATGAGCTCGCCCGTTTCCAGGGGTTGGAGGACCTTCTCCGGGGCATGCCCGGGAAGCGTCTCCTCCCCCGTCGCGATGCGGGTGAAAACAAGGCCCTGGAGAGCTCCTGGGGCTGGGGAGGCCGCTCGGGGTGGCCTCCCCAGCCCCAGCACCCCAGGCCAACCTTCAGCGATCGGGATTCGCCTGATCTTCCTCATATCGAGCGAGCGCGAACAGCAAAACGGGCAATCGTTCCAGATACTCCCCCATCCCCGGATCTGCTCTCTCCATCTTCTCGAGGAGCTCATGGCCCATCCGCTGGGCCATGATCGACAGAAGATCCAGGATCGCCCCGCTCACCGTATCGCCCGGGAGCTCAGGGAGTTCACGAGAAGACCGCTCCCTTTCCAGCGTTTCTCGCGTTTCCTCCAGCCATCGGATCCGCTCTCGGAGAAAAGGTGAGGGCTCCTGGTTATGGAAAATCGTCGCTCGCTGGAGCACCTGTCGGAGGTCCGCTTGAAGGGTTAACAGGATCGCCTGGACCCGGGCGCTGTGCGCGCAGGCGCGGGCAAGGCCCAGCCAGGCATTCAATTCGAGGAGGAGACGGTCAGAGAATAAACCCGCGCCCTGAACCATTCGATCACGCAGCGCCTGGAACTCCTCAGACCTCCGGGGCTCGAAATCCGATCGGTAGAGAGACATCTTCTCTCCTTTCACAGTAAGGAATGGGGGAATCGGCTTCGGGCTTGCAACCCCGGGGGATCTCCGGAGGAGGAATCCAGGGCCGTGTCGAGATCATGAGGCGCTTGCAGAAGCCGATTTGAAAAACCAGGGGTGGGGCCACCCGCCTCACCCTCTGGATTTATGGTCTTGTGGCCTCCAGGCTGTGAGGGAAAGAAGCAACACTGTCGCCTGGAAAAGGCGATCCACCTTCAGCGATCAGCGTCGCTGCCATCTCTCTGCAAATTTTTATTATTATAACCAGAATCATTTTTATTTTCAAAATCGCACCGGGTCCATTCGCACGATCTCTGCCTCTCATCCAGGAATAGTTTTCCTCCCTCCCCACGGCTCCAGGGGTTGCGGGGAGGGAGCAGAGAGGGGCTCCAGGGATCGATGGCAGCTCTATTGCAGAAGGGGGCAGCTGTGATGTTGCTGCCCCCATGTTTTTATGAGGCTTTCTCCGGAGGATCGACTTCCCCTGTGACCGGGACCAGCGCCTCGTATCCCTCCCGGGCATGGCGGATATGCCGGTAGAGATAATAAGCGAACCCGCCAAGCAGGGCCAGGGCGATCGGGATATCGAAGGGGCGCATGATCCGGCGCAGCTCCTCCCAGTGCTGACCGAACAGATAACCGCCCACCGCCAGGCCCGCGCACCAGATAAAGGAGCCAACAAAGCTCAGCGTCGTGAAAGGGAAAACGGGGATGCGCGTGACGCCCGCAGGGAACGAAATAAAAGTGCGCACAATGGGGAGCAGGCGGGATAGAAAAGTGGCCCACAGCCCCCAGCGAGCGAACCACCGATCCGCGGCCTCCAGATCGCGTGGGCTGATCAGAAGATAGCGCCCATACCGGAAGAGGAATGGTCTGCCGCCGTAATAGCCCAGCCCGTAGGAAAGCAGGGAGCCCAGCGTGCAGCCTAATCCCCCGTAGAATCCACCCTCCAGAGCCGCCTGAAGAAGCGTCCCACCCCGGGCCTGGACCAGCATCCAGCCCGCCAGGGGCATGGTGACCTCGCTGGGGATGGGAATGTTGGCGCTCTCGAGCGCCATGATGATGACCACTCCTCCCCATCCCATCCACTGGAACAAATTCTGAAGGAACAACACCAGTTGATGCTCCAGAGCCTCCATGGTCCCCCCTTGAAGAAAATGGCGCGGTTCGCATTGGTATGGAAGGTGAGGCCAGGGGCTTAAGGCTACTGGCCTCACCTTCCATAAGGCAATAGAACCAGGCGCGTTTATTTTAACGCAACTTGTTACCCGAGCAGCCTTCCCGGGCAAGGGGATCGCTCTTCTCCAGAGCTTTTCAGTCATCATCCCGTTCGGGTCCAGCGGATGGCCCCACGGACCTCCGGCCGTGGGGAGGAGGGATGAAAAGGAGGTTGGGGCGAGCCGGGCGCCAGAGGTGTCCGGCTCGCCCTCAATCCCCCATGGGAACTCTTACTAAAAAGCCCTGCTCCTCTCTACGGCCTGAGGAGCTGTGGGAGGAGTTATTCCCGGTTCGGCCTGGCAAGTTGCGTTATATTTATGAATGACATTAGGGAGGTTATCGCATGCCTGTCCGCTCGCTTCGACAAAGCCTGACCGAAGTGGATCCGGCGCATCTGCGGGTGATCGCGCGCTTCTGGGAGGTAGATCCCCAGAACCTCTCCCGCGAGGCGCTGATCGCCCGGTTGTTGCCGGTGATGATGGACCCGGAACGTCAGGGCACGCACTGGGCCCGGCTGGGGCCGGAGGAGCAGGAGGCCCTTCGAACCCTGGTCATGGCGGGAGGGGCCATGCCTTCCGCCACTTTCCAGCGACGCTTTGGGGAGATCCGCCGGGTGGGGGCTGCCCGCCTGGAGAGCGAACGCCTCTGGGAACGGCCCACAGGGCCGGCGGAGGCCCTCTGGTTTCGGGGATGGATCTTCCTGGGATTTGTGGAGCAGCCGGCCGGCTTTGAGGAGGTGGTCTTCATTCCAGATGAGCTGCGATTGGGCCTGCCCGCCATGGAGGAAGCGCCCCGCCCCCAGATGACGGAGGCGCTCCCTACCGCCCCCGCTCCAGCCCGGATCCGGCGGGCAGGGACGACAGCGGCGGATGATTTCTGCACCCTGTTGAGCTTTGTGCACAACGAGGCACCTTCCGCTGCGATGACGCCGGAGGAGCTGTGGGCGCAATTTCCAGGCCTGCGCCGGCAGCTACGCTGGCCTCAGCGAGAGCGATGGTCATTGCTCTGGCATCTGGCCGGAACCCTCCGGATGATTCAGGCCCGGCGGGACTTCTTGCGCCTGGATCCAGAGGTCACCACGCGCTGGCTCCAGGCCCCGCTGATGGAGCAATTGCGTGCTCTCCTCGAGGCCTGGCGGGACAGCGTGACGTGGAACGATCTCTTCCATGTGCCCACCTTACGACCGGAGTCCACCGGCTCCTGGCAGAATGATCCCCGACTGCCGCGCCAGACCCTGTTACAGCTCCTGGCCCGGCTGGATCCAGGCTCCTGGTATGCGATCCCCGAGCTCATCGGTGAGATCAAAGCGAAGAATCCAACTTTCCAGCGGACCGAGGCGGAGTTCTCCACCTGGTATATCCGGGATGCGGAAACGGGGGATTATCTGCGAGGATTTGAAAACTGGGATCGGGTGGAAGGCGCCCTCCTGCGTTATCTGCTGACCGGTCCGCTCCACTGGCTGGGGGTCGTGGACCTGGGGGAGCTGGATCGGGTCCGGCTTTCGCCCTTCGGGGCCGCCTATCTGGGAAAGGGAGATCCGCCGCCGGACGGAGATACGCGATTCGTCCTGCTGGAGGATGGAACCATCGAGGTCGGGGCCGCCCGCCGGTATGAGCGCTTCCAGATCGCCCGGATCGCCGACTGGATCGCTTCGGGAGAGGTCTATCGTTATCGAATCACCGCCCGGTCTCTGGCCCGGGCGCGGGGGCAGAACATCGGCCCGGAGCGGATCCTGGACTTCTTCCGGCGCTACGATCTGACCCCACCGGAGGCCCTGAGCCGCGCCCTGACGCGCTGGGCCGATCGGGGAACAGAGGCCACTGTGGAACAGGCGCTGGTGTTGCGCGTGAACGATCCGGAGCTGCTGCGCCAGTTGCTGGCCACCGAGGCCCGTCGGTATGTGCGGGATGTGCTCTCTCCGATGGCCGCCATCATCCACCCGGCTGGCTGGGCTCAGGTGCGCGCAGCGCTCCTCCGGCTCGGCGTGGTGCCCGAAGAATCCCTTGAAACGGAACGTGGGGAGCCCTCTGGACCTTGAGTCTATTGATCTCCCCCCGAGGTTTTTGAGACTGGAGCAGAGAGTCCATGCGGGTCATTCATTTATACAAAGACTACTTCCCTGTTCTCGGAGGGATCGAAAACCACATCCGCGCTCTGGCGGAGGCTCAGGCCCGCATGGGGCTGGAGGTGCTCGTCCTGGTGACCTCTCCAACCCGGAAAACGATCGACCTCCAGGATGGATCGGTCCGGGTTCTGAAGGCCTCTCGCTGGTTGACGGTGGCCTCCACCCCCTTGAGCCCGGCGTTCTTCCTTTACGCCCGCCGCCTTCTCCCCCAATGCGATCTGGTCCACCTCCATCATCCGTATCCTCCCGCGGAGATCGCCTACCTCCTGAGCGGAGGGAGCACGCCCGCTGTCCTGACCTACCACAGCGACATTGTGCGCCAGCGCCTGAGCGGCCGGCTCTATCGTCCATGGCTTTATCGGGTCCTTGCCCGGGTCGAGCGGATCCTGGTGACCAGTCCGATCTACCTGGAAACCTCCCCACACCTGCGGGCCTTCCGGGATAAATGCCGCATTGTCCCCCTGGGCATCGACATCGCCCGCTTCCTCTCGGTGCCCCCTGAGGCGGCCCGGGCCATGCGATCCTCCTGGTGCCCCGCCCCCCATCGTCCCCACGCGCTCTTCGTCGGACGCCTTCGCTACTATAAAGGCATCGACACGCTGCTCCACGCCCTCGCTCGCCTGCCGGAGATCCACGCCACCATCGTGGGGACCGGTCCGATGGAGCGCGCCTGGCGAGCGCTGGCCCGGGACCTTCAACTGATGGATCGGGTGCATTTCCTTGGGGAAGTTCCGGATTCGGCGCTGCCGCTGATTTACCATGCGGCGGATCTCTTCGTCCTTCCCGCCAGCGCCCGAGCGGAGGCGTTCGGGACCGTGCTGTTAGAAGCGATGGCGGCAGGCCTTCCGGTTATCACCACGGAAATCGGGACCGGGACCACATGGGTGGTTAGGGAAGCGGGATGGGTTGTTCCCCCACGAGATCCCGTGGCTCTGGCGGAGGCGATGTGCGAGATCCTGAATCAGCCGGAAGCGGCCCGGGCACGAGGACTCCATGGCCAGGAGCGCGTGCGGCGGGAATTCACGCTGGAGAAAATGGCGCAAAACGTACTGAAGATCTACGAGGAAATCCTCCACCAGGCCGCCTTCCAGAGCGCCAGCCCCAATCCATAGAGGGGAAGCCCCCACCCGATCGCCGGGATCAGCCCCAAATGATGGATCCAGAGCCTCCACACCTGAACCAGTTCGGGTCCCACTCCACCCAGCATGGCCCAGGGCAGCGCCAGCGCCAGCCGCCGTCGCCATGACACAGGCCAGAGCGGCAGAGATGCGATCAGGAGCATCGTCCCCAGCCCTCCCAGGAATCCCCCCCGCCCCTCGATCGAAAGGGGGTTCAGGAGCTCCGGATAAGGGGGCCAGGTTGCCAGAGGCCATAACCCGGCGAGAGCCCACAGCAGATATCTGCTGAGGCGGAGAGGTTTCTCCGATTCCGCCAGAGCCAGGAGAGCCAGCGCAAGGGCCAGACCCCACAGGGGAATCCACAGGCGTTCCCGCAAAAGCGGCCCATAGCCCGCTCGCTGGAAGAAGACCAGAAAAGGGACCAGATCGAAACCGGAGAACGTCAACCCGGCTTCATGGCCATCGATCCAGGGGGCCCAGTATCCAACCAGCATCGCCCCCCAGGCCAGCCATGCCAGAAGCCTCCCCGATCCCCCACCTCGAGGCGATTGAATCGGCATTCCCATCCCAACGATGCTCCCGGGAATTAACTGGGGAAGGGCCAGTTAGGAATCCGTTCCGAACACAGGCCAGAGCGTCCTGGGGTCCGACCGGTCTGCCCAGCCCTCAAAAGCCACCTTATGGTCCGGGCAGGAAAAGCCCCATTGGCGTTGGCGTGGGCGGGGGCGGCGGCACGGAGGTCAGAATGCTGGTCAGGATCAGGCTCAGCACGGCCAGGATCGCTAAAACGATGAAAACCGTCTGCTGCCACCGAGGGGCAGATGAGCGGCGCGGCATCGCGCATATCCTCCCTGTGTAGCTTTACCTCCCTTCTTCAGCGTTTAGAGGCGGGGGTATCGCCTGCTGAAGCCCTCAGCCTCCACAACCCCAAAACATACGGGTAATCCGGGAAAGCCACGCTACAATAGACTTGCTGCATAATGGAGCAAGGAAGGGCCTGACCCCAGAAGGCTTTCTGGGGCCAGGAGGCTGTTGAAAGCCGCTTTCCCGGCCCGGGAGGTTCCTCCACCGTCATCGTGCAACAAGTCTAACGACGATCCGCTTCCGGATGCAAACATAGCCGTTCTTTCAAAAGGGGAGCCGTCTCCCTCTGGGGACCTTTCCCCGATCGGAGGAACAGAGCGCTTTTATCTTTTCAAGGAAGAAAGGCGATGTCGCGGCGTGGTGAGGTGCTGTTCGCCACCGGGATCTTACTCATCCTCTGGCATCTGCTTGCGGAGATCGTCCGGCGCCCGATCCTTCCCACACCCATCGTGGTTGGAGTGGCCCTGGTGCGGGAGCTCCAGGGGGCTCTGGCGCTTCACCTCCTGGCCAGCGCCGGGCGGGTGATGATCAGCATCACCCTCTCTATCGCTACAGCGGCCCCGCTGGGGCTGGCCTTAGGCCTCAGCCCGCGGCTGCACCGGTTGGTTTCCCCTTTTCTCTACATCCTTTACCCGATCCCCAAAGTGGTGCTGGTGCCGATTCTGATCCTGTTTTTCGGCGTGGGGGATCTGGCCAAGATCCTGCTAATCTTTCTGATCCTGTTCTTTCAGATCCTGGTGCTGGTGCGAGACGCGGCAGCGAGCCTGCGGCCGGAGCTGCTGCTGTCCGTGCGGAGCCTGGGGGCTGGACGGCGCGCGCTCTTCCGTTTCGTTTATGTCCCGGCCTCCCTGCCAGCCATCCTGACCGCAGTGCGTCAGAGCATTGGCACAGCGGTCGCCGTGCTGTATCTGAGCGAGTTGCTCGCCACGCGCTATGGCCTGGGCTATTACATTTACATCCAGGCCAGCACCTTCTTCAACTACCCGGCGATGTATGCCGGGATTGTCCTGATGAGTGCCCTGGGCCTTACCCTTTACCTCCTGGTGGATGCGCTGGAGCGACGCTGGTGTCGCTGGATGTTCTCGACGTAGTTGTCCTGGAGGTAGAAGTTACATAGCGCCTGGGCCCGCCCCGCAAACAACCAGAAAAAGGGGGCAGGAGCGATGGCGGGAGCAGCTTTCCTCCTGGCGTATTTTCCTGTGCTGCTCTACTCATGGTTTATCTGGTGGCTGGATCGCTATGAAAAGGAGCCCAGACGGCTGATCTTCATCGCCTTCTTCTGGGGAATGCTGCCCGCCATTCTCCTCGCTATCCTCGCCGAGGTTGTTCTGGAGCCCCCGCTGGAGGAGGGGTTCTTACGGGATCTCCTCTCCGGCAGTCTGGTCGCGCCCTTTGCCGAAGAGACCGCCAAAGGGCTTTTTCTCCTGCTTCTCTTCTGGTTCCAGCGGAGGGAGATCGACAGCCTCTACGATGGATTCCTCTACGGCTCCCTGGTGGGCCTGGGGTTCGAAGCCACGGAGAATTTCTTTTATCTCATCGGGGCTGGCGAAGAGGGTGGGATGGAGGCTCTGCTGGGCCTGGCTCTTCTTCGGATCGGCTTCTTCGGCCTGAACCATGCCGTCTTCACCGGCTTCACCGGGCTGGGCCTGGCGGCAGCGCGGCTTTCCCCTCGTCGGATTCCACGGCTGATCGCTCCGGTCATCGGCTGGGGGATTGGCGTGGCGCTCCACGCCTTCCATAATGGGGTGCTGACTCTGATTGGGCACCTGGAGATCGGCGAGGAGCTCTCCCTGCTTGGGTTTCTGAGCGTTGTCGCGGCCAACTGGATGGGGGCGCTGATGGTGCTGATGCTGGCCCTCTGGGGGCTTTATCGGGAGCGCGTGTGGATCACTTATTATCTTCGGGAAGAGGTGGACCAGGGGATCCTGCCGGATCCTGTTTATCGAGACTGTCGTTCGCTATGGCGACGTGGAGTGCGACGCTGGGGAGCACTGCTTCGGGGGGATTTGCGGGAATGGCGGCGGTTGGGGCGTCTGTATCAGGCGGCGATCGAGCTGGCTTTCCGGAAACATCAGCGAGAAGCGATCGGCGAAGCGCACTGGGAATCTGAGATCGCCCGGCTGCGTCAGGAAGTGAAGAGGCTGATCGATGCAGCCATCCTCCATCCCCAGGGCTCTTCCGATGGCTGATGGGGGAGGGTTTTGGCGGATGGCGGAGACACGCTGAAGGTGCGTCCCCTGCTAAAGAAAACGGGGGTGGATCCCTGGAGGGATCCACCCCCGTTGAATTTCCCAACCGAACAGAGCGTGGGCTCGGGCGACGAGTTCTCCGCGTCACGTGTAAGCCCTCGGCCGTTAGTACCGCTCAGCTTCACCCGTTACCGGGCTTCCACCTGCGGCCTATCAAACCGGTAGTCTC
>JAEVEY010000136.1 GCA_016842045.1 Candidatus Thermoflexus sinensis | reverse complement strand
CGGTCAGAGCCTGGTCGAGTTCGCTCTGATCCTCCCGGTGCTCTTGCTGTTCATGCTGGGCATCATGGAGTTCGGCCGGATCCTCTTTATTTATACGGAGGTCTCCAATGCTGCGCGGGAGGCCCTGCGGGCGGCGGCGGCGACGATTCACCGGGGCAACGATGCCGATCGTGGAAAGGTCACAACGGCCGAGTGCACCGAGATCCTGAACCGGGCTTATGGGACCCTGGCGCTGACGCCGCGAACCCAGGTTACGATCACAGTGGAATATATCCGTCCGAACCCCGGAAGCGGCAACGGCACCATCGTTGGGGTCTGCTCCTCCGATCCCGCTCAGTCCCAGTTGCCCACTCAGGTGCTGATCCTGAACGATCAGGTGTACGTGGAAGTTCAATCCCAGGTGAGCGCAGCCACTCCATTGATCCGGCCCTTCGTATCGAACCTGCCGCTGCGTTTCGCCGGGATGCGTTCGGTGGTCCCGATCAGCGGGATCGCCATGCCGAAACCCTGATCGGTCGGCCTCTTTCATCTGCGAGAGGGTGGAGCCCTTCAATGCGATGGCGCCTGGATTCCTGGATGCGAAATATGCGGCGTGGCCAGAGCCTCGTAGAGTTCGCTCTGGCCGCCACCGTGTTGCTACTGCTGCTCAGCGGGGTCCTGGACCTGGGGCGGATGTATATGGCGTGGGTGGCGATCCAGGATGCGGCTGGCGAGGGAGCGCTGTATGCCGCCATGAATCCCCGTTGCATCAGCGCGGCGGATGGCCCGATGTGCGCCTCCCCGAACAACGCTTACGATCGGACATTTATTGCGATCCGGCAAACACCCGGGACCCCCCTGGATCCCTATCGGGTGACGATCACCATCACGCCCAATGATCCCAATCAGATCTGCTTCGGCACACCGATCACGGTCTCCACCACATATTCCTTCACGATGATCACGCCCCTTCTCCGCGGGATGTTCAGCTCGGATATAACCCTGCGGGCCTATGCGGTGCAGCGAGCATTGAACAATGGCGCTGCAAGCTGTCCATGAGGAGTTTGAAAAGGATCCTTTCGGTGTCAGCGGCTTCGTTGCTGACACGGCCCCCTTCCTAAGGTGAGGAGGTCAGGATGTTTGTAACAAACATCACGCGACAACGAGGACAGGCACTGGTGCTGATTGCCATCGCATTCGTCGGCCTGCTGGCTCTCACCGCCCTGGCCCTGGATGGAAGCAATGCCTATGGCCAGCGCCGGCGGGCCCAGAATGGGGCCGACGCCGGGGCGCTGACCGGCGCCCGGTTCCTCTGGGACCCGAGGCCATGGTGCAGCAACCCTCGTGGATACGGATGTCCGGAAGCCGCGCTGTTGCGCGCCGTGAACACGGCCGTGGAGGCCCATAACCTCCCCGATACCGACGGCGTGCCAGGGAACGCCTATAACGGCAATGTCCAGGTTTTCTACACGGACGCCGATGGAAACGTCCTCGGACCGGTGGGCGGTGGATTTGTCCCATCCAGGATTGGCACGAAGGATGTCAGAGGGATTCGGGTGATGGTCTGGAACCCCTTCTCGGCCTTCATCGCCCGGGTCATTGGCCAGGCGAACCTGCGGGTGAGCGCCGAGGCCACTGCCGTCTACCAGCCCCCCGTCTCCTGTAATGGCTGGGCGATCTTCGGAGGATGCACCGGCAATTGTCAACCGAACGTCCTCAAGGCAACCGGCGGCGGACAGGCGGGGGTTGTGAACGGAAACATCCATTCCAACGCGGATATTAACATCAGCCAGCAGATGTATATCAATGGGGTCTGTGATTACGTCACGGAAAAGAGGGGGAACGGCACCTGCCAGACCCAGAGCCAGGGTGGCTATATCCCGATGCCCGAGTTTTATCGCTACGAGGATTTCCTGCCGGGCGGCTCCAAATGGAACCAGGTGGATTCCAGCCGGCGCTATTATTTCAACGGGCCGATCACCCTGAAGTCCGCCGGCCTGTGTCCGAACCCCGGAAATAACTCCGGCGGATCCTACAAGCTCTGCGACGGCCTCTATGTCGTGAACGGCGATGTAACCATCCAGGGCGGGGGAACCGTCACCATCACCATTGTCACCAACGGGGAGATCAAGTCCACCAGCTCAAATAACGACCAGGCTTATTTCAAGGGGTTCTACCGGGAGCCGGACGGCAAGGGACAGCTGCTCTTCTTCTCAACCTCCAGCAACACCAGCCAGGGGGCCATCCAGCTTTCGTATGCCCGGATCTCGTGGGAGGGGTTGATCTACGCGCCAAACGGGCTCGTGAACCTCTCCGGTTCCCAGGGCTTCACCGGGAACGGGGCGATCTTCGGATACGAGGTGGATGTCTCTGGGGCGAACTTCCAGCTGACCTATAACGACGACGCCTGCCCCAGCACGCCGCCGCAGCTCTTCCTGTTCAAATAGGCGCTTCCTCGGGAGGCGGGGAAACCGCCCCGCCTCCCCTTTTTGCCCGCTGGAAGGTGTGAATATTCTGACTCACCCAGTTGATGCAGGTCGAGCCGTGGCTTCGACACGTCGCAACCCTTAAGAACCTCTACCTGTTCCCCCATATGCATCCAGGGGAGTATGCAGATGCGCCGCGGTTGGTATCGGGTTGGGATCACGCTGGGAATGGCCGGTCTGGGGCTGGCGATCCTCTGGCTGGCGATGAGCCGCCAGGTGGAGGCGGGGATCCAGGTGCTTTCCCAGACCACGCTGGACGATTTCAGTAGCGGGGAGTTTCTCCGCACCGGCCTGGCAGATGTGGGCGACGGCGCGGTCTCGCTGCTTCGGGCCGGGCTTTCGGGGGAGTGGATCACCCGGGTCGTGACCACCGGTCTCACCCCTCGCTGGGGCCATGCCGCCGTTTACACAAACGGACGCATCTACGTCATCGGTGGGCTCTATGACATAGCTGTCCCCCATGCCCTTACAGCCACCATCGTGCAATCCGCTACCGTCCTGGATAACCACGACCTCTCCCCATGGTCCACCGTCTCCACCAACCTGACCACCATCTTCACGCAGGGGACCGCCTACGGCGGCGCGGTCCTGATCGACGATCTCCTGTACGTGATCGGCGGACGGCGGGCCCCATTGTTAGAGCCGGGGGTTCCCCAACGCCTGGTAGCCTACGCCCGGATCCGTCCGGATGGCTCCCTCTCCCCGTTTACTTCCACGGCGCCTCTCCCAACAGGCCTCTCCGATATGGCCGTGGTGGCCTGGGAGGGCTGGATTTATGTGCTGGGGGGGCTGGATGAAAATCTCCAGGTGACCGACACGATCTATGTCGCCCATCCCGATCCAGCCACCGGGATGATCCATGGGTGGACAGCCCTTTCCTGGACTCTTCCTTACCCGCTGTTTCATCACGCGGCAGTAGTAGAGCAGGGCTATCTCTATGTAATCGGAGGAATGACCAGCACCGCCAGCAGCCCGCTGTTTGAAGTCTGGTTCGCCCCCCTTGGGCCTGGAACCCTGCAGGGGCCGTTCACCCGAACCACCTCGCTGGATAACAACCTGGTGGAGCTGGCGGCGATTGGCTACAATGGTCTGCTCCTGACCAGTGGGGGCCTGCAGAGCAACCTCCAGGACCCCAGCCAGGATGTGCGGGCTGGAGTCATTGCGGATGGCGGGCCCGTGATCACCTGGACGGCCACCAGCGTGATCACGCCGCCCCGCCACGCCCATGCGATGGTGGTGCTGCCGGATGGATGGGTGTATGTGATCGGCGGCCTGTCCCAATCGAACAATCAGAAAGTCCCCCTCACCCACATCAACGCCGGCCGCCTCGGCACCGAGGGCATGGGGCTTTTCGTCTCCAACGGCCGCTATCTCGCCCCACCCTTCCATCTGGACCGGCGGCGATTGCTCCAGGCGCTGCGCCTGCATGGGCTGCGTCCGGATTCCACCGAGATCGCCGTCCGTTACCGCACGCGACCTCAGGATGGCTTCCCATGGAGCGATTGGAGCGACTGGGTGGCGCTCACCGGGACCGGCGAGCTCACGGTTTCCATCCCGATCACCACATATGTTCAGTCGCTCCAGTACGAGCTGGCTCTCACCACATCGAACCCCTTTACCGCCCCCTTCCTGTTGAACGCGGACCTGATCTATGAGATGCCCGATCGCCCGCCGACCTGGGTGAAGATGGCATCGCCACCCGATGGAGCAGCCGTTCGGCCCGGGGATCGCATCACCTACACGCTGGTGCTCACCAACGACAGCGGAGCCACGCTCCACGGAGTCCGGCTCCAGGATGACTTCCCCGCCGGCACTGAGCTTGTGGAAGGATCCGCCAGCGCTTCGTCCGCTCTTTCATGGACCGTCTCGCTCTCCGGCGTGATCGGGGAGCTGGAGGCCATGGGGCAGGGACAGGTGGTCAGCCTGACGTTCGCCGTGACGGTCACCGCGGGCGCAGGCTCCATCGAGAACACGGCCCACCTTTACACGAATGAATTCCCACCCGACCAGCGAGTCATCCGTCACCCGATTGCCGCGCTGACCGGAACCCTGGATGCGAGGCCGCCTTCAGGAAGCATGGTGTTCCCCAACGACCGGATCACCTACACGGTCCGCATCACCAACCCGGCCCTCATGGCGATCGGCCCGGTGGAGATCACCGGCCGCTTGCCGGTTTCGACGGTCCTGCTCCCTGACGAGACCCGGGGCACTGGGGGGACCGTCTTCACAGATTCCTTCCCGGACCTCCGCTGGACCCTCCCCACCCTGGATGCCGGAGCGGCAGCGGTCCTGACGGTGACCGTGCGCGTAACCGATGCGCCCTTCATCGCGGACGGGGCCTGGCTCACAGCCACCGCCGCCCTATCAGGGGCTGTCCCGCTTCCTCTCGGCACAGTTACCCACGAAGCACGCCAGCCCTACGCGATCCAGATCTCCAAGACCGACGGGAAGGCGGCCGCCGACATCGGCGAGGTCTTGACCTACACCATCACCCTCACCAACACGGGATGGGTGACAGTGACCGACATCCGGATCACAGACACGCTGGTCGGATGGCCGTGGATCACCTTCCTGGATCAGCCGGGCTCTCCGCAATGGATAACCGGAGGGCTGGTGCTGGGGCCCCAGGCGGCGGTGAGCCTGACCCGGCAAGCCCAGATCAGCCTCTCAGCCAACATTTCAGACGTGATCGCCTTCACCAACACGGTCCAGGTTCGCTCGACCGGCAGCGCCGGGTTCCCGATCGCAGATCACTTCGAAGCTTACGATGCGACCCGGCTGCTGGGCCCGGACCTGGTAGGAGCGATCCTGCCGGATTCCGTTCTGTATGACGATCGTTCCACGCCCAGGGTACTTACCTTCACCGTCATCGTGACCAACACCGGACCCGGCACCGCCCGGCCGCTGAGCGGCACCCTGGGGTGCGCGCCGTGGTGGGTGCTGATCGGCGTGAAGATCAATGGAAGCCCGGCGGCCACCCGCTATCTCACCATCCCGGCCTGGCAATTGGGTCCCGGGGAGAGCATCCAGGAGACTCTCACCGTGACTTCCACGGAAGCGATCTCTACCCTGCAAGCGGTAGTGGATGCGTTCGCCGGATTAGGGGATCCTGCACGGGGCTGCGTCATGGAGATCGACGAGGACAACAACGCCACGCCGGTGGTATGGGTCGGCCGGGGCTTTCGGGTGTTTCTCCCCCTGGTCCTTCGAAACCCATGAGTGGACCGATGGCCGCCCATTCGGGTAGCCTAACTGGCTCCAGCCAGAGTGACGGCACAATCGATTTCTCCAAGATACCATTCATGGTCGCCATGGCTGGATCCGGAAATCGGGCTATAATAGGGTTTATCCATCAAGAGCTGCACCCTCCTTAGCGCTGGGAACGGACATGCGGAGAACGATCTGGCGCAGTATTAGTGGAGCGCTTGTCCTGTATGCCCTGCTGAGCCTTCCGCAACGGGCTGGGGCTCAGTTCCCAACTCCCGGCCCCACGCCCACGCCGCCGCCCACGCCAACGGAAACGCCCGTGACGTCCTCCACGCCCACGGCGACCTTCACGCCGATGCCAACCCCTACAGCCACATCGACGCCAGCGCCCTCGCCACAGCCCCCCGAACCATCCACCCCCACGCCAACGGTTTCTTCCATGCCATCGGCAACACCGGGAGGGGAAGCCGCTCCCCCTCCCCCTCCGGCGTCGAATCCCGAGTCCGACGGGGGCAATCCTCCGCTGGGCGCGACGGGACGTCTGCCGGAGACTGGATGGGGCCTGCTGGGGCCGGCGGCCGCTGGCAGTCTGGCGCTCCTGGCCTTCCTGATTGCCCGCCGGCGACGCCAGCGCTGAGGGATCCACGGAAGCGCCCGGAAGACCTGCCCGGAAACCCGTCGGGGACACTCCCTCAGATTGCTTTCCCTAATTTCCCTAATAGGACGAAAGGCCTATCCATCAACGAGAGAACGGCATATAATTAGTTTGAACTATGACTCCGCACGTTGCCTGATCCCTGGCGGGCTTCTGGTGTCTGGTGGGCCGCGGAAGGGGATCCGCTCGGGTGCCTTAAAAATCCCTCCCCTCGCTGAGAAGATTGCCGGGTAGGAAGAACAGCTATAAACTTGTGGAAAGGCTTTTCCGGGCGGGGAAAGCCGATGAAGGCAGCCCTCCCCGCCCGGCCGGATCACGCGCCGAGCTGGATTCCCGGGATTGCAGGGCAAGGAAATCATCCCCCAGGGCATGCCCTCATGGGGTTTAAACCGGATCCGGAGGCCGATCAATGCGTCGACGCAGAAATCGAACGTTGTTGTTGCTGATTGTTCTGATCCTGGTCCTGATGGTTGCGGCTCTGCTCATCCTGCCTCGTTTCGCCGCCGCCCCGGCGCCGGCCGCGACGCCCACGCCCGCTTTCCTGCAACAGATTGTGATCGCCGCACAAAATATCCCGCGCGGGGCCGTCATCACGGCGTCTGATGTCGTGCTGCGAGGGTGGCCAGTGGAAGTCCTCCCGGAGGGCGCGTTCACGGATACGGGGCAGGTCATCGGGAAAGTTGCCCGGGTCGACATCCCCCGTCAGAAACCGATTGTGCCGGAGGATCTGGTCGCAGTCCCTGCAGAGGCAGCCCGTCGGGGTTCGGAGGCAGCTCTTTTCATCCCACCGGGCAAAGTAGCCTTCGCCTTCCCGGTGGATGAAGCGGCGGCCGTGGCGTTCAACCTGGCCCCCGGTGACAAGGTGGATGTGTTGGTGACCTTCTCCTTTGTTCAAACCAAGGCGCTGGCGGATGGCGAGATCTTCCACCGGCCGCTCGATGAAGATCTGGCCCGTCGGCTGGTCGCGCTGGGCGTGGAGCCGCCGGCAGCCGCCCAGGCCGCCTTGATGGATCCTAACCAGCGGGTGGTCCATCGGGTTAGCCAGCTGGTGTTGCAGAATGTGGAGGTGCTGGCTGTGGGCTCCTTTGAGGCCCCTCAGCGGCCGCAACCGACTCCTGTGGCCACCCCCGCCCCAGGGCCCACGCCAACGCCCACCCCCCGGCCGCGCCAGCAATTCATCGTCCTGCTGGTGAGCCAGCAGGACGCGCTGGTGCTCCAGTGGCTCCGCGAATCCGGCGCGGTGGTGGACTTCGCATTGCGGAACCCCACGGACAACCAGATTGTGCAGACCAACCCGGTCACTCTGGAAGCTCTGGTGGAACGCCTGGGCATCTCCATCCCGCCAGCCAATAACTTCGACCTGGCCCTCGACCTCGGACCGGGTTGCCCGGATCAATTCGCCCGGGAGCCATGCCGATAGTAACCTGTGGGGTGGATCCGAGCTTTTCAGTAATCATATGATGGCCCTACCCGGAGGGTAGGGCTTGCGCGGCTGACCTTTCCTCTCCGTGGCCCAAAGAGCCACGGAGAGGGGGAAGCGAAAAACCTGGGGAGAAAGTCAATTTGCACGGGCGTTTCTTTATCCTGGATGATCCAGTGAGGGAGGCATGGCAGATCAACGGATTCGGGTTCTGATCATCGATGATGTTCCGGAAACCCGGGAGAACCTCAAGAAGCTTCTGATGTTCGAACATGATATCGAGGTGGTGGGCTCGGCAGCCACCGCGGAGGAAGGAATCCGACTGGCCCGGGACCTCCAGCCGGATGTCGTCCTGCTGGACATCAACCTCCCGGGGATGAGCGGGATCTCGGCCGTGGAACAAATCATGGAGGCCGCGCCGCTCACCCAGGTGGTGATGATGTCCGTCCAGAGCGATGCGGACTATCTGCGGCGGGCGATGCTGGCTGGGGCCCGGGATTTCCTTTCCAAACCCTTCTCCGCCGACGAGCTGGTCGCCACTGTTCGCCGGGTGCATCGGACGCGCCGGCCGCCGCCGGTCCTGCCCCCGCCAGGGTCGCTGGGGCCAGGGGTGGGGCGTGGAGCCCAGGGGAAAGTGGTAGCCGTTTACAGCCCGAAGGGAGGGGTAGGAACCACTTTGATCGCGGTGAACCTGGCCGTGGCCCTGCAAAAGCCGGAGCGCCACGTGGTCCTGATCGATGCTTCCCTGCCCTTTGGGGATGTGGGGGTGTTCCTCAATTTACAGGGACCCCGGAATATCGCGGACCTGGCTCAGATGGACGAGGTGGATCCGGAGGCGTTCACCCTCTCCCTGCTCTCTCACGCCTCCGGGTTGAAAGTGCTCCTGGCTCCGCCCCGGCCAGAGCTGGCGGAGTATGTGACGGCTGAGGCGATGAAGCGTATCCTGAGCATGGCACAGACCCTCTTCGATGTCGTAGTGGTTGACACCACAACCCAGCCCACAGACACCACGCTGTTGATCCTGGACGAGGCGGAGCAAATCGTGCTGGTGGTCACGCCGGATGTGCCGACGATCAAGAACGCCCGCCTGTTCTTCGATGTGATCACCCAGCTGAACTACCCCCCGCAGAAGACGTTGATGATCCTGAACAAGATGGATCGTCGCTTCGGTATCACCGCCGAGATGGTGGAGCAGGCCCTCAAACACCCGGTGGGCGCCCAGATCCCATGGGACGAGGTCACGGTGTTGAACTCCATCAACAAAGGAAGCCCGCTGGTCGCCCAGCGGTCCAGGCCGATCGCTCAGGCGATCCTCCAGCTGGCCGGACGGGTCGAGGAAGCGCTGTTCGCCCCCCGCGAAGTCGAGGAGGTCCGAAAGCGAGGCAGCCGTTGAAGGTTGGGAGGGGCCTCCTCACAGCGCTTTGAGCCATGGGAAGAACGCTCCGGGGCTGGACAGGTGACCTTTGACAGCCTGCCCAGCCCCAGAACCTGGGGGATGGATCTGGAACTTAGGGAGGTGGAACAATGTCTCTCCTGAGGCGAATTCAGGGCAACCAGCCCTCTTCCTCGCCTTCTCCGAACCCGGAGCCTGCGCGCGCCACACCGGCCCCAGAGCCTTCATCCACGCCGCCCCGTCGCCCGCTCCCCACAACGGGAGGGATACGGGATGCTTACGTGGACCTCAAGAATCGCATCCAGGCGAAGCTCCTCTCCGAACTGGAGCCCACTCTGGATTTCTCCCGCACGGATGAGCTACGGGCGATGATCGAGGAGAAGTTCGATGCTGTCCTGATGGAAGACCACATCGTCCTCAGCCGCCTGGAGCGGCAACGGCTCTTCGAGCAGATCGTCGCCGAGATCCTGGGCTTCGGGCCCCTGGAGCCGTTGCTGAAGGATGATACCATCACGGAGATCATGGTCAACGGCCCGAAGAAGGTCTACATCGAGCGCAACGGGAGGATCGAACGGACGAACGTGGTCTTTGAGGACGATGAGCATCTGATGCGCATCATCGAGCGCATCGTCGCCCCCCTGGGCCGGCGGGTGGATGAGAGCATGCCGTATGTGGATGCCCGGCTGCCGGACGGCTCGCGCGTGAACATCGTGATCCCGCCGATCTCCCTCATCGGCCCGGTGGTGACCATCCGGAAGTTCTACCGCACGCCGCTCACGGTAGATGATCTGATCCGCCTGGGCTCAGCTACACCCGAGGTGATGGAGTTCCTGAAGGCATGTGTCCAGGCGAAGATCAACATCGTGGTCTCCGGTGGGACCGGCTCCGGGAAGACGACGCTGCTCAACATCCTCTCCGGCTTCATCCCGGAGGGGGAGCGCATCATCACCATTGAGAACGCAGCGGAGCTGCAGCTGCGCCAGGAGCACGTGGTGACCCTGGAGACCCGCCCGCCGAACATCGAGGGGAAGGGCGAGATCACCATGCGGGATCTGGTGATCAACGCCCTGCGGATGCGCCCGGATCGGATCATCGTCGGCGAGTGTCGCGGCGGAGAGGCCTTCGACATGCTCCAGGCGATGAACACCGGCCACGAGGGCTCGATGACCACCATCCACGCCAACAGCCCCCGGGATGCCCTGGCCCGCCTGGAGAACATGGTCCTGATGGCCGGAACGGATCTGCCCCACCGGGCGATCCGGGAGCAGATCGCGATGGCCATCGACCTCATCGTCCAGACCGCACGGATGCGCGACGGCTCCCGCAAGATCGTCTCCCTCACGGAGATCCAGGGGCTGGAAGGAGAAGTGATCACCACCACGGAGCTGTTCAAGTTCGAACAGTACGGGATGGAAGGCGGCAGGATCGTCGGCCGCCTTGTGCCGACCGGGATCCGACCGCGCTTCATGGACCGCCTGGAGGCGGCTGGCATCCGGCTGCCCCCCGCGATCTTCGGCGCCGGACGAAGGTGAACGGGTAGGGCAACTGCGAGCAGTTGTCCTACCCTACAATACTCCATCGCTTGCGCCGCGCCATACAAATTCCCGAAGTGCTATGAAAACAATGAAGGGGAAGCCATGGCCTGGCAGACCTATATACTGATCGGTGGAGGCGTCCTGAGCCTCATCCTCCTGTTGCTTTACATTTTCGGAGGCGAAGAGGAGGAGGTCGCCGAGCGGCTGGAGCGATATGTGCGCTCTACGCCGGGCCATCGGGAGGAGACGCGAACCCGCCCATCCACACGCCGCGCTCTACCTTTCAGCGAGTCCCTGAACCGGGCCATCGCCGGGCGGGGGTTTGCGGAGGATCTGCGGCTTCAACTGGCCCGGGCAGACCTGAAGGTCACGCCAGCGGAATTCCTGGCGATCCAGATCCTGACGGCGATCGTTGGGTTCATCCTCGCCCAGTTGTTCTTCCGGTTTGTCCCCCTGGCGCTGCTGGGCCTGATCGCTGGCTTCTTCGCGCCACGCCTCTATGTGGCCTGGCGGCAGCGACGCCGCCTCCAGGCCTTTAATGCTCAGCTCGGCGATGCCATCAACCTGATGGTGAACGGGCTGCGCGCCGGCTACAGCATCCTTCAGGCCATGGAGGCGGTCGCTCGTGAGCTGCCCCCGCCCATCTCCACCGAGTTCGATCGGGTGGTGAAGGAGCAGCAGCTGGGCCTTTCCCTGGAGCAGGCGCTGAACAACATGCTTCGCCGGGTGCACAGTGATGACCTGGAAATGCTGGTCACGGCGATCCTGATCCAGCGCGAGGTGGGCGGGAACCTGGCAGAGATCCTGGATACCATCAGCTTCACAATCCGCGAGCGGGTCCGGATCAAAGGAGAGATCCGGGTGCTGACGGCCCAGCAGATGATCAGCGGCCACGTGCTGCTGTTCCTGCCCATCGGGCTGGGCCTGATCCTGTTTGGGATCAATCGCGACTATATGTTGAATTTCTTCAACAGCGGGATCCTGGGCTATTTCATGATCGCCTGCACGGCCGTGATGATGCTGATCGGCTACTTCGTGATCCAGCGGATTGTCCGGATCGAGGTGTAAGAGGATGATCAGCCTGATTCTGGTCCTGGGGATTCTGGCCATAGGTGTGATCGCCCTGGCCCTGGTGATCGGCCTGGGTGCCCCGCGGGAGGAGGAGGTGCTCCAGGCCCGCCTGGCGGAGTTCGCCGCCCGGGATGTGCCCGTCACCCTGGAGGAGATCGAGCTCTCGATCCCCTTCACCCAGCGGGTGATCATCCCCATCCTTCGCCAGATCGCCGAGTTCATTAACCGCTTCACCCCTCAATCGATCATCGAAACCATACGTCGCCGATTGGAACTGGCTGGCAACCCCGTTCGCCTGGGCGCGGGCGAGTTCTTTGTGCTGCAGATTATCGCCGGCCTGGGCCTATTCGGCCTCACTCATGTGCTGCTGTTGCGGGCTCCCCCGCTCCAGCGGTGGGCATTGAGCCTGGGTATCGGCGGACTCGGGTTTTACTACCCGATGCTATGGCTCAACCAGCAAATCGCCCGGCGCAAGAAGGAAATCCTGAAGACGCTCCCGGATGCCCTGGACCTTCTGGTGATCTGTGTGGAGGCCGGCCTGGGGTTCGACGCCGCCATGCAGCGGGTGGCGGAGCGATGGAACAACGAGCTGGGGAAGGCTTTCGCGCGGGTGCTTCAGGAGATCGCCCTCGGGCGCTCCCGGAAGGACGCGCTCCGGGATATGGCCGCCCGGGTGGATCTGCCGGAGATGACCACGTTTGTGGCCGCCATTATCCAGGCTGAGCAGCTGGGGGTGAGCATCGCCAAAGTGCTCCACATCCAGGCGGACCAGATGCGCCTGCGCCGTCGACAGCGGGCGGAGGAGCTGGCCCGACAGGCGCCGATCAAGATGCTCTTCCCACTGGTCTTCCTGATCTTCCCGGCCATCTTCGTCGTCCTCCTGGGGCCGGCCCTGTTGATCGTGATCAAGCAGTTCGGCGGCGGATTCCTTCCTTAAGTTAAGTATGGATGAGGAGCGCATCTTCAACGTGGCATTCCTCATCCGCAACATGTCGTAAAGCAGGGCAGCGCATTGAACCCTCAAATCCCTCTCCCGGCAGGCTGGGATCTCTTGTCCCGGTTGCGCTTTCCTCAGTGGATCGTTCATCTCAGCGAGGAGGCTCTGGACCTCCTCTTTCCCCCGCGTTGTGCTGGCTGCGGACGCCCCGGGGGATCCTGGTGCCCGGCATGCGCCGCAGCGATCAGCCCGCTGGTGCCCCCCGTCTGTTCCCTGTGTGGCATCCCCTGGTCCAGAGGGGAACGTTGCCCACGCTGCGAAGCCGATCCTTTGCGTCTGGACGGCGTGCGCTCCTGCTACATTTATTCCGGCCCGATCCGGCGGGCACTGCATCGGCTAAAATTTCATGGACGGTATCGTCTCGCCCAGGCCCTGGCCGCGTGGATGACGGAGGGCTGGGCCCGCTTCGCAATGGAAGCCGATTTGCTGGTCCCTGTTCCAGCCTCCAGCGCACGCCAGCGCCTACGGGGATATAATCAGGCCGCCATGCTGGCCCAGGCCCTGGCCGAGCGGGTGACGATTCCCTTCTGCCCTCGGGCGCTGCATCGGGTTCGGCCGACTCCATCCCAGGTGGGGCTGACTCAAAGCGCCCGTCGGGAGAACGTGCGGGGGGCTTTCGTCGCGGATCCTCAGTGGGTCCGGGGGAAGCGGGTTGTGGTGGTGGACGATGTCTGTACCAGCGGGGCGACCCTGGAAGCGTGCGCCGCCGCCCTCTACCAGGCCGGGGCCCAATCGGTCTGGGGATTCACACTGGCCCGGGTGATCCTGAAAGGGAGATAGGGCCAGCCGCTGCAATAGACGGGTTCGGGCCATGGGAAGGGGAGAAGAGAGGCCGTTTCGCCCTGCCTATGTAGCTCTTAGCTGCCTGAGTCCTGGATTCTATTTGACACGGAAGGAGGATCACGATGGAGCTGATTATCCGAGGGCGAAATATCGAGATCACGGATCAGATCGAAGCGTACGCCCGGAAACGGATCGCACGCCTGGAGCGCTTTCTGCCCACGGTTTCTCAGGCCGAGCTGGAACTCGCCCAGGAGAACACCCGAAGCCGGGATCAGCGTCAGATCGCTCAGCTCACGCTGCGGATGACCCCGGGCATCCTCCTGCGCGCTGAGGAACGCCACGCGGACCTTCTGGCGGCCATCGACCTGGTGGTGGATAAAATGGAGCGGCGGATTGAGCGCTTTAAGGGACGCCGGGAAGGACGGGTTCGCGCCGAAGCAACCGGGTCCGCCTCCACCGGGGAAGTTAGCAGCCCCGCCGGTCGCATTGTGAAGATCAAGCGGTTTGAGGTCACCGCGATGACGCCAGAGGAGGCAATCGAGCAGATGGAGCTCCTGGGCCACGATTTCTTCATCTTCTATAATCCCGAGACGGCCAGCATTAACTTGGTCTACCGCCGGCGGGACGGCAATTACGGGCTGATCCAGCCGGAGCTGGCGTAACTCTCCCCGGGGCAGGTGGGTGCTTTCAGCGACCCACCTGCCCCGAACCAGAATTCACCCAGCGAAGGATACGCTCGAAACTTTAATCCGCGGGGGCCAGATAGGATTCCGCCACCCATCCCTCGAAAGCCCCATCCTCCGTCCGAACCCGACGCCAGCGCAGTCCATCCGCCTCGACCGCTTCCGGGAAAGCCCAGAGGGAGGTCCCCTCATCAAGAATGGTGACAACGGCATATGGGAGTCCAGGCCCCTCCCGAAGTCGAAGACCTATGCCTCCCGTTCCGGTGACCACCATCCGTTGTGTAACCGGCGTCGGCGTGGGGGAAGGCACGGGGGTGAGGCCCGGGGCCGGAGAACGGGTGATCAGAATCACCCGCGCGGTCACAGGAGGAGGGGATTGATGGGCCGCGGGCCGCCATCGAGCCAGCCCGACCCACAGCCCGAACATCAGCAAAACGCCTATCACCAGACCGAGCGCCTTTTTCATCCTCACCCCACAAAAGCAGCCAGTCGGTCAGGCCGAAGACCTCCTCACTGCCCAGGGGCTACCCCTCCCAGAACGGAGGCTTCTCCAGGCGCCAGAGCGCCCAAAGCGCAAAGCCCCCCACCAGGGTTCCGATCAGATAGCTCTCCAGCATGCCAGCCATGGCGATAAACAGCGCCAGGGCCCCCAGCGCCGCCTGGGCCAGATACAGCGTGAGGACGGCCTCGCGATGGGTCATCCCGGCCCGCACCAGCCGATGGGAGAGATGATCCTTTCCGGGTGTGGTGAGCGGGTTCAGGCCCCGGCGCAGCCGGGAGAAGATCACCAGCGCGGTGTCAAAGATCGGGATCCCCAGCACCAGCACCGGGACCATCCAGGTGACAAAGGCCACGTTATTCGGGAAGCGTAACTTGATCCCCAGCACGGCCATCAGAAAGCCGAGGAACAGACTCCCGGCATCCCCCATGAAAATCGAGGCCGGATTAAAGTTGTAGCGCAGGAAGCCGATGCAGGCGCCTAACACCGCGGCCGAAAGGGTACCCACCAGATACTGGCCGTTTAAAGCCGCCAGGAGCAGGAAGAAAGCTGCGGAGACCGCCCCGATCCCGCCCGAGAGGCCGTCCATGTTATCGATCAGATTGAAGGCATTGGTGATGCCAACCAGCCAGAGCAGCGTAATCAGAACGTTCAGGATCGGCCACGGGAAGAGAGAGACCATGACGCCGGTGGCCATCACGACTCCGGCGACGGCGATCTGCCCGGCCAGCTTGATCAGAGGTCGGAGCCCCCACCGATCATCCCAGATCCCCAGGAAAGAGATCGCGGTGGCCCCCACCAGAATCCCTGCCAGCTGGGGGAGGTTGTAGCGATCCTCCAGCACCAGCAGGGCGATCAGGACCGCGAGGTAGAGCGCGGTGCCCCCCAGCAACGGGATCGGCCGGGTGTGGATCTTGCGCGGGGCCGGATGATCCACCATTCCGATCCGGAAGGCCACCGCCCGGGCCACGGGCGTGGCCAGCATGGCGATCATCATCGCGCTGAGCAGGACCAACAACCAGATCGTTTGTGCCTTCATGGGATTCGGAACCTGCTGGCCGGGTTTCGACAGGCTTCAAAAGCCGCTGGCCTCTATCGCTATCCAGAGGGAGCCCGGAGGCCCTTCCCCCATCTTCAGGCTAGGTCGGGCACCTTCAACGCCCAGCTCAAAAACCAGGGGAAAAGGTCAGCTTTCGGAGCAACCCGGGCCTCCGGGAACACCCTATCAGCGACATACCTGCACGCTCACCCCATCCACCACCGCCGCACTTCCCAGTTCTTTTCCATTATTGTAAACGCCAATGGTCAGTGTAATGATCTGGCCCATATAAGGCGTCAGGTCCAGGCTCACCGAGCCCCATGTTCCAGTGTTCGCCTGGTCCACCAGCAGGGGGATCCATTCGTTGCGAGCATTTCGGAAACCGACATAAAAGCGATCTCCACTTTCCCGGATCTGTGGGAAACGCCATAAGGTTAATGTCGCCTGCTGCCCATCCAGGAGGCTTACCCGTTGCCAGAGGGTCGCATAAGAGGGGGAAGTCGCCTGGAGATCACCCAGGCGGACGGCCCATTGTCCCTCGTACACCGGGCTCTGGACCCGCGTAATGGGGGCGCTTGGGTTCAGAATCTCCCAGGCTCCTGCCAGATCGGCTTCAAATCCCCCGTTGAGCAGCCGTTCCTCACAGGCTGGGGGTGAGGGTGAGACCGCCTCCTCCCCGCGCAAGACCAGAGGCAGGTAAAGCGTGACCCCGCGAGCGCCTGAACTCACGTAGAACCGGACGGGCGGAGGCGTCCCGGAGAGGTTGCCTGCCGCATCGAAGGCGGCCACCGTCCATTGATATTCTCCAGGAAGCAGGTTGGCCAGGAACGTGGGGGTAGTCACCGTGAAGCGGGCGCTGTTGATGATCACCACATATCCAGCCGGAGTCTCGGACCCCGTGGGGGCCCACTCGAATCGGATCGGCGGCGTGTAGGTAGCGGTCACGGTCGGAGTGATCAGCGCCGGCACCCCCGGCGGGGTCCGGTCCAGGGTAAACGTCACCGCCGCCGGCGTGAGATCCACGGTAGTCCCACGCACCGCCCGAGCCAGCACCCCATACGTCCCATCGGCCAGATCCGAAGGCGGGGTCCAGGACCAGGAAAGCCGCCCGGTTGCGGTCAGCCAGACCGGGCCGGCACCCCACCCGATCCCCGTCCACCACTGCTGATCCGCCGTCCGCTGCAGCGCCACCTGAACTCCGGTAATGTCCGATGGAGAAGCGGTCCCGGCGATCACAGGAATCTGATTCAACAGCGCGTTGGAAGCAGGCGAGGTAATCGTGGTGTCCAGCGGAGCCCCACATTGAGCCATCGCATTCAGGAGTCGAGAGAGAAGGGATGCGCGGGCGGTCATCGGCCAGATGCTTTCCAGTGGGAACCCGAAGACCACAACCTGCGGACATGGTGCGCCATAAAGAGTGGCCGCGACCCGGCCGTCCGGATATTGCATCAGCGCCTGAGCGTCGCGTCCCGGGGCCAGCACATCTGGCGTGGTCACCCGATGGCTCCCCATCGTTCCATCATCGAGGGTCAGATCCCCAATGCCATCCAGCGGGCTCCCTGAAACCGGGCGGACGGTGCGGGTCCCCGCGTCGTCCGCGACGAAGGCTGCCCGAAGCGCATCAGACAGGAAGCCCGGATCCCGCTGGCTGAGATCCTGACCCACATTGGACCCGCTGAGGATCAGCCGTCCGCCGCTGGTTAAGAAGTTCCGTAACCGCGCCCGGACGCCGTCATCCAGTGTAGGCTCGGAGAACCCCTCCTCGCCCAGCAGATAGATGACGACGGAATAGCCTTCCAGACCAATGGATCCTCCGGAGACGGCCTCATCGGTTGCCCCGTCGAACGGCATGGAGAGAACGCGGCCCACGCCGGCCAGCGCATCGAAGCCGTTCATTCGTGCAAGCGGCATGCGTGTCACCACACCCAGGCTACCTCCCAGGTTCTCCATCGGCCGCATCGCCGCGTCCAGCCGGTCGAAACCATCCACCAGGAGCAGCCGAGGCGCACCCCATGGCCCGACCCGCACGCCGACAACCGGGGTGGGGAAGGATTCGCCCCCCGCGTTGAGGCCGGTTACCCGGAAGAACAGCGCGGTGCCCTCCGGCAGGCCGGAGAGCGTATACGAGGTGCCATGGACAACGATCCCATCGCTCCAGGCGAAGCCATCGGTGCTGGTATAGACTTTGTAGGCCGTGGCGGGATGGCCCAGGAGTACGCCGCCATCGCTGGGCGAAGGCTGCCAGGAAAGCGTCACCTGGCCCGGCCCCGTTTGGCGGGCCACCGGGGCTTGCGGAGGCTCTGGCAGGAAGACAGGAGCACGGCCATCGCGCTGGGCGTAATACCGCACAATTCCTTTGTAAACCGCGCGGGCCACCAGCATGGCGAAGCGGGGGTCCTTGAGCGCGGCCGCGTCCTGCGGATTATCATGAAAAGCCGCTTCCAGCAGGACGCCGGGCATTGTGGAAAGCAGGCGCAATTCCCCCAGGTTGGCCTGTTTCTTCCCCCGATCGATCCAGTTCGGATCCCAGCCCGCCCGGATATCCTGGATCACCTGGGTGTGCACCGCATCCTGAAGTTCCAGGCTCCCCGGGGTGCGCCGGTAGTTCGGATCGCTGTTGTCATAGACGTAAGACTCCGTTCCCCGAATGGTGCCGTTGTAACCGTTCGTGTGGAACGAGAAGTAAACCGGATCGTCGAAAGGCTCCCGCTCCCATTCGGCATAACGGGGACGAGCGGTCACATCGTCAATCTGATCCCCGCATGTGCTGTAGGTCGAGCACTGGAAGGGATCGTAAACCGAGGGTGGAGCCCCCTGGTATTTCGCCCAGTAACGCGCGGCCTCCTCCCAGCGAGGCTTTCCGCTCGGCCCCGGGCTCGGGGGCGGCCCATCGCCGGTCACCGTCCCCATCCCCCCGCCGATCCGAACCGCATCCGCCACCACCACGCGGTTCAGATTCTCCGGACGATCCGTCCGGTTGGTGAGGATCACCCGGGCCGGCTGTCCGCCCCGGAAGGGGAAGGAGCCCAGATAGCGCCAGGTGTAGCCATGGCCCTGCTGGTTGATCCGGACCTCACTGCGGCCCCCCGCATGCTCGATCAGGAATTGCGCGTCCGTGCTCCGGTTCGAGCCGCTGGTATACCACACATAAACCGCATAGACGCCATCCCGCGGCGGCATCAGCGTCCAGACCGCCTGAGCTGTCACCGTGCCCAGAACAGTCAGCGCCGTCCGGTAGGTCCCGCCGTTATAGCCCGGGAGAGTCCCCGGGGACCAGGCCCCCTGTTCCTGATACACCTGGGGGTTGTCATTATCGGCAATCCCTTCCCAGGGGTTCATATCCCGTTCCCGGACCGGCCAGACATCTGCCCCCGCGTTGTAGAGATACTGGATCAGGAACTGGTTGACCGTCTCCGCGTTATTTAAATCCTCCACCAGGCCGTTGGTGTTCCCCCGCTGGGTCTGCCAGCGGTTGCCTGGCGCATACCAGTACCAGCCATGGCCGGCGCTGAGGTAGATCGCCTTCCCGCTCAGGAACCCCTGGGCCTGGGGGCGGCTGTAAGCGGGAGGCTGGCCGGAGACGCTCAGCGGCGCCAGGGGCTCTCCACTGGCCCGTGCCAGCTCTGCGGGTTTATTCAACGGTGGGGGCTCGTGAAGGAACCAGGAGAGGGCATAGAAGCGGCCATCTGCCGGATTCCGCGCCATCAATTGCACATTCTGCACTCCGAAGGGCTCCAGATGCCGCAGGAAAAGATAGACAGCCTGATCCACGGTCCACGGGCTGAGGACCGGCTCCTCCCCACTGGTTCGCTCCAGGTAAGGGGCAGGCAGCTCCAGGTAAAGCGTGAGCACCTGGCCAGACCACTGGAAGCTGGCGACACGGGCCCCAGCAGGAAGGGGAGACCACAGCCCGGCCGCCCGTTCTTCCGCCGTTGGTCCAGCCGTCAGGGCCTGAAGCCGGAGGGAGACCCGATCGGTGATCGTGGCGGCCGCCTGGGGGAAGAAGCGGGAGACACAACGAACCCGGCTGTCGAAGGGATCGATGTAAAAGCAGATCGAAGAGCTCTCCTGCTGCGGACGGGCGATCGCCGCCGTGCCCCGCCACACCAGCCCCAGCCCCAGAAGGGCCAGGAGGCTGATCCCCAGCGCCAGCGAGAGCAGGGTTCTCCGCCCGGATTGGGAAAACCCTGTAACCGGTCTCAATGGTTTCCAGACGGTTCCCATGGCCCGTGGTCTCTCTGGATTCCGGTGAGGGAGTTGGAATTGGACATTGGAAGGTTCTTAATGAGTGTAGTTGACAGGAGTGAGAAAAGCAAACAGGGAGTAACGAAGATCAGGGGCGATGGAAGCGCTCGAAGATCCCCCCACCATTTGAGGGACCGTGAAAGGGTGGGGCTTGCGCGGCTGGCCTTTATCCCGGAGCATTCGAGGGGCCCTCCCCCTCCCACGGCTCAAAAGGCTCCGGGAAGGGGGGGCATAGGATAGTGCTTCATCCAGATTTGTTTTGAGGATAGTAAGAAGGTGTGGGCCAATGGCCCCACCCCAAAGAGATTTTAGGGGCGAGCCGGGCGCCTTCGGCGCCCGGCTCGCCCCCAAACCCCCAGGGGACCAAAACCAAAAATCAAATCTGGAGGGAGCAATGGTGGGGTGGGCGGCAAAGCCGCCCACCCCTGACGCGGTTTCCTGAAAATTAATCCCCCTCGGCCGCGCTACCGTTCCCGCCGGTAATGGCCGGCTGAGGCTCCGGCAGGGGTTCCCAGCGACCGGTCAAACGTTCGGCAACCTCGGGGAGCGTGGTGTATTCCATCTCCTCCATCGGCAGGCGATGCGGCTCAAAGGGCCCGTGGCGCCGGAAGTGGTCGGCAATCACGTTGCACAGCCGCCGCGCCTCGTCGAAGGCCGGGTCATCAAACATATCCCGTGGGCCGACCAATCGGCCGTCAGCGAGCTGAAAGCCCAGGGCCACCACCCGCGGCGGGCCGTCGAAGCGGGTGCACTTGGCATATTGCAACGGGACCGGCATCAGCGGCCCATAGTGGGAGCCCCGCATCCATCCTTCCACAATGTGAGGCATCGTGAAGGGCTCCAGGATCTCCCCGACCGCCGGGAAAATCCCCTGCGCCCGCACGATGCACACCGGGTCATCCTTCCCCACATAACGCCCGGCGATCAGAGAAAGCCGCTCGGTGGAGGAGACCGCTGCGATCTCCCCTTTCTTGGTGTAGACCGCCTTGATCATATAACGACCCGGCGCCCCGATAAAGACCAGCAGGTCATACATCTCCTCCGGACAATTGAAGAAGATCCGTTTGTGGCCTTTGACGTCATGGACCTCGAAGCGGAAACCTTCGTGCATGGCGGGGGAGATCACCAGACCGGCGGTGTTAAAAGGATCGGCGAACATACGGAAAAGAGGAAGATTCCATGCGCCGGCCGAGGTCTTATCAGCCATGAAAATGATGATGGGCTCCGAGGGGCGTTCGACGAAGGACATCTCCGCCACGCCCGGCCCCATCCCCCGGACGTTCCCCGAGAAGGCATCAGCGATGAGGTCCTGACCGGCCCCATAAAGCTTCATCTCCTTCGCTTTGGCCGTGCACCGTTCGAAAGTTTCCCAGGCGAGGCCGTGAACAATGGGGCTATCGACGCCGTGGCGGTGGGTCATGATCAGCTGGAGGTCATCCCCGCACCAGGTCACATAGTAATCGATGAGCACGCC
>JAEVEY010000177.1:9875-21660 GCA_016842045.1 Candidatus Thermoflexus sinensis | reverse complement strand
AGCCCGGCGGGCCTGACGGCGATCCGCCAGGGTCGAACCCGGGTCGAAGTGGCCAGTACGGAAAACGGGCGCCTGCTCATTTACAGCCTTCCGGTTCGTCGGGATGGGCAGATCCTCGGGGTGCTGCAGCTCGGCCGTTCCCTGTCTGATTACGATCAGGCCCAGGGGACCCTCGGAAGGATCCTCTTCGCGGGCGGCCTGGTTGCCCTGGCCACTGCTTTTGCCTCCGGATGGCTGCTGGCCGGGATGGCCCTGCGCCCGATCCACCAGATCACCCGGACCGCTCGGGCGATCGGGCGGCTTCGGGATTTCAGCCAGCGGGTTCCTTATGCGGGGCCATCGGATGAGATCGGGGAACTGGCCCGGACGTTCAACGCCATGTTAGAAGAACTTCAGGCCGCTTATGTGCAGCTGGAACATGCCTTTCAAGCCCAGCGCCGTTTTGTGGCGGACGCCTCCCACGAACTGCGGACGCCGCTGACCACCATGCGAGGCAACCTGGAATTGCTGCGTCGGGAGCCCCCTATTCCCCCGGAAGATCAGCGGGAAGTGCTGGAGGATCTGATTACAGAGTGCGATCGCATGATTCGCCTGGTGAACGACCTGCTGGCCCTGGCTCGGGCGGAGGCCGGCCAGGCCCTGCGGCGGGAGCCGGTCCCGCTCCGCCCGCTTCTATCCGAACTGGGACGCCAGGTCCGTCGGCTCGCCCGGGGGCAGATCATCGAAACCCCGGAAGCGCCAGAGGCCAGCGCCCTGGCTGACCCGGATCTCCTGAAACAGGTGCTGCTCATCCTGATCGACAACGCCATCCGATATACGCCGCCCGGTGGACGGATTACCCTGCAAGCCCGGATCGAAGAGATGTCCATCGCGCTGGACGTGCAGGATACAGGACCGGGCATCCCATCCGAGATCCTCCCCCATATTTTCGAGCGCTTCTTCCGTGGAGATCCGGCCCGCACCGGTGGTGGAGCGGGGCTGGGCCTCTCCATCGCCCGGGCGCTGGTGGAGGCGATGGGAGGAACCATCGAGGTTCAGAGTCAGGTTGGGGTGGGGAGCACGTTCACCATCCGCCTGCCACGGTCGCCGGACGAGGCGACATCGAGCGCAAAATAAGGAATGAAGGTGTCCCGGCGGCCCAGCCCACAGAGCCGCTCGCCCAGCCGCCCCCATCCCGGAACAGAAGTTCAAAGGAGGTTCCTCATGCGCAAGATGTTTCTCGTGGGCTTCGCGCTGTTTTTCCTGAACGCATGCGGCCGGGGGCCAGCCTCGCCTCCGCCAATCGGGACCATCCCGCCCACCCCAGTGACATCAGGACCGGGCGTATCGCCCACGCCTTCCCTGCTGCCGGCCCCCACCACGACACCGGCCCTGCCTTCTCCCACTCCACCCGTTCGGACCCTCACGCCCACCTCCTCCCCTCCGTTCCAGCCCCGGGTGGAAGTGGTGGCGACCGGACTGGAGGTGCCATGGGCGCTGGCTTTTGCGCCGGATGGCCGGATTTTCGTTACCGAACGACCGGGGCGGATCCGGGTGATCGAAAACGGACGGCTTCGCCCGGAGCCGGTCGCGGTGCTGCCGGTGGCCGCAACGGGGGAAGGTGGGCTGATGGGCCTGGCGCTGGATCCGAACTTCGCCCAGAACGGCTATCTCTACGTGATGTATACCTATCGGGCGGGCGGCGCGCTCCGCAACCGGATCTCCCGGCTGACCTTGCAGGGGAACACAGCGGGAGATGAGGTGATCCTGATCGATAACATCCCGGGCGCGGGTATCCATGATGGCGGACGGCTGGCCTTCGGGCCGGATGGCAAGCTCTATGCGACCACCGGCGACGCGGCCCAGCGGAATCTGGCCCAGCAGCTGGATAGCCTGGCCGGGAAGATCCTTCGATTGAACCCCGACGGGTCGATTCCGATCGATAACCCCTTCCCGGGCTCCTACGTGTATTCCTATGGCCATCGCAACCCTCAGGGCCTGGCCTGGCATCCCACGACCGGCCAGCTCTACAGCACCGAGCACGGCCCTACGGGCGAGATGGGATTATGTTGTCGGGACGAACTGAACCTCATCCGGCCGGGAGGCAATTACGGATGGCCCCTGGTGACCGGCGCTCCGGGAGACCCTCGCTTTATAGACCCCATCCTTCACAGCGGGGAAGATACATGGGCGCCAGCCGGTATGGCCTTCGTTGTCGGCGATCTCCTCGCGCCCTGGAGGGGTCACCTGTTCTTCGGAGCGCTGCGAGGGCAGCATCTCCATCACGTGGTGCTGGGGCCGGATGGGACCACCGTGGTCTTCCACGAAGCGCTTTTCCGCGGCGAATTCGGACGCATTCGCGATGTCGTTATGGGGCCGGACGGCGCACTTTACTTCACCACCAGCAACCGCGATGGCCGCGGGCGGCCCCAACCCGGAGATGACCGGATCCTGCGGATCTTGCCGGGACCTTAAAGCTCATTCCAGCCCGCTCCATCCAGCGTCTGGATTAGAATAGGAGTCAATCCTGCGCCAGACAGAAGGGGGAGCATGAAGATCGACGCTCTGCAAAAGGCAGCTGTCGAAGTGCTGCGGCGAAATGATCGGGGAACGTTCACGGCCCCCTCCCCTCGCCAGTATCCGCATCTCTGGCTCTGGGATGCGGGGTTCACCGCCATCGGCTGGGCGGCTCTGGGGGACTTCGAGCGCGCCTATCGGGAGATCCGCGCCGCTTTGCGGGGGCAATGGCGCAACGGGATGATCCCTCACGTCGTGTTCTACGGATGGCCCAGTGCCTATTTCCCGGGCGCTGATATCTGGCGCTCGGACCTCGCGCCGGAGGCCCCGAAGGATCTCCCCACCTCCGGCATCACCCAGCCACCGGTCCTGGCCTTCGTGGTCTGGATCCTGTTCCAGCACGATCCGGATCGCCAGCGGGCGGAAGCCTTCGCCCGGGAAGCCTTCCCGGCCCTGCAGGCTTATCATCGCTGGCTGCACGCCACCCGGGATCCGGATGGGATCGGGCTAAGCTGTATCGTGCACCCATGGGAATCGGGTATGGATAACAGCCCCCTCTGGGATCTCCCCTTATCGCGGGTTCCAGCGGAAGGCCTCCCCCCCTATCAGCGGGCCGATGCCCACTGGGTCCCGGAGGAGCAGCGGCCCCGTCGCTCCGATTACGACCGCTTCCTCGCTCTGATCCTGCATCTGCGATCTCATCAGTATGGAGAAAGCGGGGTGCGCAGCTCCCCCTTCCGCGTCTACGATGTCCTGTTCAACGCGTTGCGCCATCGCTCGGAGGAAGCCCTGCTGGCCATGGCCCGAGCCCTGGGGGAGCCCGCCGGGGAAATCGAGGAGTGGCTGGAACGAAGCCGGGCCGCTTTCCAGACCTGGTTATGGGATCGCGAGCGCGGATTCTTCCTGGATTGGGATGGCGTGGCGGGCAATCGGATCCCGGTGATCGCATCCGGGGGATTCCTTGCGCTTTACGCGGGGCTGGCCACATCGGAGCAGGCCCAGGAGATGGTGGATCGTTATCTGAGGAATCCGGCGGCCTTCGCTCCGGATGGAGGGACGCGCTACCTGGTTCCCACGGTGAGCAAAATGGAGCCCGGCTGGGAGCCCCGTCGCTACTGGCGGGGCCCCATCTGGATCAATTTAAATGCCCTCATCGCCCACGGCCTGGCCCGCTATGGGTTCCACGAGCTTGCCGAGGAGATTCATCAGCACACGCTGGGCCTGATCGCCCGCTCCGGGTTTCACGAATATTACGACCCTCGAACCGGAGAAGGCCTGGGGATCGGAGACTTCACCTGGTCTGCCGCTCTCCTGCTGGGATGGGAGCTGCTGAGCGTAGAATCAGCAAGGTAGGACAACTGCTCGTAATGGAAGAACGATTCATAACTCTGGAAGGGGCATGATTCCTTAGCGCATGGTTTTCGTCAGACCTTAAGATGAGGAACCCGCGAGACGCCGATTCGCTCCCTGCAACCCTCCAGGGGGAGATTGCTCAGAAAGGCACGCCAGCTCCCCGGAAAGCCACCGCAACGCTATGCCAGCCCATGCCAATCATCACCCTTTCTTCCTGCCGGAAAACACTATTTGAGATTTATAAAACAGGGGAAACTAAAACTGGATCGGATGAGCGAATTTCCGGTGATCTCAGAGGCTTCCGGGGAGCTGGAGAGCGATCTATCCCTCTCCCCACGCTGCTTCACGGCAGGGGGAGGGGCAAACGCAGAACCCGAGCAGGCACCGCCAGGATCGCAATAGAGCAGAGAACCTTCCTTTTTTGTAAAGCCCAGGGAGGCGAAAAATGAAAATTTATGTTGATCGAGATCTATGTTCAGGGAGCCTCCCCTTCTGTGTCCGGTGCTTTGCCTTTCTCGCTGAACATCCGCTGGGGGTCGATCGCCCCTGCATCACCCAGATCCTTCCCAACAACGGGGAGACGGTCACCTTTGTGATCCGAACGGAAGGGGAGACGGTGACGCTCACGCTGGATGAGGCCACGCGGGAGCGTGTGATCACGGAGGGGTGGGACGCGCTCGTTCCTTTCATTCCCTCTTTCTTCCGCGCCTGATCATCGGCTCCGCCAGCGAAAGCTGTATTGGTGACAGCAGTCTGTCCGCCGCCACACGGCAGGGTGGGAAAAGAGCCGAGCCGCGCGTCTCTGGCGCGCGGCTCGGCCCCCAATGCATCCCGGGGAAAACCCCTGTGAAAGGGATGGTCTGGCCATCTCTTCCCCTCAGGGTAGAATTTGCACATCGGCCGGCATCCCCGCCTTGAGCCGACCCTCCGGATTGGGAACCCGCACGGTTACCGCAAAGACCAGCGCCTGGCGTTCCTCCCGCGTCTGGACATTTCGGGGAGTGAACGTGGCCTCCGGAGCGATCCGGGCGATCACCCCCGGAAATCGCTCCCCCGGGAACGCATCGACCTGGACGGCTACGGGTTGCCCCACCCGCAGACGGCTCAGAAGGCTCACCGGCACATAAATGGTCGCCTCCAGAGGATCCACCGTGCTCAGGCTGAGCAGCGGTTGCCCGGCTCGAACGGTCTCCCCTTCGTGAGTTAGGCGCTCGGAGACCGTTGCCGTGAAGGGCGCGGTCAGGCGAAGCCGTTCCACCTGCAGCCGCAACAGGTCCCGCCGGGCCTCAGCCAGGGCCACCGCCGCCCGGGCCTGATCCCGTTCCCATGGAGTTGGCCCATTCCGGGCTCGATCCAGACGGGCCTGGGCGGCGCGAAGGGCCGCCTCGGCCGCCCGCGCCCGCGCTTCCGCCGCGTGAACCTGCGCCTTCAAAGAGAGCGGCCGCTGACGCATGGTTAGCAGGCCCTCCAGACGGGCGCGGGCGGCGTCCCGCTCAGCCTCCGCCGCCCGCAATGCAGCTTCTGCGGCAGCCACCTGTCGGTCGGCGATCTCACGCTGACCGAACGGCAGGCGATCCCAATCCGCCCGTGCCTTCTCCAGATCCGCCCGGGCCCGCTCCACCCCTTGCTCGGCCATCGCCAGGGCGGTTCGCGCCTCGAGGATCTGGCGCTCCAGATCCTGGGGCTCTCGAAGCTGGCGCAACAACGCCTGCCGGAGATGCTCCGCCGCCTCGTGCTCCGCTTCGGCCTGTCGCACCTGGGCGGCCAGCACCGCCTGCTGCTCCGGTGAGACCCCCGCTTCCAGCGCAGCGGCCTCCGCCTGAGCCACGGCCAGGGCCGCCTCGGCCTCCAGCAGCTGCTGAGATAAGACCGGATCCTCCAGCTCGGCCACCGTTTCCCCAGGCCTTACGGTCGCCCCCTCCTCTGCCAGCCATCGCACCCTCCCGCTCACCTCCGCGGAGAGCTGAACGCTCCGCCCGGTCAGCGTGCCGGAGAACACCAGGCTCCCCCCGGATTGGCCCGATGCGGGCCGGGAGAGCCACCATGCGCCAGCCAGGTATGCGATTCCTCCGATGGCAAGGACCAGCATCCCTGTACGGAGCGGTTTACGCATGGACAGGCCTCCATGGGATTGCCGTAAGGATTTTTGAGCCGTCGCCCTTCGGGTCGTGATGAGCTTCGATGGAAGAGAGCTGAAAGGACCCCTGCCGATATATGCTGTGCGTTCTCGGCATCCCGGATCTGGAAGGGGAAGCGCCCGCCCGGGCATCCCGGCCGTGCTACGGCACTTCCACATCTGCCGGCATGCCGGGCTTCAGGCGACCTTCCGGGTTCTCCAGCCGGATGTGGACCGCGAAGGTCAGATGGACCCGCTCCTCCTGGGTCTGGACGTTGCGAGGGGTGAACGAGGCTTCCTCCGCCACATGGGTGATCAGGCCCTCAAAGCGCTCGCCGGGAAATCCTTCCACCGCCACGGAGACGCGCATGCCTGGGCGCACCCGACCGAGGGCCGTCTCCGGAACATAGACCGTTAGCGTGAGGACCCGCAGGTCCATGAGCTGCATCACCCGGGTCCCCGGAGCGACCAGCTCGCCCGGCTCGACCGCTCGCAAGGCGACGATCCCATCCTGAGGCGCCTGCAGGATATACCGCCCCCGCCGGGCTTTCCATGCCTCCAGAGCCGCTTCGGCCTGACGCAAGCGAGCGCGGGCTGCCTCCCGTTGTTCCGGTGTCGCCCCCGCCTGGAGCGCCGCCAGCCGGGCCCGGGCCACCTCGAGGGCGGCCTCCGCAGCCCGGTAACGGCCCTCCGCTTCCACCACCTGGGTCCTCAATGCCAGCGGATCCCGGACCACCGCATCCAGGTAATCCTGCAGGGCAAGGCTGCCATCATAGGCCGCCCCTGCCCGGTTGACCTCCGCCCACGCCGCCCAGTAGGCGTAAGGGGCATCCAGCACTTCCACCGGCAATGAGGGGCGCAGTGGTGGGGGAAGCTGTTCCCATTCCCGAACCACGGCCTCCGCGCGGTTCTTCAGGATTTCGGCGATATCCTTCAAAGCCACGGCCTGCTCCAGCCGGGCCTGAGCCGCGCGCGCCTGGGCTGCGGCCACCGCCTGCTGGATCCGCAGTTCCTGAGGCTCACGCAGCATCGCCAGCGCATCCTGCCAGGCCTGATATGCGCCGTCCCGCAACGCCTGCGCCTGATCCACCAGGGCCATCGCCTCCCGCACGTCTTCCGCCCGAGGGCCGGCCTCCAGGGCTTCCAGCGCGGCCCGGGCCTGGGCCACCTGAGCCTCGGCCATCCGGATCTGCGCTTCCAGAAAGGCCGGGTCCAGCTCGATCAGGCGCTGGCCGGCCTGAACCCCATCGCCTTCCTCAACCCACACGCGAAGCACCCGGCCGCCTTCCACCGCGATGACATCGATGGTTTGAGCCTCCAGATAACCGGAGGCCCGTAAAGGCCGTTCGATCGCCGGCCGACATGCGCTGGTGAGTAAAAAGAGGGCCATGAGGAGCAGGCGGGACTTCCTCTTCATTGAACCTCGCCTCCGGTTTATGATCTGAAGCTCAGCAGACCTCTATATGGGCTCTGGATGCTGGGACATGGTCTTCGGCCTATCCCCCAGGCTCATACGGCTGGATTGGAGCGCTCGCGCTCGATCACCCACAGAAAGATGTCCTCCAGCGAGGGGGCCACGGGTTCCACCGAAATGGACCCCAGACCCGCCATCTCCAGGCGCTTCCGGATCTCCTCCGAAGGAACTTCGGGCGCGCGGAGGTAAGCGTGGATGCGGGGGCCATGGAGCGTCACATACTGGAAGATCGACCACTCCCGCAGCAGGGCCAGCGCGCGATCCAGCGGCGCCGCCTCGATCTCCAGCACGCTCCCCAGACCGGACACGGCTTTCAGCTCGGTCGGCGCCCCCTGCAGGATCAGGCGGCCGTTATGGATGAGGGCCAGGCGAGAGCACTGTTCCGCCTCATCCATATAGTGAGTGGTCACGAACACCGTGATCCCCTGTTCCGCCAGCCGATAGAGCAACGACCAGATCCCCCGCCGCGCCAGCGGATCCATCCCGGCCGTCGGCTCGTCCAGAAACACGATCTCGGGCTCGTGAAGCAGTGCGACCGCGAGGGCCACCCGCTGCCGCCAGCCTCCCGCCAGATGTCGGACCAGACGCCGTTCCTGCCCGGTCAGGCCCAGGAGCTCTAACAACGCGGGGATCCGATCCGCCAGACGTGGAAGGGGCAGCCCATACGCCGCCCCATAAAACCGCAGCGTCTCCTCCACCGAGAGGTCCGGATACAGGCTGAAGCGCTGGCTCACATAGCCGATCCGCGGGCGGATCCGGGCTGTCTCGCGCGTTGCATCATGCCCCAGCACCCAGGCGCGACCTGCGGTGGGCTCCAGCAGCCCCAGCAACATCCGGATGGTCGTTGTCTTCCCCGCCCCGTTGGGGCCCAGAAACCCGAAGATCTCACCCCGGCGGACCTCGAAGGAAACATGATCCACCGCGGTGAACGCCCCGAAACGGCGGGTCAGTCCCTCCGCGCGGATCACCACTTCATCCATCGACGGCCTCCCGGCGCATCAGGTGGGCGAAGACCTCCTCCAGGCGAGGCGCGGCCCAGCGCGCTTCCTGAATAATGGCACCGGGGATCGCCCGGACCACCCCTTCCACATCCTCGGGGGAAAGGCTGCCCTCCCGCACCACCAGCCGGATCCGATCGCCCAGGACCACCGCCTCCAGAACCCCCGGATGCTCCATGAGCGCGGCGTGGACCTGCAGGATCGGCCGGGCGATGACCTCGATGACCGGATGGCCCAGCGAGGCGCGAAGTCGATCCGGGGCATCGATCGCCAGCATCCGTCCGCGATGGATCAGCGCCACCCGCGTGCAGCGCTCCGCCTCGTCCAGATACGGTGTGGTCACCAGGATCGTAACCCCCTGAAGATGGAACTCGCTGAGCAGATCCCATAGCTCCCGCCGCGACACCGGATCCACCCCGGTGGTGGGCTCGTCCAGCAGCAGGAGGCGCGGCCGGTGGATCATCGCCCCGATCAGCGCCAGCTTCTTCTGCATCCCCCCGGAAAGCTGAGCAGCGCGGCGGTCCAGGAATCGTTCCAGGCGAGCAAAATGAAGCAGACGATCCATCCAGGCGGGATCGGAGGCCCCATACATCGTGGAAAAGAAAAGCAGGTTCTCCCGCACGGTCAGGTCGCCATACAGGCTGAAGTTCTGGGGCATATAGCCAATCAGTGGCCGGGCCCGTTCCAGCTCTCGAAGCAGATCTCGACCAAAAAGCTGCAGGGAGCCCGCATCGGGCCGCAAGACCCCCGCGAGGATCCGCAACAGGGTCGTCTTCCCGGCCCCGTCCGGCCCAATGATGCCGAAGATCTCCCCCTCATCCACGGCAAAAGACAGATCCGCCAGGGCCCGAACCGGGCCAAACTGCTTCCCCAGATGTTCCACCCTCACGATGGTCCGGTCCATTCCACCCCCTGCTTGAACATTGATCCATTTGCGTGAAGAGGTGACTGAGGCAGGCGCTGAAGGCACCCGCCCCAGCCTCCAAAACCCGGGAAAGAGAACCAGCCGCGCAACGCCTCAGCGTTCAGGCGGGCGAGGCCAATCCCAAATCCTACCCGAACCCTGATACAGCATTCGTGTATTCGCGCCCCATTCGTGGACGGCATCTTTACCTCACGCAATTTCGGGGACGCTCTCTGAGTCACAACCGGACAAAACCCTACTCCAGGCGCTTCCGGAAGCGACGGGCCGCGAGACCCATCACAACGATCCCGAAAACCGTCAGCGCCAGCGCCTCATCCCACAGGGGCTCGATCCCCACCCCTTTCACAATGATCCCCCGCAGGATCACCAGCATATAGCGCAGAGGGATCAGGTAGCTAACCCATTGCAGCACCTGGGGCATCGCCTGGATCGGGAACAGAAACCCCGCCAGGAAAATCGACGGCAACAGGAGGAAATACGTAAGCAACATCGCCTCCCGCTGCGTGGAGGCCACCGTGGAGATCAGCAATCCGAAGCCGAGAGAGGAAAGCAGGAAGAGGCCGGAGAGGGCCAGGAGCAACCCCAGATGGCCCCGAATCGGCACACGGAACCAGAGGGCTCCCAGCGTCAGGATCAGGCCGAAGTCGATAAAGGCGATGAGCACGTAGGGAATCACCTTCCCGATCACCAGCTCCACGGGGCGGATTGGGGTGACGATCAGCTGCTCCATGGTCCCCTGCTCTCGCTCCCGCACAATCGCCTGGGCCGTGAGCAGCATCGTCAGGAATTGAAGGATCGCGCCGATGAGACCCGGGATCATGTAATTCGCGCTGCGCAGCTCCGGGTTATACCAGACCCGGGGGCGCGGATCCAGCCCGGGCATCCGCCGGGGATCCAGGTTCAGGATCCGACGGAGGATACGGGTGGAATGATTTTGCGCAATCGAAAGCGCCGCGGCATACGCGTTATTCGCGACCGTTGGGTCGCTTCCATCGATCACCAGGCCGATGGTCGCAGGGCGTCCGGCCAGGATATCCGCTCCGTATCCTTTCGGGATCAGCAACGCTACCTGAGCCCTCCCTGCATCCAGCAAGCGGGTGAGATCCTCCTGCCGCTCGACATAGCCGATGATCCGGAACGTATCCACAGCGCGGTAAGCATCCACCAGCTCCTGGCTTTGAGGCGTCCGGTCCCAGTCCAGGATCACCATGGGCACATATTTAACGTCCGTCGTCGCCGCGTAGCCCAGCAGGAACAGCTGGACCACGGGGATCAGGAACATCACCGCCAGTGTCCGGGGGTCCCGCAGAATGTGCAGCACCTCTTTATAGATCACAGCGCCAATCCGACGAAACATCGAAGCACTCCTTGCACACCCGGGTTGTGAATTCCGATGGGACGGACAGGGCAAACCCCTTCCGGAGGGGTTCATGGGAACCTCCTCCTCGCCCCTTACCGGCTATGGGGAGAGGAGACAGAAGAAACCATGGGGCCGGACAGGTCGCCCTCCCCAATCTGCCTGGCTCCAAACCCCTGAGGGGATGACCGCCGCTCGACTTCCCGGGCTCTCCAGGTCTGGTCATCAACCCCTTTTCGCAGCCGCAGGAGCCAGGATCCCATGCAGATACACGGTTAATGCTTCCATGAGCAGCTGATCGATGGGCACCGGGGGACGAATCCGCAGCAGGCGGCCCAACAGGATCTGGGAGAGCAGAAGGCCCATCCATAGCTGCGCTCCAATCTGAGGATCCAGAGGTCGCAGAAGGCCTTTCGATTGCTGAGCAGTTAGATAGGTCGCAACCGCCCGGAGCCCCGGGCGGATCGCCCGGGCGACAAATACCCGACGAACCCTTTCGTTGCGAAGGGCCTCAGGAAGAAGCAACCGTATGGCCGCGACCATAGCCGGGTCCCGATCCAGCGCGATCACCAGCTCCGCAACTCGCGACAGGAACTCCTGAGGGGGGGCCTCCCGCATCGTTTGAGCCATCTGCTGGAGAGGGAAGACGAAGGATTTTGTCTCCACCACAGCCTGGAACAAATCCTCTTTGCTGCGGAAATACCAGTAGATCAGGCCCGGAGAGATCCCCGCCTCCCGCGCGATCTCCCGGTTGGAGGTCCCCTTGAAGCCTTTGCGGACGAACACCCGAAAAGCGGCCTCAATGATGCGCTGGCGGGTCTCCTCTCGTTGCTGTTTTCTCAGGTTCCGGATCTTTTCTCCCATAGGAACGGCAGCTCACTTTCAAGGTAGAACTTCCGCCTTTATTCCAGGAGGTTAAGGTCCCTCCCCATCCAGTTCGGATTTGTTTAAGGCCGAGTCGGGCGTCAGAGGCGCCCCATCCAGCCCCCAGAAGTCCTAACTTATAGTCAGGTGCCCGCTTCGCTCGCGCTCGACTACCCGCGTTCGCGAAAAGAGAACGGGCACT
>JAEVEY010000177.1:0-9707 GCA_016842045.1 Candidatus Thermoflexus sinensis | reverse complement strand
CTAAGCGTTCACAAAAAGAGAATGGGCACTTGCGTGCTCTACTACTAAAAATTGATTGATCGATCAATCAAATTATAATCGCCGCCTCTTCCGTGTCAAGGCTCCCCTGCCGATGTGCCTTGGCCATTCCTCCGGCTCCTCTATCCTCCCTGAAACCAGGAGCCCAGAGAAGGGGAAGTATTCCGGGAGAAAAGCACCGCGCAGGCACTCAGACAGCGGTTGCGCTATCATAAACTCGAGAGGCGATGGAAAAGAGCCGCGGCTACGGGATCGGCTCGGATTCCACAAGAGGAGCGGGCGATGGAGAAACCGATGGAAGTGGACACCATCGTGGTGGGCACAGGCCCGGGTGGCGCCACGGTGGCACGGGAGCTGGCGCGCGCCGGGCGTCGTGTGCTGCTCCTGGAACGCGGCCGCGCGGAGCGTCACCACCCCTTATATGGAACCCATTTCGGCGCGCTTCGCTATGCCGAGCGCGGAGGGCTCTTCTTCACCCCCGAGGGGATCCAGGTGGTGGTCCCCTCGATGGTCGGCGGAGCGACCGGGATGTTCGCCGGGTGCGCGGCGCCGCCGCCCCCATGGCTTCGGGAGAAGTATGGGATCGATCTCAGCAGCGAGGTCGCTGAAACGGTGGAGGAGCTGGGGATCGCGCCCCTGCCGCCGGAGCAGCGCGGCGCGGCATCCACCCGCCTGGCCGAAGCGGCCCGCGCGCTGGGCTATGCGGTCTATCCGCAGCCCAAATTCATCCGCCCGGAACGATCCTCCCGGTTCCATTGCGGAGCTCACTGTCTCCTGGGATGCCGATGCGGAGCGAAGTGGAGCGCCGCAGACTTCGTGGAGGAGGCGGTGCGGGCCGGCGCGCTCCTCCAGACCCGGGCCCATGTGGAACGGGTCCTGATCGAGGATGGCCGCGCGGTGGGTGTAACCGGCCGCCTCGCCGGCCGGCCCTTCGTCGCCCGGGCGGAGCGCGTGGTGCTGGCGGCGGGAGGGCTGGGCACGCCCCGTATTCTTCAGGCCTCGGGGCTGCAGGGGGCAGGAGAGCGGATGGCGATGGATCTCACGGTGATCGTTTACGGCTTGACGCGGGAAGCCGGCAACGCCCAGGATCCCCCGATGACCTGGTCATGGGAAGATCCGGAACTCGGGGTGATGTTCAGCACGCTGGTGGATCCATGGCTGCTTTACCCCGTGATCGCCGGGATGCAGGGCCTGCGCCATGTGCTCACCTGGCCACAATGGCGGCATCTCCTGGGGGTGATGATCAAACTGAAAGACAGCCTCTCTGGACGTCTTCTCCCGGATGGAAGGCTCTCCAAACCGCTCCTCCCGGAGGACCGCGACCGCCTGCGGGAGGCGGAGCGCGCCGCGCGACGCATCCTGATCGAAGCAGGGGCGAAGCCCGATTCCATTTTCTCCTCCCCATTACGGGGGACCCATCCCAGCGCCACCGTCCGCGTTGGGGATCTGATCGACACGAACCTGCAGACCGAGATCCCGGGCCTCTACGTCTGCGACGCCAGCGTGTTCCCGGAAGCCCTGGGGCGGCCCACGGTGCTGACGATCATCGCCCTGGGCAAACGCCTGGCTCGCCAGATGCTGAGGGCTTAGAGAGTGTCCGAAAATTTGCTGGATGTGGCTAAGCAGGATCTTTCCTGTTCGTAGTCGGGCACGTCCGTGCCCGTTCTTTTTTGGAAACGCTGGAACGGGCACTCCGCTTCGCCCCGTGCCTGACTACTAACAGATGGTCAGATGCCTGGCACGCCTCCATATTCATCGCCCATAACGGAATTTCCAGACACTCTCTTAGCTGTTTGTCAGGCATTACGCCATTGACCTTCCCCCCAATCTCCTGGGATCAAGGCCAACGGTGGAAATCCCAGGGTTGCAAAAGGAAAGGGGCTCGCACGATGGATGCGGAAGAGCTTGCTCGACGTTTAGAAGCGATCCCGCGCGTTCCGCTGGTGAACGAGCCCACGCCGCTGGAATTCCTGCCCCGCCTCAGCGCGGCGATCGGCCGGCCGATTTACCTGAAACGGGATGATGGCATCGGTCCGGCGATGGGCGGGAACAAAGCGCGCAAGCTGGAATATCTGCTGGCCGACGCCCTCCGCCGGGGTCACCATCGAGTGGTCACTTACGGCGGGCTTCAATCGAACCACGCGCGGATCACCGCGGCCGCCGCCCGACGCCTCGGCCTGGAACCCCATCTGTTCTACTTCGCTCCCCGCCCCTCACGCCTGACGGGCAACCTCCTGCTCAACGATCTCCTGGGCGCCCACATGCACTTTCTCCCCTTCGGAGGGAGCGCCCGGCCTCGCTCCCTCGCCTGGACCGACTTCCTGGTCCACCTCCTGGCCTGGGTGCGAGTAGGCCGGCACTATTTCATCCCGGTCGGCGGACGATCGGTCCTGGGCGGGCTGGGCTACGTGCGAGCGGCTCTGGAACTCCACCGACAGGCGCAGGCGGAGGGCCTGGAAAACGCATGGGTCGTGATGGCGGTCGGAACGGGTGGGACGCTGGCGGGATTATGGGCCGGGTTCACTTTACTGCGCTCGCCATTCCGCCTGCTCGGCATGGATATCGGGGCGCTGTGGAAAAATTTCCCCGCCACCATCGCCCGCCTGGCCGAACAGATCTGCGCCCGCCTGGGGGAACCCCATCGCTTCTCCGCCTCGGAGGTCCCTCTGATCGAGCGAACTTATGTGGGCTCCGGTTATGGCGTGCCCTCCCATCATGGGAATGAAGCGCTGCGGCGGCTGGCTCGGACAGAGGGCATCCTCCTGGATCCGATCTATACGGCGAAAGCCTTCGCCGGGATGCTGGAATTGAGCGAGAAGGGCCAGCTGGGGAAGGAGGAGCCGGTGATCTTCCTGCACACCGGCGGGCTGCCGGCGTTGTTCGCATTCGAGGAATGAACGCGAAGGAATCCGTCAACGGCCAGGCTCACCGATAGGACGGGCACTAAAAGCGCCCCAAAAGGGATGCCTCCGTATCCCTCCCCATCTTTGAGCCCTGACGTTGACGTCAGGGCGATTTTTGCGAGCCTCTTTCGACGGGCTGGACCCCACGAAAACCTCATGGCGGCTGACCGCACGTTATGAAATCTTAATCTCCCTGCAATCGCCGGATAACGGCCTTCGGGTAAGCTCATCCGTGGAATCGGGGGAAGGGAGTCCACCTTCCTCCGAACTCTCACTCAAATGGAGGTGGCGCGATGCGTCGAGGGTGGCTGTTCGTTCCCCTTTTGCTTCTAACGCTGCTGGTCGGCGCGTTCGGCCTGGGCACCCTGGGGCGAGCCCAGGCTGCCACAGCCACGATGCCCTTCCAGGGCTTCCTGGGCCACCGGGGGTGGGGGTTCGGTCGGGGGCTTTGTGGTCAGGCTGGGCTGGAGGCGGCTGCCAAGGCCCTCAACATGACCCCTGAGGAGCTTTCCACCCAGCTCTGGGGTGGCCGCACCCTGGCGGAACTCGCGGACAAAGCCGGCGTGGACCTCCAGAAGGTCCGCGACGCTGTAAACCAGGCCTGCGTCCAGGCAATCAAGGATGCCATTGAGCAGGCCGTTCGGGACGGCCGGCTGACCCGCGAGCAGGCGGACTGGCTGCTTCAGGGGCTGGACCGCGGTTACTGGGGCCCGGGGGCCGGATGGTGGGGCTTCCGGGGCTTCTGGGGCCGCGGCGGGTGGGCCCCGAAGGCGCCGGCCACGCCCGCGCCCGGCGGCACGAACTTCTCGCGTCCCCGTTTCTTCCTGCCGGGCCGCTCCGCATAGCAGTTTCGATGCTGGACTCCAGGGAGCGATGGGGCGGCGCTTTCGCCGCCCCATCTCATTTCATAGAGCGAAAACACCCCCTCCTCCTTCCGGGGCGCAGGAGGACCGGAAGGAGGAGGGATGAAAGGAGCCTTTCCCGCGGGCTGAAAACCCGCAGGAATGGGAGGATTGGAGTCTTCTCTGAATGGAGGGCCAGATGAATTCTTCTCGCTGGATTCGAGGGCTCGGTCTGGTGCTTCTGATCCTGGCTGCTGCATGTCAGGCTGTCCGAGTTCCCTCTCCTGCGCAGCTGGTTCCAGCGCCTTCTCACGAGGTCCAGCCGTCGACTTCAGCCGCCGGGCCTGTGACGCCCATCCAGATCGCCGCCCAGGAGGCCGGCAGCCCGGTGGAAGCCCTGGAGCAGCAGTTACAGGCCATCTACCAGCAGGTGAATCCCTCCGTCGTTCACATCCGCGTTCGCAGCGGCCGGGGCCTCCTGCAGCAGGAGAGCACAGGATCCGGGTTCGTCTATGACCAGCAGGGCCACATCGTGACGAATCATCACGTGGTGGAAGGGGCCACCACCATTATCGTCACCTTTGCCGACGGCACCGAGGTCCCTGCCCGGATCGTGGGGACCGATCCGGATAGTGATCTCGCGGTCATCCGGGTGGATGTGCCGGCTGCCTCGCTGCGTCCAGCCCCGCTGGGAGATTCGGGGGGCGTGCGGCCCGGACAGCTGGCCATCGCCATCGGCAACCCCTTCGGTCTGGAGGGGACCATGACCCTGGGGATCGTCAGCGCGGTCGGGCGGGTGATCCGGTCGGGCTCCCGGCCGTTCAGCATCCCCAACATGATCCAGACCGACGCGCCGATCAACCCGGGGAACTCCGGCGGCCCGCTGCTGGACAGCCAGGGGCGCGTGATCGGGGTGAACACGATGATCTTCTCCCAGAGCGGGACCTCCTCGGGAGTCGGATTCGCCATTCCGGTGAACACGGTCAAGCGGGTGGTGCCGGAACTCATCGCGCGGGGCCGTTATGATCATCCCTGGCTGGGGATCTCAGGGTTCTCCGTGACGCCGCTCGCCGCCAAAGCGCTGGGGTTGCCGGCGGATCGTGGTGCCCTGATCCTCGAGGTGGACCCGCGGGGTCCGGCCGCCCAGGCCGGCTTGCGGGGCGGCACGCAATCTGCAGACTATGAAGGGGAGACGATCGCCCTGGGCGGCGATCTCATCGTCGCGATCGACGGCCAGCCGGTCCGCAGCATGGAGGATCTCATCGCTTATCTGGAGGAGAAGCGAAAGCCTGGAGATGAAGTCGTGCTCTCCATCCTGCGGGACGGGAAAACCCAGCAGGTCCGGGTGCGCCTCGCCCCCCGCCCCTCGTCCCTCTCATAGTGAAGCCCTGATGTCCATGTCAGGACTCAGCGTGGGAAGGGACGCGGAAGCGTCTCCTGGTTGCGGGTGCCTTTAGCGCCCGTTTCGATCGTTGAGCCCGGTCGTTGACGACCGGGCTCCCGGGTTCCTGTCAGCGCCCACAGGGGGCGGGCATGCCCGCCCCCTGTGGGGACCTGGGCCGGATTACGCGCCGGTCTGGCGCTGGCGCTCCAACAGCTCCCGGATGTCCGTCAGGGTCTCGCTGATCCGGAACACCACGATCAGGAGCTCCGCGTAGATTCTCGAGGCCAGGATCCCCAGAATCACCACCAGCGGGCTCAGGCAGATGGCCCCGAGAACCGCTCCGACGCCATCCCGTCGCCCCGCTACTCCCGCTCCGGTGATCCCACCGAACAAAACGGCGCAGCCGGCCAGGACGCTGAGGGCGACGCCGATCCAGAAGAGGACCTGGATGATGATGGGGGTGATCATGCGGCGGAAGGTGAGGAAGTCTTCCCAGTTCATAAGAACCTCCTGAAGAGGAATGCTCTGGTCCCATCCCAATGACCGGGCTGGGGGCACTTCACCCAGCATCGCCGCCCAAGATGAGCACTATAAAAAAATTATATACGTTCGTCCCGGGCTCCGGTTACCCCGGCGCGAGCCGTTGTGGATGGCTCCTATCGGTTTTAGCGCGTGTCTGCGCATTCCGCTTCGTCCAATGCGCTTCCATTCGTGTATTCGTGCCCCATTCGTGGACGGCACCCCCCCTCGGGCCATTCTGCGGACGCTTTATAGCGACCCGCCGGGTCAGCCGGCCGGGTCCGCTCGCTGCTCGGTCCATCCGATCATGGATAAGTCCCGCTTTTTATCTTTTTGTGTGGCAGGTCTGTTCCGCATAAAATAAGGCCACGTTCTTCTTTATCCCTCAAAGCCTTTGGGGGATCGGGCAGACGCAGGTCCCGGAACCAAAAATCCTGGAGGTGAAGCGATGACCGTAACCCCCTCTCCTCCCCCGGCCAGAACCAGCGGCAAAGCCATCGCCAGCCTGGTGCTGAGCCTCCTCGGCCTGGTCGGCGTCCTCCCCCTCATCGGCCCGATCCTCGGGATCATCCTGGGGAATCAGGCGAAATCGGAAATCGCCCGGAGTGACGGCACGCTCACCGGGGATGGATTGGCTCAGGCCGGTGTGATTTTGGGCTGGGTCGCCCTGGCGCTGAGCGCCATTGGGGTGATCTGCGCCCTCCTGATCTTTGGAAGCGCGATTGGTCTGGGGATCTGCTCCGCGCTCCAATCCCAATCGTCCCATTTCCTCCTCCAGACGCTGGCCGGCCTGAGATAGAGACAGGACAACTGCAAGCAGTTGTCCTACGCTACGGCAAGCGTCGGATCTCCGGGTAACGTTGATGGGCCCAGAGCATATAGCTCAGGCTCGCGATGGCCCCCAGCGCGACGGTGGCGGGCGCGCCCAGCCAGCCGGCCATCAGGCCCGCCTGCAACCCTCCGAGGCGCATCATCAGCTGAAAAGATAGCGTGTAAACTCCCATCACCCGCCCCCGCACCGAATCCTCCACATGGGTCTGAATCAGCGTGTTGGCCAGCGCGTTCTGCCATACGAAAGCGATCCCGGTGAGCACCAGAAAGATCAGCGCGATGAAGAAAGAGCGAGACAGAGAGAAGCCCAGCAACGCCACCGGAAAACCCATGTTCCCCCACGTCAGCATCCGTCCTCGCCCGCCCGCGTCCCCATACGCGGCCGCTAACAGGGCTCCCGTCACCGCGCCGACCCCCACAGCCCCCATCATGAGCCCGTAGGCCACGGCCTCCGGCTGAACGCATGAGAGGAGCGCGCCTCCCAGACGGCTCCCCTCTGCAACCCGACAAAGCGTTTCCACCACCGGTGCCGCACTATTCCAGAGCGAGGTCCGGGCGAACACCGGGAGAAGCGTGGTGTAGGGCATGGAGAGGAAGGCGGAGACCCCCACCATGCTCACCAGACCCAGCAGGATCGCATCCGACCGGATCCGCACCAGCCCGGCCAGCGGATCCATGGAAGCTCCGGACAGACGCCGTCGGGCGGCCGAGGAAGGCAGCCGCATGGCCAGCAGACCGGTGATCACCGCGAGGAACGAGAGGCCGTTCAGGAAAAAAGCCATCGCTTCCCCTAAGGTGGCCACCACCAGACCGGCCAGGGAGGGGCCGATGATCCGCGCGAAGTTGAAGAGAGAAGAGTTCAGGGCGATGGCATTCCCCAGATCCTCCTCGCCCACCATCTCCACCACAAAGGCCTGGCGGGCTGGCACATCCAGCATCTGGAAGGCGGCCAGGAGCATCGCCATCGCCCAGACATGCCAGACCTGGATGCGGCCGCTCCAGGTCAGCCAGGCCAGGAGAAAGGCCTGGCCCATCATGAGCGATTGCGTGATCACAATCAACCAGCGTCGGGGAAAACGATCCGCCAGGCTTCCGCCGAAGAGGGCCATGGGCAAAAGCGGCAGAACGGAGAGGCCGTTCATGACGCCCAGGCTGACCGGCGAACCGGTGAGCCGATAGACCAGCCAGTTCTGAGCGATGGTCTGCATCCAGGTCCCGCTGAGGGAGATCAGCTGGCCGAAGAAATACAGCCGGTAATTCCAGTGACGAAGCGCCCGAAATGGATGGTGTGCGCGACGAATCGACATCGCAGGCATCCGTCCTGATCCGTGCTACCCGAAGTCGGATTTACACCGCTCTGTTGTGATCCCGGCAGTGCCCGCTTGGGTTCCGCGTTCGCCCCCCAAAGCCCCCCATTTGCAACAGAGCCGATTGATCCGGTTAGCTTCTTCGGTGCCCGCCTCAACATCCAAAACCCAGGGGAGAAAGTCAACTGCGCATGATCGGCGGATCCAAACGGGATATTGGCCTGCTCATCCTCTCGCTCATTGGAGATGCACAGTGGCGCCCTCATCCGGCTCCACCGCGAACAGGGCCGGCCGCCGGCCGAAGCGATCCTCATACCGATGAGTGATGACATCGCTCGCGGCCGGAACCGCCTCCCGTTGAACGACCGCCAGGATGCTGCCCCCGAAGCCAGCCCCCGTCAGCCGGGCCCCATATACGCCAGGGACGGAGCGGGCGGCCTCGACCAGGGTATCCAGCTCGGGGGCGCTGACCTCATAATCCAGCTGCAGGCTCTCATGGGAGGCGTTCAACAGCTTCCCAAACGTGATGAGATCCCCGCGCTCCAGCGCGGCCACCGCCTGGAGGACCCGCTCATTTTCGGTCACCACATGCCGGGCCCGCCGATAGATCAACTCGGGAAGCTCCTCACGGGCGGCCTCCAGCTGCGCCGGCGACAGATCCCGCAGCGCACGGATCCCGGGATATCGTCCCTGTAATCGCCGCACCGCCTCCTCACACTGCGCCCGGCGCTCGTTGTATCCGGAGGCCGCCAGCTCCCGGCGCACCCCGCTGTCGGCCACCAGGACGACTACCTCTTCCGGGATCGGGATGAGACGGGTTTCCAGGGAGCGACAATCGATGAGCAGGGCATGGCCGCGCTGGCTGAACAGGGCCGCCATCTGGTCCATGATCCCACATCGCACCCCCACGAACTCGTTCTCCGCCCGCTGACACAGCCGGGCCAGCTCCAGCCGGGGCACCGTATGGCCCCCCAGGGCGACCCATGCGATGGCAAACGCCACCTCCAGCGCCGCGGAAGAGCTCAATCCGCTGCCGATCGGCACATCCCCGGCCACCGCAGCGTCCAGCCCGGGAAGGCGAAAACCGGCCTGCTCCAGGGCCCAGGCCACCCCGGCCGGATAGGCTGCCCATCCCCGCAAACCGCCCGGGCGCAGCTCATCCAGGGAGAACCCGGCTTCTTCTCCGAAATCCGCGGCGATCAGGCGGGCCTGGCGATCCCGGCGGGGACGAGCCGCCACCCAGATGGCCCGGTTGATGGCAATGGGGAGGACAAAGCCCTCATTGTAATCTGTGTGCTCCCCGATCAGATTCACCCGGCCGGGGGCCCGGGCTCGTAAAGAGGGAAGCTCCCCAAACCGTTCCTGAAACGCGCGAATCGCCCGTGTCTCGGCGTGCGTCATCGCAGAATCCCCACCGGCGCTTTGTCCGTTTTTACTTTGGGGTTTTGGGGAACTGGTGATCGCTTCACGGATGATTTTCCCGCAGAATTTTCGCAGGATGTGGGCCGCCTTTGGCAATCCATATCCTGCGAAAACACAGGCTCTCTCCGTGTAGCAAAGTCGCACAAGGAGGAGAAGGGGGATGGTGGAGTTTCCTCCACCCCGCAATGCGCTTATCCCCACGCTTCGGAATAACTACTGAGAGCGATCGATAGTCTCCTCGATAATCCCTTTTGCATCCCTGAAAATCGCTTCTGCTATAGAAAGAGCCTGCTGGGCAATCGACAGATCCGGGTACCCTTGGGGCAACATCCCCGGCAATGCATCCGGATAACGGGCAGGAATATAAAACAGATCCAGAAGGCCGATCTCCTCACGCGTTCGACGAAACGGATAAGAGTCCAGATGGTCAATCAAGATGAGCAGGCGATGGGTCTTAGGCGGCACACGCCCCTGATATACA
>JAEVEY010000170.1 GCA_016842045.1 Candidatus Thermoflexus sinensis | reverse complement strand
GCACCGCCCGGGACCTATCAACTCCGAACCGGCCTTTACCCCGAAGGGAACCCGGCCGCCCGGGTCGTTGTCCTGAGCCCCGGGTATTCCAGCGCCGTCAACAACAGCGTGTTGATCAGTGAGCTGACGGTGCGTCCGTAAAGGGTGGGATACAGGGCGGGTTGGGTTCATTTAGGGTTTCAGCCCCCTTACGGTGATGCTGAACAGAGGAAGCTCCTCTTGAGGTTCGCTTTTCTGAATGACGGCGATCTCCATAAATCCCGCCGTCCGGATCTTCCGGATATACTCCTCCTGGTCCAGCGCCCCACCAACGCAACCCGTCCAGGCTGCCAGATCCTCCCGCAGGGATTCCGGAAGCTCGCCCTGTGTCACAAGATCCGAGACAACCATCTGGCCACCGGGCTTCAGTACGCGGAACGCTTCGCGGAAGACCGCGTCCTTGTCGGGAGAGAGGTTAATCACACAGTTGCTGATAATCACATCCACAGAGGCATCCTTGAGGGGCAGGCGCTCGATTTCGCCCACATAGAATTTGACGTTCGGAGCATTCGCCTTTCGCGCGTTTCCTTGAGCACGTGCAACCATCTCCGGGGTCATATCCACTCCAATAACAGTTCCCCGAGGGCCGACCTGTTGAGCGGCCAGGAGAGCATCTAAGCCGCCGCCGCTCCCCAAATCCAGCACAATTTCTTCAGGCCTAAGTTCAGCAAAGGCAATTGGATTCCTGCAGCCTGCAGCTGTGACAACGGCTTCCTGAGGCAGATCCATCAGTTCAATGGGAGAGTAGCCCGTTTGGCTCAAGCATTCCTCTGGCTTTGAGGCGCAACCGCACCCTACAGGCTCACAGCAGCCCGATCCATGCGCGACCCGCGCATAGCGCTCTCGAATTGCTGTCTTAATCTTTTCTTTCGATAGCATGATAAGCCCTCCTGATGGATAGTGAAGTGAGCTTGCCGGACGGGATGAGTTGTCAGAGCGGATTACTCCCACCTTTCTCCTGTATGGTGAGAGGTAGGCCTCCGACAGCAACAGCGGCGTATGGATCGGGCCTGGGAGGCCCTGACGAACCTGGTTATAGCCTGCCAGCTGGCTGGAAAAGCCTTGGATAACCGATAGTAGCTCCACCTGCCCTCCTTACGGACCTCGGCGATCCCGGCCTCCACAAGCAGATTAAGATGGTAAATCAATGTGGAATGCGCTAGGTCGAAGGCCACCTCGATGTCGCAGGCGCACATCTCCCCATACTGTTGCAAGAGTTTTACCATCGCCAGCCGGTGAGGATCGGCAAGGGCTGTGAGGATGCGCAAAGCCTCAGCGAACTCCATTCGCTGCTGGAAGGCTTGTCGGGCAGCGCGATAATCCTTCGCACAGCGCTGCGGGTCGATATGAAGTTTGGCCAGCCGGTTGAGAAGTGCGGCTCGCATATTCAGCCTCTTTTGTGTCGAAAAATATCGACATAAAAATTATAACGGAGAAACTCGCGGGCTGTCAAAAATGGAGACGCATGAGCGGGGAGTTCAGGCAGGCAGGTAGGAGGGGGCTGCTGAAAGCGGCCCCGCCCGCCTCTACCCTTGGGCCGCGGGAAGGAGGGAGGGGGTTGCCCCATACGCCCATCGTTTAGACTTCACCAGGGATGGGTGGATCAGAATGAGAGATCTGCCAACATTTCCCTTTCTCTCGCGGACCTTCAGGCCGTGAGAAGGGTAATTCTGTCCTGACAGAGGAAGAGGGTCAGGGCACAAGTGGAGCGGCTCTTTGCCCTTACTCTCCTGTGCCGACTTTGAAAACGGCCCGCCAGGGCTGATAGCGGGTGAACACCCGATCCTCGTAGAGAATCTGCCCATCCTTCTCAACCTTCCGCTTCACCAGCACATCAGCCCCATCCACCGCCCAATCCACCTGAACCACTTTCCCCTTCGGCAGTGTGGGGTCTTCTTCGTAGACCGGAGGGCCATGGGGGACGATATTGGAAACAAAGGGACCTTCCACCGTTACCTTCCGCCCGTCGTCGGAACCATAGATCTTGAATGTCAGCGTCCCTGCCTCCGGATCGACTTCCGCGACGATGAGAATAGGGGTCTCCCGATCGTTCCGGAACTTGAAATCCGCATAAGGGGAGAAAATGGCAGCGTCCAGCCCTGGCCCGAAGGTTCGCTCATACCATCCCACCCGATACGCGTGGGGCCAGCGTTCCTCGATTGGGAAGCCGCCAAAGAAGGCGGCCCGGAACAGCGTGGTGGAGACCTGGCAGAGCCCCCCGCCCACGCCCCGGATGGTCCGCCCATTGAAAATAATCAGCGCTTCCTCGAACCCGGTGTCCACACTGACATCGCCCAGATGGGCGTTGAAGGAAAACACTTCCCCGGGTGGCACCACCACGCCGTGCATTCGGGAGGCCCCCAGGGCGATGTTCCGCACCCGTGGGGGAGGGGAGCCCTTGAAGTTCGTGGTGGCCTGAGCGATCAGCCTGGTGATCCCCAGTGCCTCCGCCGTCATCGTTTCCGGATAGCGGGGCGGGATCAGCGTCAGGGCAATGGGGACCTCCCGGGTGGGCATGGAAAGGCTTTCCCGGATGCGGGTCACCGTGGCGGTGATCTCCACACGATAACCCCATCGAGAGGGTGCTATGGGAACCAGTCGTCGCTGCGCTTCATCGAAGACGAAGCGGGCATCCGCTGGATCCGCTTGCAGCGTCTCCGTGATCGGGGTCAGCCATTCCAGCAGGCGGTCTTCCTCCAGCCGGGCCTCCAGATGCGGTGCTGGGGAATCCACCCGGACCACTGTGACCATACGGGCCAGATCCGTGGGGGAGAGCTCCCAGGGTCCGACTTCAGGAAGGGAGAGGGGAACGGTCAGGGTTCCCGTGGGCACGATGAGACGGATTGGCCCCTGGAGCCACTGGCTCAGTTGCGTTCGCGCTGGCTCCACATTGGTCAAGGCAGGCGGCACAGTCTCCACAGGGAGATCGATCGTCTGGGGCTGCAGGGTGGAGAGCGCCTCCAGCAGGCGCACCCGAAGCCCTGCCCGGTCCAGGCGGGCCCCGGCCTCTGCGGGGTGGACCATCACCTGATCGCCCCGGATCTCCAGGGAGGCGTCCCGGGGGGCGCGATCGATGGCCGCCGCCAGCGTGGCCAGGTATGCCTCCAGGCGCGCGGCGTCGACTTCCACCCGCGGAGCCACAGCCCGACCGAACCACCAGATCTGAAGGCGATCGAGCCCGCTGGCCAGCCCCTTCCCCCGGCCGGCCTGCATGGCCTCCTGGAGCGTGCCCGACACATCCACGCGGGCGCCCAGGTCGGCCAGGGAAACCCCCTGCTGGAACCCTGGTCCCCGGAGAGTGAAAAGCGGGCGTTGGGGATCTGGCAGCTTGGCCTCCCACCGGGCGCGGGCTTCTGCCTCCGTCAACCCCCCCACGTCCACACCATCGATGAAAACCCCCGGCCAGATCCGGTCTGCGTAGATCCACTCCAGGGCGCCGGCCGTCAGGAGCCCCAGCCCGGCTATGAAGAGCAGGAAGGCCGGGATATAAACCGGAAGCGTCCAGCGAGCAGAGCGGATGGAGGTCGCTTCGCCAGCCATTTACCCTCCTCCCAGGCGGCGTGCGGCCCAGGTCAGGGCGACGATACTCTTTGCATCGCGCAGGCGTCCTTCCTCGATCGCCTCCCAGATCTCCGACCAGGACATGATCGTCATGCTGAGCGCTTCATCGAACTCCGGCCGCGCGGGGCCCGGCCTCAGATCCCGGGCGATGAAGAGGATGATCTCCTCCGTGCTGTAACCCGGGGTCGGCCAGATCCTTCCCAGCTGTTCCCAGCGGGCGGCCTGATAGCCCGTTTCCTCCTCCAGCTCCCGGCGGGCGCAGGCGAGGGGGTCTTCCCCGGGCTCCAGGGTGCCGGCCGGGATTTCCAGGGAGACCTGGCCGACCGCATAGCGGAACTGACGCACCAGCACCACTCGCTCCTCATCCAGGATCGGGACGATGGCGACCGCCCCGCGATGCTCCACGATCTCCCGCAACGCGGTCCCGCCCGAGGGCAGGCGAACCGTATCCACCCGCAGGCTCAGAATCCGGCCTTCGTAGACCCGCCGGCTCTCGAGAGGGATCTCCGCTTCGATGGGATCCAGCATGGAAGCCTCGGTCCTCCTGTTCGATCAGGGAGAGAGGAAAATTCAGGCCATGGGCAGCGCTGCTGAATCTGTTCGAAGATGGAGGGAGTGGGGCGCTGCCCGTCTTTTCCCCTTTCCCAGGGACTCAAAAGGCCTCAGAGGGAGAAGGGGGCCTGGAACCCGCCCTGGCAGAGGCCCTCCTGACACATCCACCCAGGAGGATGCCCATGGTATCTGGTCATCCCTTATACTCACGGGCTTGGGATGATCAGCCGCTGGCCTGGATAGATCGCGTTCGGGTTCGTGATCCCGTTGCGAGCGGCAATCACAGTCCACAGCATGTTAAACTTCAAGCCAATGCGGAACAGGTTATCCCCGGGCTGCACGATGTAAACGCGTTCCCCTCCCGTTGGGGTTGCCGGAGCAGCACCCGTGGTAGGGATCACCAGCCGTTGCCCGGGCACAATGAAGTCCGGGTTGATCAGGTTGTTGGCCTGGACGATGGCTTCCACTGTCGTCCCATAGCGGAGGGCGATGCGGAACAGGGTCTCCCCGGGCTGCACCACGTGGGTGACTCCCGAAGGGGGCGCGGAAGTCGGCGCAGGGGCAATAGGGGCTATCGTCGGTGTCGGGAGCGGAGATAAGAACGGCGTCGGTGTGGGAGCGCCCTCCGGAGCCACGGGGAGCGGCGTCCACGTGGGGGTGGGCAACAGAGCCGCGGTCGGTGTCGGTTGGCCGAAGAGCACCCCCTGGAGCGTCGCTGTGGGCACAGGGCCAGAGCGGGTTCGGGTGGGACGACACCCGGTCGCGAGGATCAGGAAAATCAGGCCCAGCCAGGGTAGGGCGTGGATCCAGTGCTTGCGAACCATGAGCACCTCCTCCGAAGATCAACCGTACAGGCAGCGGTTCTCAATTATCTGGACAGGTAATCAAAGACTAACACAGGGGACGAGAGAGGGCAAGGGGTCGCTGCGCCGTTTCAGTGCTTTTTCATCATCTGAGCGTTCCCATGGGGAGGGAGGTCCAGAGGGCCATCGGTGGATCCAAATGGGATGCTGAGGAAAAAACCCTGGTGCCGTTTTTCAATTCGCCGAACTCGGGACAAGCTTAGGAGTTACGCAGTTGGTTTTCTCCTGAGGGGTTTTGGGGGAGTCGCGCGCCGAAGGCGCGCGACTCCCCCAAAAATATATTGATCCCCCCTCCCCACGGCCCTTTGGGCCGTGGGGAGGGGGATAAGGGGGGTGGGGCCATTCAACCTCTTCTCGCGAGCCCCGAACTGCGTGACTCCTACAAGCTTTTCGAATTCCCCCGTCCAGGGGATTGGAGGAATCGGAACCGCCCGGATGAACGCCTTCCCATGCAGCCGCCGGTCTGGAAGGGCCTCCCGCCAGCGCTTCGCTACGATCCACCGCCTTGTCCGAAGTCCCATCCTGAGCTCCGGATGCACGCCGATGGACCCTCCAGGTTTTGTGCACGATAATAGGGCGAGAAGGTGGAGGCCGCCTGGAACCGGTCGAAACTCCCTATCGGGGAGCGGAGAGGATTCCCACAGGTCATCCTGTTCACATCGAACATCTGTTTCAGGAGGTTGCAATGATCGCCGGTGTGGAGCTCAAGGAGCTCGTCACCCACGTGGATGATCGGGGGTTCTTTCGGGAGATCCTCCGGGTCACCGACCCGATCTTCGCCGAGGGGTTTGCGCAATGGAGCCACTCGTTGATGTATCCCGGCGTGATCAAGGCCTGGCACATTCACTGGAAGCAGACTGACTGGTGGTATGTGGCGATCGGGACGCTGAAGGTGGCTCTGCATGATCTCCGTCCAGATTCGCCGACATATCGTCAGACGATGGAGCTCTATCTCGGCGATCACGCGCCGCCGCGGGTGTTGAAGATCCCGCCTGGCGTGGCCCATGGATGCAAGGTGGTCAGCCCCACGCCGGTGCACCTGTTTTATATCACCTCCAGGACCTATGATCCTTCCGATGAGGGGCGGATCCCCCACGATGATCCGACCATCGGCTATGACTGGCTGGCGCCGCCGCCCATCCGATAACGTCCTTTCTTCCCCTTGCGGCCTGGGGCTTGAAGCAGGCGGATCATCGGGCCGTCTGGACTTTCTTCAGGAGTTACGCGGCCGGCCTTCTTCCTCGAGGGAGGGGCCTGTCCCACCGGCCATTCCTTCCGCCTGGATCCATACGGAGAGGAAGGCCGCCCGGAAGCCTCTCCGCACGGAGATCACGTGACAGGGTTTTCCTATGCCGCGGCGGAACCTGGTGATTACCGGCTTTGTGGGGACCGGGAAAACGACGATTGGGCGACGGCTCGCGGAGCGGCTGGGATGGCCGTTCCTGGACTTCGATGAGGAGATCGTCCGACGGGCCGGGCGATCGATCCCGGAGATCTTCGCGCAGGAGGGCGAGGGGGCATTCCGCGCCATGGAAGCCGCTCTCTGTCAGGAATGGTCCCATCCTCGGGGATGGGTACTCGCTACCGGCGGGGGGACCTGTGTGAGCCCGGCCAATCGGGCCGCCCTGCAGGCCGGAGGCCATCTGTTCTTCCTATATGCGGACCTGGAGGAAGTCGCCCGGCGGCTGATGGGGACGGCCGATCGACCGCTCCTTCGTCTCTGTCCCGGGGAGACTCTCCTGGAACGCCTGAAAACCCTCTGGCGGGCCCGGGAGGCCGCTTACCGGGAGATCCCTCACTGGGTGGATACTACCGGTCGATCCATCGATGAGGTGGTGGAGGAGATCCTCCATTGCTACCGATTGCTTGAAGGGGAAGGAGCGAGGCAATGATTCGCACCGAGAATCTGACCAAGCGCTACGACCGCGTTCTGGCCCTGGAGGGGCTGACCTTCGAGGTCCATGAGGGGGAGTTGCTCGCCCTCCTGGGTCCAAACGGTGCTGGCAAAACCACCACCCTCCGCCTCCTTCTTGGTTTGATTTCTCCAACATCTGGACGGGTCTGGATCGCCGGGGAGCTCATGACGCCTGAATCCCACCGGTTGCGCCGGCAGATTGGGTATCTGCCGGAAACCCCGGGGTTCTGGGAGCGCCTTCCGGCATGGAAGAACCTGGAGATCTATGCCCGCCTGTATGGGGTTCCGGCCGCTCGCGCCCGGGCGATGGCGCTTCTGGAGCAGTTCGGCCTGGCGGATCGCGCCCGGGATCCGGTGGCTACCTTTTCTAAGGGAATGCGCCAGCGCCTTGCCCTGGCCCGGGCCCTGATCCACGATCCCCCGATTCTCCTGCTGGATGAGCCCACGGCCGGCCTGGACCCGGAGGCCGCTCTTGAGGTTCGGGAGCTGCTACGTTCCCTGAAAGGTCAGGGGCGCACTATCCTCCTGTCGACCCATGATCTGGAGGAAGCAGAGCGCCTGGGCGATCGCGTGGCGATCCTGCGCACCCGCCTGCTGGCCCTGGACACCCCGGACCGGCTGCGGGCCCAGCGGTTTGGGACGATGGTGGCCATTGAGGTGGATGGAGAGCCCGAGCCCTATTTGAGCCGGATCCGGGGACAACCAGGAGTGATCCAGGCGGCCATCCGGAATGGCCGCCTGGAGGTCCAGGTGGCCGATCTGCGGACGGTGACGCCGGATCTGGTTCGCAGCCTCGTGGAGATGGGCGCGCCCATCCTGAGCGTGACCCCCGTGAAGGCCTCTCTGGAAGAACTCTACCTGCGCATTATCCGAGAGGGGCGCGGATCCGCCGAATCCTGACGATGTGGAGGCATGGATGAGCCTGTCCCGGATCATCGCGGTGGTCGATAAGGAGATCCATGATGCCCTGCGGAATCGTTACATCGCCATGCTGATGATCATTCTTCCACTTCTGTTCGCGGCCATCCCGATCATCAGCCTGACCAGCATCCGCCAGATCCCCGCTTCCGGGGAACCCTCCGAGGAATTGCCTCCTGGGCTGGCTCGCCGTCTGGCCGGGCTGCCGCCCCGAACCCAGCTGGAGGTTTTCCTGGCCTCCCAGTTCATGCTGCTCTTCTGGATCGCCCCGCTGGCGATCCCGATGACCATCGCCACCTACAGTGTGGTGGGGGAGAAACGGGAAAAGGCCCTGGAACCTCTGCTGGCCACCCCGGTGACCACGGGGGAATTGTTAATCGGAAAGGCGATCGCCGCAGCGTGCCCGGGGATGGCTCTGAGCTGGGGGGCTTACTTTATCGTCGTCGCCGCCGCTTACGGGATCCACCTCTCACCGCCGGCCATGGAAACCCTGTGGGGTCCGACTGCCTGGGTTCAGATCTTCGTGCTGGGCCCCTTCATCACCCTGCTGGCCACCCTCACCGGCCTGATCGTCTCTTCGCGGGTGAACGACCCTCGCCTGGCCGAACAGGTCGGTATGATCGTGATCCTCCCGCTCCTGGGCCTGATCCTGGCTCAGAGCTTCGGGATTCTCTGGCTGAGCGGAACGCTTCTGGGGTTCATCGCGCTCTTTCTCTTGGGGGCGGATGCGCTCCTCGTCGCCCTGGCCGTGGCCCTGTTCGAGCGGGAGACCATCCTCACCCGATGGCGATAGCAGAAAGGAGGATTTCGAGGGGCCTCGGCTTGCCCCTCCGGTTGAGGCTCGGCGGATGTTTCACGTGAAACATCCCCTTCACGGCCAGAAGCGATGGGGCTCGCCGTCGAGGAAGAAGTCCTCCAGCCGAGCTTTTCGAAGAGCCTCGAAGCGATCCCGGCACTCTTCCATGGTGTCGCCGCCCAGTTTCTCCAACAGGGCATCCGCGAGGACGAAGGCCATCATCGCCTCGACGATCGGACAGGCCCGGGGGACCGGGCAGAAATCCGAACGCTCATAGCGGGTCTCCGCGGGCTGGCCGGTCTGGAGATCCACAGAGGGTTGGGGGGTCAGCGTGGTGGCGATGGGTTTGAACGCCACGCGGACCACAATCGGGGCGCCGTTGGAGATCCCTCCCTCGATCCCCCCCGCTCGATTGGTGCGCCGGACCAGGGCCTCGCCTTCCCGGAAGATCCCGTCCTGGGCCTCGGTGCCCCGGCGGCTGGCGAGGGCGAACCCTTCGCCGATCTCCACCCCCTTCACCGCCGGGATGCTGCCCAGGGCCATCATCAGCCGGGCGCCCAGCCGGCGGTCCCAATGCACGTGGGAGCCCAGACCCGGCGGCACCCCCAGAGCCACCCCCTCGATCACCCCGCCCAGAGTGTCCTTTTCCCGGATCACCTGCTCAATGGCCGCCTGCATACGGGCCGAGGCCTCGGGATCCGGACACCGAACCGGATCGGCTTCGGCCCGCTCAAAACGGAGCGGATAGGGAAGATCCTCGGGAAGCTCGGCGCGGACCGGCCCGATCTGCACCACGTAGCTGCCAATGGTGATACCGAAGGCCTGGAGGAATTGCTTGCACAGCGCCCCTACCGCAACCCGGGCCGCGGTTTCCCGGGCGGAGGCCCGCTCCAGGCCAGGTCGGAGATCCCGATAGCCGTATTTCAATGCCGCTACCAGATCCGCATGGCCTGGTCGAGGCACCGTCATGGGCTCTATCGCCCGCCCCCGCCATTTGGCGTGGTCCCGGTTCTCGATCTGGAGGGCGATCGGAGCCCCGGTGGTCACGCCTTCCAGGACCCCGCTCAGGATCGTGACCTGATCCGCCTCGATCTTCATCCGGGGCCCTGCCCCCAGACCCTGCTGGCGACGGGCCAGTTCCCGGTTTACCGCCTCCAGGTCCACTGGAAGGCCGGCCGGAAGGCCCTCCAGAATGGCCACGAGGGCCGGGCCGTGGGATTCTCCGGCGGTCAGGAATCGCAAAGGCATCGCGGAACGTCCTCCGCTTCGTCGTTTCGTTAGGACTTACGCAGTTCGTTTCCCTGGGGGCTTTGGGGGCGGAGCGGGGCGCCTTCGGCGCCCCGCTCCGCCCCCAAAAAGGATTTTTCTCCCCCCTCCCCACGGCCCCAAGGGCCGTGGGGAGGGGGGAGGAAGGGGGGTGGGGCCATTCCGTCCCACCTTTAGAACTTTCAACTGCGTAACTCCTATTCGTATAACGACCTGCGGGGTGATGGATGGGGTCCTCACCTCATCCCTTCTCCCGCTCGGCGGGAAAGAATCGGGGTGGGGACGGGTGGCGAAGCGGCCCGCCCCCACCCCTTTTTCCTGTCAACCCTTGGCTACGCGGAGCACGCCCAGGAGGAGCGTCATGCCATCGATGGTCGCCCGCTCGATGGCTTCCACCGAGGGAGGAGGGGTCATGGCCAGGAGCTGCTCCGAGAGCGTTTCCGCCTGAATGTAAGGGGCATGGGCGGCGATCGCCTCGGCCAGGGCAGGATCCGCCTGATAATAGGTAACGATGCGATCCGCCACATCGAAGTCGGCCCGTTTGCGCAGTTCCTGGATCCGCCGCACGACTTCCCGGGCGAGGCCCTCCTTCCGCAGCTCATCGGTGAGCTCCGTCCATACGGCCGCCACGTAGTCGTTTTCCTCCACAAAAACCCACCCGGGTTTCGGCCGGTAGCGGATCTCCACGTCCTCCGGGCCGACCTCCACGATCTCCCCATCCACCTGCACCGCCACCGTCTCCCCCCGGCGCAATGCCCGGATGATCGCGGAGGCGGGAAGCCCATGGAGGGCCTCCCGGACCAGCGGAAGCCGAGCCCCCAGACGCGGCCCCAGCCGGTCTGGCCGGAGGTGAAGCTCGGGATCCGCGACCTCCGTAAGGTCCCGGATGAACGTCAGGCTCTTGATGTTCAGCTCATCTAACAGGATGTCGGCGAGGCGGCGGACGGCTTCCTCTTCCTCTGGCCCGCGCACCCGGAAGGCGATCCGCGCCAGGGGCTGGCGGACCCGGATCCGGGCGGCGTTGCGGGCGGCCAGGCCCAGGCTGGCCAGCCGCATCACCAGGCGCATCTCCTCCCGGAGTCGCTCATCGATCCGCGCGGGATCCGGTTCCGGCCACCGGGAGAGGTGGACGCTTTCAGGGGCCTCCGGGTTCACCCGGGCCACCAGGTTCCGGTAAAGGGCCTCGGCGGTGAAGGGGATGAAGGGCGCCAGGAGGTGGCTCAGGGTCACCAGACACTCATACAGCGTATGATACACCGCCGCTTTGTCCGCGTCGTTTTCGTTCTTCCAGAACCGGCGCCGGCTGCGACGCACATACCAGTTCGAGAGATCGTCCACGAAGGCCGCGATCCGCCGGCCGGCTGTCGTTGGATCATAGTTCTCCAGGGATTCCGTCACCTCCTGGATCAGCGTGTGCAGCTCCGCCAGGACCCATCGATCCAGCGCCGGGCGCTCCGGGACCGGAGGCGCCGGAACGGTCCGGGGATCGAAGCCGTCCAGCCGGGCGTAGGTGACGAAGAAGCGGTAGGTATTCCACAGGGTCAGCATAAAGGTGCGCACCACATCCCCGACCAGGTTAACGGAGATGCGGCGTTCCTGACCCGGTGGGGAGACCGTGTAGAAATACCAGCGAAGGGCATCCGCCCCGTGGACGTTGATGACCTCCCAGGGATCCACCACGTTGCCGCGGGACTTGGACATTTTCTGGCCCTTCTCATCCAGGACCAGGCCCAGGGAGATCACGTTCTTGAAGGCAACGGAATCGAACAGTAGCGTGGCGATGGCGTGCAGGGAATAGAACCAGCCTCGGGTCTGGTCCACCCCCTCGCAGATGAAGTCCGCCGGGAACTGCTCCCGGAAGAGCTCCTGGTTCTCAAAGGGGTAATGCCACTGGGCCACCGGCATCGCTCCGGAGTCAAACCAGACGTCGATGACCTCCGGCACCCGCTGCATCCAGTCGCCGCACCGCTCACAGCGGTAGCGGATCTCATCCACATACGGCTTGTGGGGATCCCATGGCTCGGGCCAGCGCAAGCCGGCCGCTTCCACCTTCTGGCGCAGCTCCGCATAGGAGCCGATGCATTCCCGATGGCCACAGCGGGCGCACTCCCAGATGGGCAGCGGGATCCCCCAGTAGCGCTCCCGGCTGAGGGCCCAGTCCACGTTGTTCTCCAGCCAGTTGCCGAAGCGCCCCTCGCCGATTTGCGGCGGATACCAGTGGATAGTTTTGTTGAGCGCAACCAGCCGATCCTTGAAGCGGGTGGTCTCAATGAACCAGGAGGCGCGGGCGTAATAGAGGAGCGGCGTCCCGCACCGCCAGCAGAACGGATAGGTGTGCAAATACGTGCCGGCGAAATACAGCAGCCCGCGCCGTCGCAGATCTTCAATGATCATCGGATCCGCGTCCTTCACGAACATTCCGCGCCACGGCGTCACCTCGTCCACGAAACGCCCCCGGGGATCCACCGTCACCAGGATCGGAAGGTCATGCTCCCGGCCGAGCTGCATATCTTCCGCGCCGAAAGCGGGAGCGATGTGCACGATGCCGGTTCCTTCCTCCAGGGTGACGAAGGATGCGGTGACCACATAATGGGCCTCTTTCTCCAGCGGGAGGAATGTATAGAGCGGCCGGTAACGCAGCCCGGCCAGCTCCCGCCCCGGCATCCGGGCCACCACCCGATATTCCCCTTTCAGGGCCTTCTCCACAAGGGCCTCCGCCAGGATCAGGCGCTCGGCCGTTCCATCCCGTTCCTGTTCCACCATCACATAGGTCGCTTCCGGGTGGACCGCCAGGGCGGCGTTCCCGGGAAGCGTCCACGGCGTGGTCGTCCAGACCAGGAAATAGGTTCCTTCCTCATCCCGCAGGGGGAACTTCACATACACGGAAGGATCCTCGGTGTCCTCCCGGTAGCCCAGGGCGACTTCATGATCGGAGAGCGGTGTGCCACAGCGGGGGCAGTAGGGCACCACCTTGTAGCTCTGATACAGCAACCCCCGGTCCCAGAACTGGCGCAGGATCCACCACACCGACTCGATATATTCATTGCTCAGCGTGATGTAAGCATTCTTCAGATCGATCCAGAAGGCGATGCGCTCGGTGAGGGTCTCCCATTCTTTTACATAGCGGAACACGCTCTCCCGACAGCGCCGGTTGAATTCCGCCACCCCATAGCGCTCGATATCGGCCTTCGAGGTGAAGCCCAGCTCCTTTTCCACCTCCAATTCCACCGGGAGCCCATGGGTGTCCCACCCGCCTCGCCGGAGGCAGTAATACCCCCGCATCGTCTTGTATCGGGGGAACAGGTCCTTGAACGCCCGGGCCAGGACGTGATGGATGCCGGGCAGGCCGTTAGCCGTTGGGGGACCCTCATAAAATACGTATCGAGGTCCTCCCTTCGTCTGTTCCATAGATCGTTCGAAGATCCGGCGTTCCTTCCAGAACCTCAGGATTTCTTCTTCTAATTGCGGAAAATTCGCCCGCGCAGGAACTGGTTCAAACATGATAACCTCCTCAGTCCGGTGGATAAGCTTCTGGGAGCTGGGAAGGGCATCTGCGCCTCCCCTCAGCCCCGCAAGCTTTTCAATCTCCCTTTAGGAGTTACGCAGTTGAAAGCTCTAAAGGTGGGACGGAATGGCCCCACCCCCCTTTCTCCCCCCTCCCCACGGCCCAAAGGGCCGTGGGGAGGGGGGAGAAAAATCCTTTTTGGGGGCGGAGCGGGGCGCCTTCGGCGCCCCGCTCCGCCCCCAAAGCCCCCACGGGAAACGAACTGCGTAAGTCCTACTCCCTTTCCAGCCGCCTGAGGGGCCGTGAGGGTGGGCCAGGGAGTCATCCGAATGATCTTCGCTCTCCGATTCTCCATCCGATAGGCTCGCCTCATCTGGATCCCGCGGGAGGGACCCTCGCCTAATTTCTAACCGGATGGGAGTTCGATCTCAATCCGTTTATTGATCCGCCCTTTACTCTTGTAATCCACGATCCGGATCCGGCCGACCTCACGCGTGTTGGCCACGTGAGTGCCGCCGTCGGCCTGGAGATCCAGCCCCTCGATCTCCACTACCCGGACCACCCGGATGTCGGGTGGGAGGAGGTTGACCTTGGTGCGAATCAGATCCGGGTTGCGGTCGGCCTCCTCACGAGGGAGGAAGTAAACGCGCACCGGGCGGGCCGCTGCAACCTCGGCGTTGATCTTCTCCTCGATCTCCCGAACCAGCTCTCCCCGCAGGGTTTCGAACTCAAAGTCCATACGCCCTCGCAGGGGCTCCATATTCCCACCGGTCACCTTCGCCCCGTAATCCCGCCAGACCACCCCACACAGGATGTGGAGGGCGGTGTGGGTGCGCATCAGAGCATAGCGGCGCTCCCAATCGATCTCCCCCTGCACTCGCTGTCCCACCGCAGGTGGCTCCCCCTCCACCTCATGCCAGACCAGAGGGCCCTGGCGGCGGACGGCGATCACCGGCCACCTGCGCGCTCCATCGGTCAGCCATCCCAGGTCGTGGGGTTGTCCCCCACCACCGGGGTAGAAGGCCGTGGCATCCAGCGCGACGGCCCGACCTTCCACCGCGATCACGGTCGCCTCAAAGGTCCGGCGGTAAGCATCTGTCTGATAGAGCAGCTCGGTCTCCATCGAGCACTTTTCTCCTTTCATCGGTTGAGAGCCAGGGATGCGGGCTGGATGACCCCGTCTTCAGCGCCCTGACCGAACGAAACCGCTCATGCGCCCATTCGTGTATTCGTGACCTTCATTCGTGGACGGCCTCCATCCGGGCTATAAAAAAATCGGCTCTCGCCCCAGAGGGACGAGAGCCGATCGCTCCCGCGGTACCACCCTGCTTCCCGGTTCAGCCGGGCTGCTCCTCACGGGGACGGGAACCACATAGCCGTTCCGAACCCGGAACCGGATCCGAACCGCCCGTTCCGATCCCCGCGCCCTGGATAACGGGAGGGCGAATCCCGGGTGAGCCTACTGGCCCGCTGAAGGCGAGCGTTCGGTCACCGGCTCGGGAGGGATCTTCAGCCCGACGTCGGCATCCGGCTTCCACCATACCCGGACTCGCTGGGCGCGACGGCTCGGGCCTACTCGTCTCCGTCATCGCCGTTTCGGGGTGATTCGGTTTAGAAGGACTACCCGGTTTTCCTCGGCCGCTTTTGTAAAAAACTATAGCGGAGCTCGGATCAGATGTCAACTATGCCCTCACATACATGGGGGTTGGGGGTGAGCCGGGCCCCAAAGGTGCCCGGCTCACCCCCAAAATCTCTTTTATCCCCCCTCCCCACGGCCCAAAGGGCTGTGGGGAGGGGGGATAAAGGGGGGTGGGGCCATTGGCCCACACCATCTCACATCCTCAAAACAAAATGAAGCACTATTCGGTCCTGCTGAACAGCCATACGGCCGGGATCAGGAACAGCATCCAGAAGGCGATGAGAGCGATCAGGTTCACTTCCATGGGGTGGAGGATCAACGCCTGCAGAATCGGCTCCGGAAGGATTCCCCGAAGAGCCGTTTGGCGCATGGCATCCACCCCGTAGGTCACCGGATCCACCCGGGCCAGCCATTCCATCCAGAGGGGAACCTGCCGCAGCGGGAAGAAGGCGCCGCTCACAAAAAACATGGGCATCAGCAGGAAGTTCATCATCATGTGGAAGCCTTCCATCGAGCGCATGCGGGCGGCGATCAGGATCCCGAAGGAGGTCATCGTGGCGGCCACCAGGATCATCATCACGATCAGGGTGAGGATCTGGGGGATGCTGAATTGCACGCCCACCAGCGGGGCCAGGAGCATGATGAGAAGCCCCTGGATCAGCGCGGTGGTGCTGCCCCCGGCCACCTTGCCCAGGGCGACCGCGGCCCGGGATACCGGCGCGACCAGCACTTCCTTCAAGAATCCGAACTCGCGATCCCATACAATCGAGACCGCCGAGAAGACCGCGGTGAAGAGCACGGCCATGCTCAGGATGCCCGGGAAGAGGAAGGTCCGGAAGTCCACCCCACCCATCCCGGCGGCTACCGCGGGAGCCAGGCCGTTGCCGAACACGATCAGGAAGAGCAGGGGCTGGCCCAGGGAGCTCACGATACGGGTTCGATCGCGAAGGAAGCGCAACAGATCACGATACCAGATCGTGTAAACCGTCTTGAGGAATGCCATATCCTCTTCACCTCCGGCTCCAGAGTCGATGGCGCAGGCGCATCATCTCCAGCGGCGAGGCCTCCTCCTCGCGGATAGCGCGGCCGGTCAGCTTGATGAACACATCCTCCAGGCTGGGCCGTCGCAGGCTGATGCTGTGGACAATCAACGGGGGCTCCAGGCCGTTCTGCAGGACCCCCAGCAGGCGGGGGATCAGCTGATCCCCCCGCGCGGCTTCGATCAGCACCCCTTCCTCCGTCAGGCGGGACTCCAGCGCCATGGCTTCCTGAAGGCGGGCCGCGGCCCGGGCATCATCGCTGGTTCGCATCAGGATCACATCCCCGCCGATCATCGCCTTCAGATGATCCGGCGTGTCCAGGGCGATGATGCGGCCGTGATCGATGATGGCGATGCGATCCGCCCACTCGGCTTCGTCCATGTAGTGGGTGGTGAAAAAGACCGTCGTCCCCTCGGTATCCCGCAGGCGGAGGATGTATTCCCAGATATGACGCCGCGTCTGGGGGTCCAGCCCCAGGGTGGGCTCATCCAGGAAGAGGACTTTGGGCTGGTGAAGCAGGCCGCGGGCGAGCTCCAGGCGGCGCTTCATCCCGCCGGAGAACGTGCGCACCTCCTGATGGGCGTGATCGGTGAGCTCCACCAGCTCTAACAGGCGTTTCGCTCGCTCCTCGAAGATCCGGCGGGGCACATCATACAATCGCGCGTGGAACTGGAGGTTCTGCCAGGCGGTCAGCCGATCATCCAGGCTGGGGTCCTGGAACACCAGCCCGATGCGCCGGCGCACCTCATGGGGCTCCCGCACGATGTCGCAGCCACCCACCCGGGCGGTGCCGGAGGTCGGCCGCAGCAACGTGCAGAGCATATTGATCGTCGTGGTTTTGCCGGCTCCGTTGGGGCCCAGGAAGGCAAAGAGCTCTCCTTCCTGCACGGTGAAGGAGACCTCCCGGACCGCTACAAAATCGCCGAACCGTCGGGTGAGACGTTCTGCCTCAATGGCGTTCATCACCACCTCCGTGGAAGGATGATCTCGCGCCCTGCGCGGCTCAGAAGACCGCGGAGAATGGAGCGCAACAGCGAATTCGACATGCTCTCTCCTACCGCTCACTGCGCATATCGCTTCCCAGAGTCCGCCGGAGCAGATCCATGGCCCGGGCAAGCAGGACCCGCTCCTCCGGGCTCAGGGGGGTCAGCCGCCGGCCCAGGCGGGCCGTGGCCCGAAGCTGGAGCCGACGGAGGGTCTTTCGCCCCTTCGGGGTCAGCCGGATCCATACGCGCCGCCGGTCTGTGGAATCCCGCTCCACCGCGACCCATCCCTGATCCGAGAGGGATCGAACAGCCCGGGAGACCGTCGAGGGGCGGACCGCCTGAGCGCGGGCCAGCTCTGTCAGGGTATATGGGCGCTGCGCCAGCATCCCCATCAGCCGATAGGATTGAGCCGGGAACATCTCTTCCCCTTCCTGTTTGACCTCCGCCCAGATCTTCCGCATCACCAGATGCAGGGTCTCCAGGATGTGACGGGCCAGGGCCCGTTCATTCATCGATCCGCGCGCCTCCACCTGGGCCACCCTCACTGTCAGGATTTTTGCTCTCGCTAAATGTTAGCTTGGCAAATTATATTTGACTCTTGTTGCCATGTCAAATCCGGGATTTGACATCCCGGCGGGCGCTCGTGAAGTCGTCCTGCGCAGCCCTGAAGAGACACTTCCCCTGAACCAGAAAATGGACAATTGTGTCCACAAAGATGCGCTGAGGAAGCATCTCTGCTTGACAATTTGGATGAATGGTATGATCATTAACAGAGAACTTCGCTGTTTACCTCTTTTATCTGGGGATTGAGGGCCTCCTCTTTCCGGGGGCCTTGGGGGCTGCGGGGAGGGGAGATGATTCCCGGGGAGAAAACCCCTTCGTTTTTCTTCAATCTCCTGGGGAATTCTATGGTCAGGAGGCGTATGGATGCGACGAGCTTGGGGCGAGGCGCGGGGAAGGGCCCGGCGATGGGCGGGCGGGTTCTTGATCCTTGGCATCGGGTTGACCGGATGTGCCGCCCAGAGTCCTTCGATCCTGGCCCCCGTCTCCCCGAAAGGGCGGGCGGAGGCGGAGCTGTTCTGGTTCATTTTCCTCATCACGGCCGGCGTCTTCGTTCTGGTTGAGACGCTTCTCCTTTACGCGATCTTCCGGTTCCGGGCCCGAGATCCACAGGCGATCCCACCCCAGATCCATGGGAACAACGCCCTGGAGATCTCATGGACAACGGCCACTGCGGTGGGGCTGGCGGTGATCTTTGCGATGACCTGGCGGACGATGGCCGCGACCTCCCAGCCTCCAGCCGATGCTCTCCCGGTGAAGGTGATCGGCCATCAGTGGTGGTGGGAGTTCCAGTATCCGACCCTGGGGATCACCACGGCCAATGAGCTGGTGATCCCGGCTGGCCGGCCGATCCGGGCGACGGTGACCTCTGCGGATGTCATTCACAGCTTCTGGGTGCCCCAGCTGGGCGGGAAGATGGACGCGATCCCGGGTCGGGAGAATGTGCTCTGGCTTCAATCGGATGTTGAGGGCACCTATTACGGGCAGTGCGCGGAGCTGTGTGGGATCTCCCATGCCAACATGCGCCTGCGGGTCCACGTTGTGTCGGAAGCCGGGTTCCAGCGATGGGTGGAGGCGCAGCGGGCGCCGGCGGCCCAGCCAACCGAACCCCTGGCGCAACAGGGCTACCAGGTTTTCATGAGCAAGGCGTGCGTTGGATGCCACACCATTGATGGCACCCCCGCTCAGGGAAAGGTGGGGCCGAATTTAACCCATGTCGGCAGCCGGACGACGATCGCGGCGGGCTTGCTGCAGAACACCCCTGAGGATCTGGCCCGCTGGCTGGATAACCCGCCGGCGATCAAGCCGGGTTCCTTGATGCCGCGCCTGGGCCTGACCCCTGACGAGATCCAGGCGCTCGTGGCCTATCTTTCGTCTTTGAAGTGAAGGAGGCGGTGATGGCCAGTCCAACCGTGGCGATGCCTCGAGTGTATGAGGAGCGAGGGCTTCTCTCCTGGCTCACGACCGTGGATCATAAGCGGATCGGGATCCTGTATATCCTGGGCGCCGGGTTCTTCGCCCTGATCGGCGGTCTGGAGGCTCTTCTAATCCGGACCCAGCTAACGGTTCCAAACAATCGGGTCCTGGTGGGGGAGGCCTACAATCAGGTGCTGACGATGCACGGCACCACCATGATCTTCCTGGTGGTGATGCCGGTGCTGGCCGGGCTTGGGAACTATGTGATCCCCCTGATGATCGGGGCCCGGGATATGGCCTACCCCCGGCTGAACGCCTTCGGCGTCTGGATGTTCTGGCTGGGAGGCCTCTTCCTGAACCTGAGCTTCCTGTTAGGCGGCGCCCCGGACGCGGGGTGGTTCGGTTACGCGCCCCTGACGGCGAAGACTTTCTCAAAGGGCACCGGCATCGATTTCTGGATCCTGGGCCTGCAGCTCCTGGGGATCTCCTCCATCACCTCCTCCATCAACTTCGTATCGACGATCCTCCTCCTGCGGGCGCCGGGCCTCTCCCTGAACCGTCTGCCTCTCTTCGCCTGGACCACCCTGGTGACCTCCTTCCTTATTCTCTTCGCGATGCCGAGCATTTCGGCCGCGCTTTTCCTCCTGTTCCTGGATCGCCATCTGGGAACCCATTTCTTCAACCCGGCGGCGGGCGGGGATCCCCTGCTCTGGCAGCATCTCTTCTGGTTCTTCGGCCACCCCGAGGTTTACATCATGATCCTTCCCGCGATGGGGATTGTGTCGGAGGTGCTGCCGGTCTTCTCCCGCAAGCCCCTCTTCGGTTACACGGCGGTGGCCTATTCCTCCGTGGCCATCGGTTTCATCGGGTTCACGGTGTGGGCCCACCACATGTTCGCCGTGGGGTTGCCGGACGTGGTAAACGCCTTCTTCTCCGCCGCCAGCATGCTGGTGGCCGTGCCCACGGCGATCAAGGTCTTCAACTGGATCGCCACCATCTGGGGTGGGGCGGTGCGCTACCGGACGCCTTTCCTCTTCGCCGCCGCCTTTGTGGCCCTCTTCGTGATCGGGGGGCTCAGCGGTCTCTTCCTCGCCGCCGTCCCGGTGGACTGGCAGGTGACGGACACCTACTTTGTGGTCGCTCATTTCCACTACACATTGTTCGGCGGCTCAATGTTCGCGATCGTGGCCGGCATCTATTACTGGTTCCCGAAGATCACGGGGCGCTTCCTGGATGAGCGCCTGGGCCGGCTACACTTCGCCCTCCAGTTCATCGGCTTCAACCTGACGTTCTTCCCCATGCACTTCCTGGGCCTGGCCGGAATGCCCCGGCGGATCTACACCTATGCCCCCGGCCTGGGCTGGGAGGGGCTGAACCTGCTGGCTACCGTGGGGGCCTTCATTCTGGCGCTCGGGTTTGTGGTGTTCTTTATGAACATCGCCCGCAGCCTGGCCGTTGGCGAGCCCGCCCCGGCGGACCCATGGGATGGCCACACCCTGGAATGGCTGACCGCTTCCCCGCCGCCGCCCTACAACTTCGCCCGCATCCCCGTGGTCCGCAGCCGCCGGCCGGCCTGGGATCTGAAATACACGGGAAATCCCCACCCGCGGCCTGTGGTGGAGATCACAGAGGGGGATGATCGGAAGGCGGGGGAGGATGCTCCGGAGGGGCGGGAGCCCATCCATCTCCCCGCGCCCAGCATCTGGCCGCTGGTGATCGCTGCCGGGTTGACGCTCTTCGCCCTGGGGCTGGTCACCCACTGGATCTTCCTGGTCATCGGCGTCCTCATGTTCGCCCTGGGGATGGCTCGCTGGGCCACTCAACCCCTTTTCCCGGAGGTCCACGAAGCCCATGGCTCGTAAACCTGCTCAGCGTATCGGTGAGGCTCTCGGGCCGTAAGAGACTCTAAGTCGAGAGGTCCCTGAAAGCGGTTCCTCTAATTCCAAACCTGGGAGAAAGCTATGACCTTTGTGCGCTGGATTTTACCGGTGATCCTTGGGATGAGCCTGTTCCTGAGCGCCTGCGCCCCAGGCGGAGGGGGTCCTCTATCGATCACGCTCTCCATGGAAGAATATCGCTTTGATCCTGCTCAGATCCAGGTGAAGGCCGGTCAGGAGGTCCGCCTGACCCTGGTGAACAAAGGGAAAGAGCCCCATGAGCTCATGATCGGCCGGAACGTGGTTACCCATGAGGGGCGACCGGCTGGCTTTGCTCAGGATTTCTTTGAGGGCATCCCGGTGAAGGCCGAACGGGGTGGGAAGCCGATCGATGTCAAAGAGTTGATGGAGGAAGAAGAGGAAGCGCACGGTTTCATGGTCGCGCTGGAGCCGGGGGAGGAGCCTGTCACACTCATCTTTACAGTTCCCCGCGATAAAGCCGGGGAGTGGGAGATGGGCTGTTTTGAAAACGAAGGGACTCACTGGCAACTCGGCATGCAGGGCAAGTGGATCGTCCAGCCCTGATCATGATGGGGGACGCGGTTAGCCTCATCCTGAGAACCTGATCCGATTCAGTCCCTACTGCTTCATCTGGATTTGATGTTTGGTTTTGGCTCCTTGGGGGTTTGGGGGCGAGCCGGGCACCGAAGGTGCCCGGCTCGCCCCCAAAATCCTTTGAATCCCCCCTCCCCACGGCCCTTTGGGGCCGTGGGGAGGGGGGAGTCAGGGGGGTGGGGCTATGGGC
>JAEVEY010000086.1 GCA_016842045.1 Candidatus Thermoflexus sinensis | reverse complement strand
CTCCCAGGCATGCCGGCCGGGGGTCCTATGGCGCAGCCGCCTTTGAGGGAAGGGGCCATTCGATCAATCCCCACTGGCACCGTCCGTCCGCCCGGGGCGGGATTGCCTGCGCCCCAATCCACACTCGCTTCGTCCGTCCCCCGTGCACCTCCGGCATCAGGGCCAGGATCTTCTCATAGAAGGGTGCCAGATCCAGTGCGGCCTGTATCTGCCCTTCCCAGCTCAGCCACAGGACACGCGCAGGAGCCCCTGTCGCGCTCGCCACCACCCCCTCCGGGATCGAGGCGATTGGTAATCGCGCCCCGGGAAGGGGAACCCCCGGCGTTCCCTGCGCGGGCGGCAGCCGCAGTGCCCACAGCGTCCGGGTTCGCAAATCCTCCAGCAGGGCCGCCGGCGGCTCAACGTTCCAGCCCACCAGTCGGACGCCCTCCCTCAACCACCCCGCCTGCAGGTTTTCCCCAGGCGCCAGATACAGCGCCCGGTTCGGATCCTCCGGCCCCTGAACACCCGATGAGGGCACCAGGCCGATCGCCACCCAGCGCCCGTCAGGAGCCAGGTGGTAATCCAGAAACCTCCAGCCGGAGCGGCCGAGATCTTCCGGCCTCAGAACCCGCCCCGTGCGGAGGTTCACGATCAGGCCTAACCCCCACTGCTCGCTGGGCAAGCTGATCAACCAGTAGGGGCCGCCGGCAATTTCCGCCGATGGGGGAAGCGGCGCGTCGGATGCCAGGAGCGACAGCTCCAGCTCCGCCACCCGCATGGCCGGTGCTCCCATCCGGGCCGGAATCCGCCACAGTCGGAACCGCCGCGAGGGCTCCACCTCCTGCACCGCCAGCGCATAGGAACCATCTCGCGCCCGATGAAATTCCCACCACAGCCCCTCTTCGTTGCTGACCTTCTCCCAGGCCCAGGCTTCCAGATCTACCCGCCATAAATCCCGCTTCAGATCCGGTCGGATAGCGAGGGCAAAGGCCACCGTCCCCTGGGCCTGGACGAGGCTGTCGATGGGCTCAGGCGGCTCCAGGCGGCGGGCAAGAGGATCGTCCTCGAAAACGAAGCGGGTCAGGCCGGCATGGGTGCGGGTGGCCTTAAGCCGTCGGCCGTCCGGGAGAGTCCAGCAGCAGACTTCCCTCTCGCCAGCGGCGCGGAAGTCCTGAATGAGCCACCGGTGATCACTGTCCTCTGTGTCCAGCTCCGCGCTGGCGAGGAAGCCCCCACTTTGAAGCGGTGGATCTAAGGGCCAGCGCCAGACAACTCGGAGCCGGCGGCCATCGGGGGAGACAGACTCCGGGAACATCGGATAAGGGGAGCCGAGGAGGTGGCGCAGGCGAAGACCAGGCATGGCCAGAGCCTCCCATCGCAGGTCCCGGAAGTCCAGCGGCAGCCGGGGCGCATCCTCGCCCGGGATCCCTGGCGGAGGAGGGAGGCAAGAGGCGGCGGTGGGAGTGGGTTGAGGACGGGTCGAGGGTGGAGGGCTCGACAGCGTCGGTGAAGGAGGAAAGCTCCGGGAGGGCGTAGAAGCGGGGGATACCGGAGTCTGCGGCGCCCCGCAGCCGAGCAGACCCAGCAGCGCGATGTGAACCCATGCCTTCGGGGATATAAGCCCACTCATCGTCTCCCCCCTTAGCACGCGTAACCCGAATTGTAATAAAAGCGATAAATAGCTGTCGTCCCTTCTGTAACGTCCACACAACAGCATGGGGCCACTACCTCTCCCCTGTATCGCTCCATATGGACGTGGGCCCCACTAAAGCACGTCCTGCAACAGGTTCCGCAGGTGCAGCGGCTACAATCAGGGCGAGAGCACGGGCAAGGACAAGGACGGCAGGGTTCTGGACATGATGGGTTACAAGTATGCGTCCCTGTGGCAACCTGACCCGGACGTAGAGATAAATAGTAGGGCCTATACCTCCAATATCAACAGGAGAAGTCCACCCCTTGCAGCGACCGTGGGCAGTCGTGCAACCATTGCAGTTACCGGCGCAACTGGGGCAGCTACAATAATAATCGCGGCCTGTGATTCGTCCTGCAATTGGTGCATACACAATACGCGTAACCCATGGCAAGCCTCCTTATCAAAATAGGCTCATTGAGCTCACAATCTGCATTGCAGCTTCAGGGCGCGGATCTCCCTCCACAATCAGGGTATATAAGCCCGCCGGCTCGATCCAGTGGATCTGAAGGCCTGAGAAGGTCGGACGCATCACCTCGGGTTTGGGGGTGAAAAATGCCTTCTCAGGCTTGATCACCCGCTCAGGGTCTCGAGGAGAGTGAACCGGCCAGACCGGATAAGGACGGGGAAAGATCGGTTGCATCCAGAGGCTAATCCCCGGCTCCATTTCCCTCCCGAAGTCCAGCCTCACGCTAAACACCTGCCGATTCCGCTGGAACCGGATCACTACCGCCTGTCGCAGTGGTATCCCGGCTGGCCGATAAAAGGGGAAGGGAAGGGTGCGCCGTAGAGTTTCCTGGTCCGAGAACCCGATGACCTCCCCGCGGAG
>JAEVEY010000068.1 GCA_016842045.1 Candidatus Thermoflexus sinensis | reverse complement strand
GTCAAACGTTCCGCCCAGATCCAAACATGGGATTTCACCCCTAATCTTCCTTGATGCGGCGACTGACCTCCACCCGGAGATCCGGGGTCACCGTCACATATCCCCGGTCGAACAGGATACGAAGGTCCGCCCGTAGCAACAGGCCATTCCGCACCTCGTGGGGGCCTGAGTAGGCGTGCGGCTTGATATGGGCCGCCTGGAGGACCGGCAGGGTGCGTTCGCCGGTGATGGCGCAGCGGCGTTGATACGCATCGATTACCAGCACGCGAAAGGCGCCCTGGCCAAGACGTGGCCGAACCAGATAGGGAGAGCCATAGCCGGATGGGATCTCCCGCGCCGGGCGCAGATCCGCCGATGCTGACGACGAAGTTCGTTGCAGCCGATCGATCACCTGCTCCCAGAGCCGCCGACCCCATGGGTCTTCCAATCGATAGGTCTTCCCCCGCCGGATGCCCCAGCTCCAATCCTCGGGAACAGGGATCCAATCCTCACGCTCGAAGAAGAACGGCTGGGTGAGGATCAGACATCCGATGAGTGGATCGACCTCCTGACTTGGGTCCCGGTAGCGACGGATCGTCTCCTGCGTCTCCTGCTTTACGCTTCGGATTCGCGGCTGGCCTCGATGGCCAGCTCAATGAACACCGCGGAGGTCCATCCGAAGATCGGGGCCGCCCGGGGCGGGCGCTGCCCGGTTTCGGGATGGTAATATTCATAAAGATCCGGATGGCCCATCGCCAGCTGGAGGGTCCGACGCCGCAGCTCCCGGGCCAGGTCGGCATATCCGCATCGGGATAGCCCCTCGATGAACAGGCGATTGATGTTCAGCCAGGTGGGGCCGCGCCACATCTGCTCCGGATTATAATGCGGATCGTCCATGGCCACCGTGGGGATGGGGTAACGCGGCCAGAAGGCATGCGGATCGACCAGGTGAGCGATCAGGCGCTCCACCATTGCTGGGGGGAGCCGGCCCGTGAGCAGCGGGTAAAGGCTCAACGGGGTCTTGATCCGAACCGGCTTTTCCCCCCGCAGCGGCCAGAACAGCCCGGCCTCCTCGTCCCACATGGCGTCGATCATCCGGCGGGTCAGCGCCTCCGCCTCCGCCTGCCACCGCGCCGCATCCTCCGGCTCCCCGATGGCTTCCGCGATGCGGGCCAGATGTTCCATCTGGATCACCAGATACGTGTTCAGATCCGGCGACTCCACGGGCATCCCCCCATCCCACACCGGGGAATCATCCCAGCCGGAAGAGTAGGGATGATTATACTGGCACAGGCCATCCCGGTCGTCATCGTTTCGCTCAAACCACCAGCGGTTCCACCGCACCAGGGGCTCATAGATCTCATCCAGGAAGTCCCGATCCCCGCCCATTTCGTAGATCTTCCAGGCCGCCCAGGCGGTAATGGGAGGCTTGGTCACGTCCGCATCCACCGGGACGGGGAGATGGGTCACCCGCCCTTCGTCGTGGACGGCGTCGGGCACCATTCCGTCTTCCCGCTGATGATCCAGCACCAGGCGGATCTGATCCTCCGCCAGCTTCAGGTCGACGTAGCGATAGGCCAGGGCGTGGAAACATGCGTCCCATTGCCACACGCCCACATAGTGGATCTTGCTGGGGGTCATCCCCTCGCGCGTCATATAGTAGCGGGGGGAGATCAACCCGGCCCGCATGACCCACCAGGCGTAGTAATACTGGGGCGCCAGATCCTCGCGGACCGGCGGGGCGGCCGCGAACCAGTCGTGCCAGCGGGCCTCGGCCTCCAGAAAAACCGGCAGGGCTGGACGGATGGTCCGGTTGAACCCGAGACGCGGCGTGATGTTGAGCAGGACGGCGGCGTCCGGCGTCGGTTCAACGATGAATGTCACCCGGAACAGCCCGGGGCCCGCGGATTCGATCTGATTGAGCCGCAGACGGGCGTTGGTGGTGTAAGCCAGGTTGCGCACCCCCCGCAGGATCCCCCCGCGACGGTCGGTTCGCGCCGTCTCCGCCTGGGCGATGAACTGGATCCCGATCGCCTCAGGGGGCAGGGCGATGTAGAGGGCCTCCGGGTCATTGAAGGTCATCCCTGCGATGCCGCGGGGAGTGTGGAAAAACACGGCGTGGGGGTAGGATACAAAGGATGCGGGGAGCGGCTCGCCGTCCGGGCTGAGGAACACCAGACGCTCGACGATCGGCCGGCGCTGGCGATAATCCCCGAACTTCTCCTGCTGCTTCTCCCAGCGTTCCGCCAGCTTGATGAACAGCCCGGGCACCCCGGGGCGCAGGTCCTCCGCGAAAACCATCATGCGCGAGGACCGCTCGCTAAACGGCACGTGGTAGAGATCCACCCGTCCTTTCAGCAGGCGGCAGAAGGGACTCCTCGGTTCCTCCCATCCAATAGGGAAGGCCATGGAACGTCTCGCCCTCCTGGTTCGAGATCCCGCAGGGCTCTGGTCCCGCGCTTCCTTCCCCGGATTATAGAAGGCTGTGGCCAGCGGTCAACTTTTCCCCGCCGGGCATCCCCAGCGCCAGCACAGCAGGCCTGGAGGTCCATCTTTCGAAAGCCATCGTTCAGGGGATGCGCCTCCGGAAGCGCCCGATGGCCTGCGGAGGGATGGGCACCGCCGAATTCACAGGCTCACCCGCGTCATCCGGCGAACCACCAGAAGGCCGGCGAGGACCAGGAGGAGGATCAGGCCGAGCATCGCGTAACCGGCGATGCCGCTGGTGAAGAAACGCATCATATAACGCCGGTTAATGGGGAAGAGGACCAGCCAGAGGAGCAGCGGGAGCACGGCCAGGATGTAGGCGCTGAGCCGGTAGGAAGCGGTCATCACCCGGATTTCGTTCTGTAAGTGGACTCGCTCGCGGATCCGGGCGGCCACCTTCTCCAGGAACTCCGAAAGGTTCCCCCCGACCTGTCGGTTGATCTGGATCGCCGTGATAGCCATCGAGAGATCCTCACTGGGCACGCGCTCCCGCATATGCTCCAGCGCCTCGGAGATCGAGAACCCCAAACGCAGCTCGATCAGCACCCGCCGGAACTCCTCAGAGATCGGCGGCGGGAACTGACGGGCGATCTCTTCGAACGCCGTATAGAGACTGCCGCCGGCCTGCAGGGTGCGGGAGATGAGGAGCAGCGCATCGGCCAGCTGAAGCTCCAGGCGGCGAAGGCGGGTCTCGCGACGGTGGCGAACGAACAGAAAGGGGAGCGCACCCCCCATCAGCGCCCCGATCCAGGCGAAGCCGGGCAGGCGGTAGACCTGAAGGCCGATCCAGGCTCCTAAGGCCATCAGCGCCAGGGTCAGCCCCATCCACTCCAGCGGATGCCAGGGGAGATCGGCCTCCGCCAGCAGACGCCGAAGCCGGCGCGTGATGCCGCGTTCGAAGTCCCGGATCCGCCCTCCGGGGTCTCGGAGCGAGGCCAGGCGTTCACGGAGCCATGCCCGGGCGGCCTGCAGGCGCTCTTCCGTTGGATCCGGAGCGATCTCCAGGCCCCACGCCTGAGAGACGAAGGATAAGAACGCTTCCTCCGGGTTCCCCTCAAAGGCCAGCGAGCCCCCCTCCGGTGCCTTCTCCGGCTCTTCCTCCGAATCAAGCAGGAGCCAGGCCAGCAGGAGGCCGATGAGGCTCATCCCGATCCCCAGGATCAGTGCTCCCCACATCATCGCAGGAGCTCCACCTGAGCGATCCCCACGGGGCACACAGTGGGAGCAAAGGTAAGATCAAAAAGGGCGCCCCTCAAATCCAGCGCCCGGCCATAGACCGCTCCTCGATCCGACCAGGCACGGATAGTTACTGAAAGCCTCACCGGACCGTTCTGGGCCAGAAGCAATCCAATCCACCAGAAATCGGGTGTGGTAATGGTGATGGCCTGGCCGGCCACCAGCAACGGAGCGCCTCGCTGGGGATCGTCCAGCGCCGGTTGGAGCTCGTACCGGTTACCAGAATCGTCCAGAATCAGCGAGCCGGTGGCGGCCAGGGTAACCCTCTTCTGGATCGCGGCCTGACCCTGGCTCCGGATCACCCGTCCATCTCCCTCCAGGTAATACAACCCATCCTGTAGGCGAACCCGCTGCGCAGTGATGCATTGATTAGGGGAAGGATTCACCGCCCCGGCTGGGTGTGCATCCAGCACAATCGGTTGCCTCGGGTCCTGAGGACGGATGCAATATCGATCCCCCGTGTAGGCGTTCCAGAGGGCTCCCCCTGGGGCGAAATCGCTCATCGCATAGAGGGCTGGAAGCGGCTGGAAGGGCGCCTGGATCCGCCCGCCCTGACACTGCACTCCCCATTCGATGTTGGCGCTCGTGCCGTATTCGCAGGGCCCCTGAATCTCCCCAAACCATCGGAGTGTGAGCTCCGTCCCTGCGTGGACGCCACCTGCCTGGACCCGAAGGGAGGGGAACTCCGCCCGCAAACTATTCTCTGCGAAGAGAGCGAAGGGGCATGCGGGAGCCTGATGATACACCGCGGTTGCGATCGCCCGGACCTCCATGGGGTCGAAGCCGAAGACCCCAGCGAAAAAGGCATCGAAGCGGTTGATCACCGTGACCTGCACGCCCCGCGCGTTCCCCGGGATGACCCCGGAGCCCAGGGGTCCGAGGACGTTCCCTCCCTCATCCACATAAGAGGCCTCGAAGCGGTTAGGCTGGCCGTCAACATTGAACGGTCCATGAGCGTTCACCGCCTCCTGGATCGCGGCGGTGAGATCCGTCTCGCTCCCCCCCTGGCGTCGGATCTCCCACAGCCGGCGGGTGGCGGAGAGGGCCGCCGCGTCGGCGGCGTTCTGGGCCCGCCGTCGCTGGGCATAGGCGTTGCCCCCATCGATGGCCAGCGCCAGCAGCGCCAGGAACGCGGCGAACGCCAGCGCGATCAGCACCAGGGCCTGCCCTCGCTTCCTCATCCCATCCCCTCGATAGGCTGAAGGTCAGGACGTTCTGCCCTTCCATCCTAACAGCGAACACGCCCGCCCGAATAGGACGAAAGTCCGATGAGGCGGGAAATTCCACCATCTACCCCCTGGGGTGCCCTGTTCTTTTCAGGCTCCTCCTTTCCCTTCGCTCTCCAGGCCCCAGTCCGTCTCATCCGACAGAGTGTTCTGGATCCCACGGCCTGCCCCGCTCCGTCAGCCAGGGAAGGATCTCGGGTGGGACCAGCGTGTTCACCGGCTCTCCCTGGGCCAGGCGTCGGCGGACCTCGGAGGAGGAGAGCGCCCCGAGAGCGGGGTCGAGAGAAAGGAAAGCGATCCGCACCCGATACCTTTCCCGTGCGGGATCCTTCAGGAAGGCTTCCAGGGACGGTCGATCCCCGGGTGGGCGGGGGGCCACCAGCAGGCGTGCGGTCTGGAAGAACTGCTCCAGGGCGGATTCCATCGGGAGATCCGGATAGTAGCGGGGATCGAACAGCCGGACCAGCGTGTCGCCGCCCATGATGAAGAAGAGCTCCGGCCCCTCCCCGACAGCCTCTCGGAGCGCCCGGGCTTTTTCAAAGAACCGGGCGCGGTTGCAGAGGGCGATGCTCCACCCGGGGCGTCCCAGGGCGATGGCTCGCAGCATCTCCAGGCGTTCCCGCAATCCGAACCCGACGAGCGGCTTTTCCACATGCGTGATGGCGAGCAGGAGCACGCTTTCTTCCAGATCGAAAGCCTCCCGGGCGCTTTCCATCAGGGCCACATGGGCCCGGGTAGGGGGGTTGAAGGAAGCCGATAGGACCCCGATGCGCTGTGCGTCGGGGCGAGCACGATGGACCCAGCGCCACTGAGGGGGAGCATGGGGATCCAGGCCTTCCAGCTCCAGCATTCGATCGTCTGTCATCGCCTGCGCCTCGGGATCGCCCAGGGAGTTTTTCCGTTCGCAATCGGGCGCGTCCGTGCCCGTTCTCTTTGTGAACGCCTATCACGGGCACTTCGCTTCGCTCCGTGCCCGACTACAAACGGGGTTTTCGTTCGTAGTAGGGCACGCAAGTGCCCGTCCTCTTTTTGTGCACGCCTATGACGGGCACTCCGCTTCGCTCCGTGCCCTACTACGAATAAAGGGTTTTTCCTGTTCGTAGTCGGGCACGTCAGTGCCCGTTCTGACCGCCCTGGTCTCTCTCCGGTGTGGACCAGGCGGGATGGCCCGCTGGACAGCCCTCTCCTCCCAAAGCCCTCTGGATCCAGGGTAACCAGACCGGAGGAGCCGTGAGAGGCCGATTCGCTTTCCGCAACCCTCAAGAATTCGACTCCCCACGGACCGGCGCCTTGGACCTGGGCGAGACTGGGGAGCCTGGATGCTTCCGGCCTCAGTCCACCTCCCCGCTCAGGGCGCGAAGGACGCTGGGGAGCCGCGGGATGAGATCGCCGGCGGTTACCCCTGCCGCCCCGATCTCCTGGCGCGCCCGCTCCCCGGCGAGGCCGTGGAGATAGGCGCCCAGCGCGGCGGCTTCGAACGGGGCCAGCCCCTGGGCCCGCAGGCCCGCGATGGCCCCCGCCAGCACATCCCCGGTCCCCGCCGTGGCCATCGCCGGGTTGGCGAAAGGCATCACCAGCGCCCGCCCATCCGGCGCTGCGACCACGGTGAACGCCCCCTTCAGCACCACCACATGGCCCCATGCCTGAGCAAACCGCCGGGCGATCTCCAGGCGGTCGCGATCGATCGTTTCCTTGTCCAGCCCGGTGAGCCGGGCCATCTCGCCGGGATGGGGCGTGAGGATCGCCGGGCCCGGCAATCGGGCCGCCCAGTCTTTCGCCTGGGCCAGGGCGTTCAGACCATCCGCATCCACCACCAGGGGCGGCCAGGTCCAGGTGGGAGCAGCCGGCTTCCCGGCTTCCTCCTCTTCAATATGGAAACCGATGCGACCCCGTCGCACAGCTCGCTCCATCCCGAACATCGTGTGGACGAAGGTCACGGTCTCCTTCTCCTGGGTCAGACCGGGGCCCAGCACCATGGCGGCGTAGCCCTCCACCGCCTTCGCCAGGACCTCTGCGGCATCCGGGATCAGGACGCCGAGTTCATCCGGCAACAGCACATAGGTGATTTCGGTCGTTTTCGCAGCCAGGACCGGATAGATGGCCCGCGGGATGGCAAGGGTGACCCATCCCGCGCCAACGCGTGCCGCCGCCTGAGCGGCCAGCCACGGAGCGCCGGGGTAATTCGTGGAGCCGGCCACCACGGCCACTTTCCCGAACGTGTTTTTGTGCGCATTCGCCGGGCGCGGCGGATACCATGCCCGAGCGGTCGCGGCGTCCATCACTTCGAACGCCCCCTCCGGTACCCACTTCGGCTCAATCCCGATATCCGCGACCACCAGCTCGCCGACCGCGTGGGCGGCCGGGAAACGGAAGTGCCCGACTTTCGGACAGGCGAAGGTCACCGTGAGGTCCGCGTGAAACGCGTTGGGATCCAGCTCCCCCGTGTCATAGTTCATCCCGGTCGGCCCATCGACGGCTACGAGCCAGGGCTCCGGCGGCTTCCGCGGGGCCCAGGCGGCAGGGATCAGGGGGAAGCCCGGGGCAAAGAACGAGGTCGACCACGGCCGTCGATCGCTCACCTCCGCCCGCACGATCTGCAGCATGCGAAGAAGATCGCCCTCCAGCGGGCGTGTGGTTCCGGTCCCCAACAGCGCGTCCACGATCACCGCCGCGCTCCGGACCCAGAGGCGCAACACCCGCCACGTCCGATCGTCCTCCGCCTGGGCGATGAAGCAACCGGCCGCCTTCGCCGCCTGGAAAACCGGATCGGTCTCCTCGCGCGGCTTCAACAGGTAACAGGCGACCTCCGCCCCGGCCTCCTTCAGAAAGCGGGCGGCGGTCAGGCCGTCGCCACCGTTGTTCCCTGGACCCACCAGGACGAGGATCCGACGGCCCTGAACGGACATGCGGCGCATGATCTCGGAGGCCACCGCATGGCCGGCCCGCTCCATCATCCGGGCATAGGTATGGCCGGCCGCATCGGCGGCCGATTCCGCCTGGCGCATCTGAGCCACCGTCAGCGCTTTCATCGTCCGCGCTCCCGAAAGGTGTGACGCAACCCGCCCCTGGGGGAGCCCGGGGCGAGGAAGGTTGTCAAAAGGGCCCGGCCCGTTCCCTGGCCTGGGGAAAAGGCGACCACCTAAAAGTTCTATCGTAAAATATACACGAAAAAGGAGGGCCGCCGATCACAATCGGGTGTCCTGGTTGGAGGGGGGATCAGGATGCGCCCCGAGCTGGGTTTGATTGTGCAGGAGCCGTATGCCACTTACATCGTCTCCGGCGAGAAGACGTGGGAGATCCGCCGGTATCCGACCCACATCCGGGGGCGTATCGGGATCGTGAGCTCCCGGGGATGGATCGGAACGGTGGTGCTGACGGAAGTGCGGGGGCCTGTTCCGGTGGAGGCGCTGCGGCGCCAGTTTGCCCGGCATCGGGCTGACCCGGAATTCCTGGAGGCCTACGCGCGGGGCCGCCCCCTTTACATCTGGGTGTTCACGGATCCCCAGCGCTTCCCGGAGCCGATCCCGATCCACCGCCCCCGGGGGCCGGTGGTCTGGATTCGGCTGGAGGAGGGGATCGCGGAGAGAGCGCGTGGGCGAGGGGAGCGATAAAGCGTTTAACGGTGCCACGGGCATCGTGGATCCTGTGCCCGCCCAGGCCTGGTGCCTGTTCGTTCGGATAGATCCCTGTGTCTTCTCCTCGGAGAGCAGGCTTTTCAACCTCCTTCCCCTCGGGTGGAAACTCGAAGGAGGCCGTAGCCGATGATCAGCGTGAGATCCGGCTCCAGGCCCTGGACGACCTCAGGGCGATGGGTGGCGGCGATGAGGGTGATGCCGTGCTGACGGCAGAGGGCGGCCACCTTGCGGGCCACCCGTAACGCCATCTGGGGGTCCAGGTGGGCCGCAAACTCATCGATCAGCAGGAGGTTCGGCCGCCGGGCCAGGAGATAAGCGATGCGGGCGCGCTCCTTCTGCCCGGTGGAGAGCTCGGAGAAACGCGCGCGATACAGCACGGCGTCCGCGATCCCGGCCACGTTCAGGACCTCGATCGACAGCACCTCGTCCTCGGTGAGACGATAGAGCGCCTCCAGGATCGTCTCCCCATCGAACTCCGGCTCGACCTCTCCAGGCAGATAGGCGGCTGCCTGCACGTTCGCCGGCATCTCGATGCTGCCGAACTGCACCCGATACAGCGGATCCTGCCGCCCGGTCGCGGCGCCGTAGAGCAGGCGCAACAGCGTGGTCTTCCCCGCCCCGGAGGCACCGATGAGGGCCACAATTTGCCGCGGATAGATGGTTAACGAGACGTCCTTCAGGACGATTTTTTGAATGGTCCGTTCCTGAACCCCAAAGGCCTCCAGGACATCCTGGAGCGGCGGGGCCATTCCGCTCAGGCGCAGCGTGTTTTCGTAACGATAGGTGACATGGCGCAGACGAATCGGCCCGGCCAGTGGCTCGACGGATCGGAAGGCCGGGCGGTACAGTTTCCCCTGATGGGCGCGCGCCACGGGATCGGTTTCATAGAATCGCTCCAGGTAAGGGATCGCTTCCTCCTCCAGGGGATACATCAGCACCGGCCGGCCGGAGGCGGTGTCCCCAATGTAGCGAAATCCGGATCGCTCCATGAACGGGTTGTAACGCGCCATCTGGGCGATGGTCTCCAGAACGACCTTGGGCCGTCGCATCTCCGGGATACGCCGCTCCCGGATCCAGGAGATGGCTGCTTGCAGGGCCAGCTGACCCAGGCCCTCCGCCCGGTAATCCGGATGGACCACCACACGGGCGAGGCGAGCTGCCCGCGTATTGCAGGTCCGGAGCGCGATTTCCTGAGCTTCCCACCACCGATCAAAAGGGGAAAGATCGGGCCGATCCTGTTTCAGCGCTTCCTCCAGGCGTTCCGGCCAGAACGAGGGCTCGAACCAATCCGCGGGGAAGATCGCCTGTCGCATGTTGGGCTGGATTGTGCCGTCGGGCAGCCGGCGATGCATCATGGGGATCGGCGGGTCGATCCGCACGTAGCCGATATAGAGCGGCTCGTAGGGAGCCCGATCCTCCAGGAGCAGCACCAGGAATCGGGAGGCGCGGGTGGCATCCTTCAGGTCGCCGAAGCGCATCGGGCGGCGGCAGCGCGGGCAGAGGGGCCGGGCGTTCGCCTCCGTCCACGTCCGATCCTCCGGGCACCACCAGCGGGCCAGGAGCTCCGCCTCCGAGGCGTAATGATGCTGCTCCAGATCGACGATGGCCTCGAAATCCGATTCCAGCCCGGCCTCCCGGGCGAGCACCGCGTAGCGATAGAGGGGTGTCGTGGAGAGCGGAGAGGAGCGCTCCAGCGTGAACCGCTCCTGGTAGACCGGCCAGATAGGGACCCAATCCCCATCCACGATGCGCCACAATGCATAGGCATCGAAGGTAAGCGCCCTCGGGTCCACCTGCGGCCCCAGGGCCACCCGAACCTCCTCGCCGGGTTGAAACCACTGGGCCACCGTTCCCGTCATCGGGAGACGAAGCCGCCCGGCCTCCCCTTCCACTTCCAGCATCCCGAACCAGCGATACCGGAAGCGATCCATCCAGACGTGGAGGACCCGGTAAAGCTTCGCCTCCTTCTGCAGGCTGGTCGGTTCAGGCATCTGCGCGTGGGTCACCGGGATCTCCTTCCGACCAGGGTAGAACTTGCGCTTGAATAAGAGAGGTCAAGGGGTCCTCTTCCAACCGGGTTCGCCTCGTAACTCCTGCAGGAGACGGAGCCGGGCGTTGCATCGCAGTCAGATCCTTTGCTCGTGTCCGTTACAGCATCACCGGGATCGGATCCGTAAGACGGATTTCCTCCAGGGAAACTTCGCAGCGGTAAGCCAGGACCTGAACGCCCTGGGCGACGGCGGCCCGCAGGATCCGCCCGAAATCCGGATCCGCGGGATCGTGCGGGCGAAACGCCCGGGCGTCTGGTCGCTGTACCACGAAAAGCACGAACGCCTGAGCTCCGTTTGCGCGCGCGGCCATCAGGGCCGCCACATGGCGCCGCCCCCGCTCGGTCGGCGCGTCCGGGAACAGACCGATGCCATCTTCCACCAGCGTCACGCTCTTCACTTCCACATAGGCCATGCCCTCAGGGCCGGCGAGGCGGAAATCCACCCGGCCCTTCCCCAGCGGGACCTCCGCCTCCAGCGCGGTGTAAGGGCGAAAGGGGGGCAGCTCCCCCTTCTCCCACGCCTCCCGGAAGAGAACGTTGGGCACCCGCGCGTCCGCCGAGACCAGGATCCCGCCCGGCAGCTCCACCACCTGGACATCATAACGGGTTCGCCGCCGGCCTTCCCGCCGGGCTACCCACAGGGGATAGCCGGGGATCAGGAGCTCGTGCAGGCGGCCGGAGTTGGGGAGATGGGCCTGTACCCGTCGCCGCCTCAGGCACACCTCGACGGCAAATCGGTTCAGACGACGCAGGAAAACCGCCGGGGTCAACGGCGGCCAGCGCATAGGGGAATCCTCTACGAACTGGACTCTGGACAAGCTTTCGGATTCTTTCAGTTAGCCATCCCGCTTGATCCACACCGAAGAGGAAGACGATCCCAGCATCGGATGGCGCGAAGGGGTCAGAGGATCAGCATCGCATCTCCGAATGAATAGAAGCGATAGCCCTCGGCGATGGCCACCTGATAGGCCTCCCGCATCCGATCGTAGCCCATAAAGGCCGCCACCAGGAGCAGCAACGTGGATCGCGGCAGGTGGAAGTTGGTGATCAGCGCATCCACCGCGCGGAACTCAAAGCCGGGATAGATATAGAGATCCGTCTCCCCCTCGAAGGGCCCAACAACCTGCCACGAGCAAACGTCCTCCGGCGAGCATCCCAGCCCGTAACGGGCGGCGGTTTCCAGGACCCGCACCACTGTAGTGCCCACCGCGATGATCCGCCCCCCCTCCAGCCGCGTCCGGTTGATAAGGGACGCGGTCTCCGCCGATAGAGAGCACCATTCCCGATGCAGCTTGTGGGCTCGCACATCGGGAGCCTCAATCGGGCGGAAGGTGTCCAGGCTGATATGAAGCGTGACGAAGGCGAAGCGGACGCCGTGATCCCGCAGGCGGGCCAGCAACTCCGGGGTGAAATGGAGCCCCGCCGTTGGCGCGGCCACCGATCCGGGAACCCGCGCATAGACCGTCTGGTAGCGTTCGGGGTCGTGAAGCGGTCGACGGATGTAAGGAGGAAGAGGAATGACCCCGACTCGCTCCAGCCATCCTTCCGGAGGGGTGGGGAAGCGGAGCAGGCGGAGCGGCCCCTCGCCCTCGGCCTCCACCTCCGCATAGAGATCGATGGGCTGGCCGCCGGAGAGCAGCTGAAGACGCATGCCGGGGCGGATATGACGTCCCCGCACCATGGCCCACCATCGCCCCGGATCCACCCGGCGCACCAGCAACAGCTCCACCCGCCCTCCGCTCGGTTTCACCGCAAACAAACGAGCCCGGATCACCCGGGTGTCGTTGAACACCAGCAGGTCCCCGGGACGCAGGTAGTCGATGATCTCCCGGAAGATCCGATGCTCGATCCGTCCCGTCGCCCGATGCACCACCATCAACCGTGAGGCGTCCCGCGGCTCCGCCGGGGACTGGGCGATCCGGTCCGGGGGCAATTCGTAATCATAGGCCTCGAGGCTCAGAAGATCCTTCGGTTCCATAGCGAGCCCGATAGAGATCCAGAAGGGTCTGGAAGCCCTCCTCCCCCAGCACCCATTTCACTTCCTGGTCGAAAACCATAAACAGCGGACGCGCTTCTTCCGCGGGTTGCTGACATGAGGCTTCCGCATACAGCTCGTTCTCATCATCCAGGATCAGCTGGCCTTCCCATAAAGTAAGCGGATAAAGAGCGCAGTGGAACGGTTTCAGCGCCCATGGGTGCAGCCCCGCTTCCATGGCGGCTACCTGTAGACTGCAGCGCCCATCATCCAGCAGGAAAATGCAGGACTGACCGGCCGGATGGGATGGATTTTCAATCACCGTGGTGCCCACCCAGTAACCCGCCGGGGGCGTGTCATCCCACTCCGGCTCCGCATCGAACCACCGGGTCTCGTCGTGCCGATCCGGCGGCAACACCTTTTTGATCAGCTCCGCATGGCGGAGGATCTCATCTCGCTGTTCCACCCGCACCCACACCCCGTAGGCACAACAGCGGCCCCGACAGAACGCAGGGCCGCATCGCTGAACCGGCCGGGGCTCCAGCAAACGGGGATCCACCCGAATCCCGCGGATTTCGATTTCCATGGATCCCCTCCCGATCTGCGAAGCTCCGGAGAGTGCTTGTGTTCGGAATATGACCTGGATCTGGGCCTCCTGCCCTGGCCCCGATGCGGCCTTCGGGCCGCAGGGAGGGATGGGTCTCCTCATGCCCTATCGGATGAGAAACTGTCCATCACGGTAGAGGACCTCCCCATCAACTACAATCTCCCCTTCCTTGAGATCGCAGATCATATCCCAGTGAATCGCCGACTGATTCTTCCCGCCGGTCTCCGGATAGGCGGCTCCCAGGGCGAGATGGAAAGTTCCGCCCAGCTTCTCATCGAACAGGATGTTGCGGGTGAACCGGCGGATCGCGAAGTTCGTGCCAATGCCCAGTTCCCCCAGCCGCCGGGCGCCCTCATCGGTCTCCAGCATCCGCTGCAGAAACGCCTCGTTCTTCTTCGCGGTTGCTTTCACCACCTTTCCGCCTTCGAAGACCAGTTCCACCCCATCCACCTCCCGGCCGCCGTAGAGGGCCGGATACGTGAAACGCACCCAGCCCTCGGTGACGGTCTCCTCCGGTCCGGTGAAGATCTCGCCGTCCGGGAAGTTGTGGCGGCCGTCGGCGCTGATGAAAACCCGGCCCTCGATTCCGAGCACCAGATCGGCATGGGGGCCGCGGATATGGATCCGCCGGCGACCCTTCAGCCATTCCACCAGCCGTTCCTGGAACGCCGCCTGTTCCCGCCAGCGGGCCACGGGGTCTTCATCGTTCAGCCACCCCGCTTCGTAGACAAAATCCTCGAATTCCTGGAGGCTCATCTCAGCCTCCTGGGCGTAAGCCTCCGTAGGATACAGGGTGAGGACCCACCGGAGCTCCCCGCGGGCGGCCCGTTCCATATAGGTGCGCGTGAGATCCTGCCGCGCGGCGGAGAACTTGGCCTGCTTGGCGGGGTCCACATTGCTCAGGGATCGGGTGTTGGTTTCGCTCAGCACGCTGATCAGCACGTCGAAGGTCTCGATGACCAGGCGGTCGATCGGCGATACGAAGGTTAACTGGGGCTCTTCCGCCACCCGGTAGAAGATCTCCGCCGCCCCGGGCAGGGAGACCAGCAGATGAGGATGCGCGCCTCGCTCCAGTACTTGGCGGTAGATGGTCAGCAGGAGGGGAGCGGCAGCCGGGGTGCCCCGGATGGCCACTTTGTCCCCGGGCTTCACCCCCGTCGCGTAGTCCACCAGCACCTGCGCCCACTTCTCCAGCCGTGGATGGCTCATGGCGTACCTCACCTCAAGGGAAGTAGATTGGGACAACGGGGCCGGGTTCATCGCGCCTAGACCTTCCATGCTCTCTCATCGCCACCTTGCTAGCCGCGGGGAGGAGGAGAGATGGGCGATCGGTCCTCGACGGATGCAACAGGCCTAAGGGAAATTATAGCGCGAGCGCGAGGCCCTTCATTCGCTCGGGGGATGGGAGATGGCTTTTCCATGGGAACTTTTCTTCCCCTCCCCCTCGTCCTCGACCCACCGAGAGGGAGAAGGGAAGGGGCGGGGATCCGGGCGAGGCTCACGGAACCCGACGGGCCACGATCAGCATCTGAGGGCTGTCCTCCCGATAAGAGGCCAGATCATAGGTGCCGAACATCTCCTCCAGCGCGAAGCCGCAGTTTTCCAGCAACAGGCGGAGCTCGCCCGGCCACAGGAAACGCATCCGGCTCGGGAATGCCCAGCGCCGCCACGTTCCATCGGCGTGACGCTCTTCCACCAGAACCATCAGCTCCAGACGCTGGGCGGCGGCGTCGACCCGCCGCGCCTCCAACCAGAGCAGAACCGTTCCGGTCTCCGGATCCTCATACCAGCTTCGCAGGTAAAGCTGGCCGCTTTCCCCCAGCAGGGCGGCATCCGGGTTCAGGCAATCCAGCAGCAGGAGCCCGCCGGGCTCCAGCGCGCGATGGAGATGGCGAAGAACCGCCCGCTGGGCCTCCAGGGAGTCAAAATGCAGAAACGTGTTCAGGGGAACAAAGGCCATCGGATAAGGCCCCGGTGGGATCTCCCGCGTCGCATCCCCCTGGATCCAGGTGATACGCTCGGAGACACGGGCCCGTTCCGCGCGAGCCCGGGCCCGGGCCAGCATCGCCGCCGAGGCATCCAGACCGGTCACCCGGAAGCCGGCCGCGGCCAGGGGGACGGTTAACCGGCCGGTGCCGCACCCCACCTCTAACAGCGGCGATCCCACCCGCTCTGCATAGCCCTGATAAAAGGGCAGATCCTCCAGGAAATCCCCAAAGAAGCGATCGTAGAACTCAGCGAATGCCTCATAGTTCATAATGCGAATCCCACCCAGGTATCTGTCGGCAGGAACATCTTTTGCGAACCCGCCGCACGTTCGATCCGGTGGATTCCAGGTTTCAGGCTACGGGCCGCTAAAGGCGGCCCGCAGCCTGAAAACCCTGCCCTTATTTTATTGCCTCCCCCCAACCTTTGGGCGGTTTTACGGGTATATTGAGTGGGAAAACCTTAGGCGCCGAGGCTGGGGGGCGCTGGGGGCGGAGAATCTTCCGATGGCCTTTCCATGCCCTGGGCCTTTTGGGCGCCTTGTTTCTTCTGTGGGCCGCACCCACCTCTGAATTCCCACCCCCGGAAGGCATCCAGGCCCCGGTGATCCTGGCCCTGGTCGGAATGGCCTACGTGCACACTATCTGGGAGGCGTTCCTCTCCACCCGCTCCCTGGAGCGAAGTGGAAGGCTGCAGGCGCTTTCGCTGAGCCAGACGCGGGACGGGGTCACGGTGATCATTGAGCGTGCTTACGCGGATGCCAGCCGGATCATGATCGGCTATCGGATCCAGGGGCTCCCTGCATCCTCCGGGTCCAGCTGGTTGCCTCTTCTGACGCTGGAAGATCCGGACGGGCACCCGATCCCTGGCCTGATCGAGGAGGGCCTGGTGGGCGCCTCGGAGCTCACGGGTCTATCGTTGCCGTCTGGGGAGATCGCCGGGGCCGCCAGCTTCGACCCATGGGGATTGCCGGGCTGGCTGGCCCATCGACCCACCGTGTTGTCCCTGCGACTTCGCGTCGCCTTCTATCCGGTTCCCTCAGAGGACATCTTCGATCTGACCATCCCGGTTGAGCCGGAGGCAGAGGAATATGGTCCGCAAACGATAAGCGCCCAGGGCCTGGATCTTACGCTGGAACGGTGGATCTGGGCCCCCTCCGGCGCGCGGGCGCAAATATGCTTCGTTCCACCGGATCTCCGGTTGAACTGGACAATCCGGGTCGAGCAAGCGTTCGAAACCCGGGACGAAGCCTCGCTGGAAACCCCGTCAGGGGAGATCCCTTCCGGACAGGCGGTGACGGTGCCGCGCCGATCCTGAAAGGGCTACCTGTGCGAGTGGGGAGGGCGGGAATGCATGGATGCGTTCTTTACTCATCCGTCCGGGCTGATGCGATCGCGCCCCGGCCCGGTGGCTGTTCGCGTGCTGGAGCTGATGGGCGGGTCCCGAGAGGTGCCCGAACCTGTGGTCCGTCGGCCAGGCCTCTGGGAGTTTCTCGTCCCGGTTGCCGGACGGTGATCCGGGCCTTTTCGGGATGCCTGGGCCCGATCGCTATCGGACAGGCCGACGCTTTGGCTTCCCACAGCCAGCACCGTAAAATAGAATCACACAACCAGGACGCGCAAGGAGGGAACCATGCGTGGCCATCGGGCCCTGATCTGCGGGCTTCTATTCGCAGTGGGGCTTTCAGGCTGTCGCTTGCCAGCGCCCTCGCTTTCCCCTACCGTGACCGGATCCCCTCCCCATCCACTTCCGACGCCCGGGATCCCGGCCTCGCCATCGCCCGGTCCCTCTCCCTCTCCGACTCCTGTGATCTCCTTCGGCGATCCGCTATGGATCGGCCGGGGCGGATTACAGGCGGCGCGCTTCACTCCGGACGGCCGCGCGCTGATCCTGGGATATGGCGTGGGGGTTTCCCGAATCAACCTTCCCGAGCTCCGGGAGCAGTGGTTCCGGCCTATGCCGGCTCCTCTGCGCGCCATGGAGATCGATCCGCATGGACGATGGGTTGCCGTGGCGCTGGAGAACGGCGCGGTTATCCGGCTCTCTCTGGCCGATGGAAGTATGCAAACGGTTACGCCGCTGGCTCCCCACGCCTACTGGTGCGCCATGGACTGGTCGCCCGATGGGGAACGCACGGCGGTCCAGTGCATTGGCCCCAATCGTGGCGATCCGATCACCATGATCCACTGGGAGACAGGGACGGTTCGCGAAGTGCCGAACTCTCGAATCCCCCCGGAAGTGTTCCCCTCGCCACGCTGGTCGGCGGATGGGAAGAGCGTGCTGCTGGCGGCGTTGCAACCTCCATGTCCGCGTTTCCTCGACGTCGAAACGGGCGAGGTTCGCCTGACGCTGCAGCATAATGGAGAATGTCTCACTGCCTGGACCCTGGCATGGTCCCCGGATGGCCGGAGGCTGGCGGCAGGAAGCCCGAAGGGAGTGCTCTGGATCGACGGAAACAGCGGCGAGGTCATCGGCCAGCTTCGCGGGGAGACGGTCATCGGCTTCCCAACGCTATGGCTTGGGCGTCCGACGCTCTTCTATGATGCTTCCGGAGAACGCCTGGCTGCGCTGGGATCCCATGGTCTGGGAAGCGGCGCGCCGCCCCCGCCGATGCCCACCCAGGTCTGGGATCTGCGCACCGGGCGTCGTCTGGCCTGGCGGCCCGTCGGCGTTGGAGACGCGGAGCCGATGGCCGGGGTGTTTGTGGACAACGCGCTGCTGATCTTTTATGAAAACGGAATTCTAACCCGCTGGAACTACACCATGCAGGGAACACCGGAGGTGGTGCTGGGACGGCTGTCGACGGAGGATCCGGACCAGCCCCTGATGTGGTCCGCCGACGGGCGATATATCGCCGCCACCCTGCGCCATGGCGGCGCGGCGATCTGGCGGGTGGGCCCGGCGGATACGTCGCTTCTCCGTCTGAACCCTCCATGGCGTTATCCCGTCCTCAGCCCCGATGGAAGCCTCGCCCTGGCGGCCGATCCAGAGAGGAACGTCAGCCAGTTGCTGGAAGTCCCCAGCGGTCGATCCCTGCACACCTTTCCCGGCGGCCGGCGGGGTCCTCGGGGGGCGGCCTTCTCCCCGGATGGTCGGAGGCTGGCTTACGGGGATGGCCCCCAGCTCCGGATTGTGCGCCTGCCGGAAGGGCTGGAGGAAGCCGTGCTGGAAGGTTTCCCCTCCGATCAGGCGATCACGTTCGTGGTATGGTCCCCCGATGGACAGGCGCTGGGGGCCGCCAGCGGCACGCTGGATGGCTCGATGGCCCCAGGCGTGATCCAGGTCTGGCGAAAGACGGCGGAGGGAGGCTGGGAACTGGTTGCGCGAAGCGTCTCGGCGCGAACGACCTCTGCCGGATCGCTGATCGCCTTCAGCCCGGATGGGACATGGGCGGCAGTGGAGGAGATGGAGACCTTTGAGGCGACAGCGGCCCGCGTGCGGGTAATCCATCTCCAGAGCGGCCAGGAGCGCCGGCGCCTGGTGGAGTATGAGCTGGTGGGATGGCTGGATGATCGCCACCTGGCGACGTTTGAGGCCCAGTTCTATCAGCGGCTCACCGTGTGGGATGTGCGCACGGAGGATAAGCGTCTCTACAACCTCTCGCGCCAGAACGTCCATGCCCTTGACCCGAGTCGGATGGTGGCCGCGGCGTCGTATTCGGAGCGCCCATATCCCGGACGAGCTGTAGAGGTGAGGGACGCAAAGACCGGCCAGCGCCTGGCGCGGCTTCATCACGGCAACGACATTGTGGAGATCTCCTGGTCTCCGGATGGACGCTGGTTGGCGGCCCTGGCTGTCGATGGCTCCTTGCGAGTCTGGCCGGTGATGGGATTTACGGGTGCTCCCGATTGAGTCTCGCGGCGCGAAAAGCACCTGGAAGCGATGGGTGCCGGGACGGGACAAAACCCCTCGCGATGGGTTTGCGGATTTTCAGGGCAGGGCTCCCGTCTCCTTCGACAACGAGCGCTTCGCTGACCGAAACGAGGAGCGCAGCAGCTCATCCTATATGCGGGGCTCCACGAAGCGTCTTCAGAGGGTAAAGATGGCAAACAGGAAACGGACTCGGGACCCTGCTGATCCTGATGTATAGATCGTGTTCACCCGGCTCGATCGCTGGGATCGAGCTTCCCTGTGGGCGATCCCGGCTTCTGGGGGCTCGCCCTGCTGGATCCTCGAGAGGATCGACACCGCACTCGGCTGGTTCGGATATTATGGCCATCTGGATTGGGAAAACTACCTGGACGTGTGGCGCCCGCAGGATCATCCCGTTCGGTAGTGATGCTGGTTTCTTCGGGGAACCTTCGCGGGCGCAGGCTACCTTCGGCGGCCTGCGCCCCGCGAAAAGATAGCATTCATCCCTCCCTGTTTATTTTTGGGCCGGCGGGCGCTGAAGGCCCCACCGGCCCCAAAACCCGGGGAAGAAGGTCAACCGCGTAACTCCTGTTATTGTCCGACCCTTCGGGAACGAAGGGCCGCGCTGAGCGAGGCCCATTCCTCCAGCGAGAGGGTTTCGGCCCGTCGGGCTGGATTGATCCCGGCCTCTGTCAGTGCGGCCCGAACGAGGGCGTCGGGGATTCCCAGGCCGTGGCTCAGGGCGTTATGCAGCTGCTTGCGCCGCTGACCGAACCCCGCCCGCACCACCTTGAAGAACCAGTCTGGATCCCCCAGGTCCACCGCTGGCCGCTCATAGGGCTCGATCACCACCACAGCGGAGTCAACCTCCGGCCGAGGCCAGAAGGCGCCGGCCTTGATCCGGTCCACTATCTGCGGGCGCCCATAGACCTGCACGCTCACCGTTAGCAGGCTCATCTCCCCTGGCCTGGCGGTGATCCGCCGGGCGACCTCCAGCTGAACCGTGAGGACCATCCGGCGGGGCTTGAGGGGGGCTTCCATCAGATGACGAAGGATCGCTGAGGTGATGTAATAGGGGATATTGCCGACCACCCGGTAAGGGTGGCCCTGAACCAGGGCGGCGGGATCGAGGGCCAGGATGTCTCCGGGGATGAGGGTGACATTGGGGAAAGGGGCCAGGACCTCCTGAAGCAGGGGCAGGAACTGTTCGTCGATCTCCACCGCCACCACGTGATCCGCGTGCAGAGCCAGATGACGGGTGAGGGTGCCGGGGCCCGCTCCGATCTCCAGGGCCCATTCCCCGGGTTCCAGTCCGGTCGCCTCCGCGATCCGCGCCAGGATCCGCTCGTCTATCAGGAAATGTTGCCCTAACCCTTTGCGAGGCCGAATGCCATGGGCCTTCAGATATTCAGGCCAGGGGATCGGCGGCAGCGTCTGAACATGTGACTGATCGCTCAATGGCAACCTGCCCGCTCCCGTGGATGAGGTTCAGCGCATCGAGCCGAATCCGTCTCTCCCTATAAATTGTCTCACAGTTCGCTTTCTGGGAGGTTACGCCGTGAACCTCCTCCCCTCTATCTCCTCCTGGATCAAGGCCAATGATGCTCTGTTGCAAACCGTGAGCTTGATTTCCCCTCTCTACGCCGCGAAGCGGCGTGGGGAGGGGGAAGGGGCGAACGCTGAGCCCGAGCGGGCCTCGCCACGATCGTAACCGGGCAGCCCATGCGCAGGCCTCAGCTTCCGCCCTCCCATAGCCCGGAGGGCTGTGGGGGAGCGGGGATGGATTCGTCCCTCAAACCATTCGGAGCGTGCAACAAGCCGGGCCTGGCCTTTTAATCATCTGAACGTTCCCACGGGGAGGGTGGATCCAGATGGTGAGGCCATCCGCTTGACCCGAACGGTATGATGGTGGAAAAGCCCTGCAGGCCAGGGCAGGGATCTTGACAGGGATGGCGCCTGCCGTATAAAATCAAAAGCGCAGTGGGATGATGGGCCTGTAGCTCAGGCGGTCAGAGCACTCCCCTGATAAGGGAGGGGTCCCTGGTTCGAGTCCAGGCAGGCCCACTGGGGTGGGGATGTAGCTCAGATGGGAGAGCGCCTCCTTTGCACGGAGGAGGTCACGGGTTCGAGTCCCGTCATCTCCACCATCAACCTTGACAGCGAGAGAAGACCCCGTTATAATGAGAAGCCCGCAGGATGGAGGCTGACGCCCGAAGCCGGGCGGGGAGTCCGGAGGCGGGAGCCAGCGGCCATCCGCTGGCGGGCCGGAGCGGTGAGTATCGATCATCGATCCTGGACGGCTCGTCAAGGGGAACCGGGTGCAAGCCCGGGGTGCACCTTAACAACCGAACAGAGCGTGAGACGAGGTCGGAAAGCAACGCGGGCAGCTCGGGAAACGGGTTCTCCGCGTCACGTGTAAGCGAGTAAGGGCATGCGGTGGATGCCTCGGCGCCAAGGGCCGATGAAGGGCGCGGCACACTGCGAAAAGCCTCGGGGAGCCGTGTGCGGGCGCTATGACCCGGGGGTGCCCGAATGGGGAAACCTGCCTGGGGTGAACCCCAGGCATCCGTGGCTGAATCCATAGGCCACGGAGGGGCACGGGGGGAACTGAAACATCTTAGTACCCCCAGGAAAAGAAATCAACCGAGATTCCCCTAGTAGTGGCGAGCGAACGGGGAAGAGCCTAAACCCACAGGGTGCCAAAGCCCGAGGGCGTTGCCCTGTGGGGGTCGTGGGACCCATCCGGAGGCGGCCTCGGACGTCTCAGGGAGTTACCAAGCCTTGGCCTAGCCGAAGCGGTCTGGAAAGGCCCGCCATAGAGGGTGATAGCCCCGTAGGCGAAAGGTCGAAGGCCTCCCGGGGATGGGATCCCGAGTACCACGGCCCACGTGGAAGGTCGTGGGAAGCAGGGGGGACCACCCTCCAAGGCTAAATACCCTTGGCGACCGATAGCGCACCAGTACCGTGAGGGAAAGGTGAAAAGAACCCCGGTGAGGGGAGTGAAATAGAACCTGAAACCGCATGCCTACAAGCGGTCCGAGGGCTATGGCCCCTTCGGGGGCAATG
>JAEVEY010000123.1:19785-22205 GCA_016842045.1 Candidatus Thermoflexus sinensis | reverse complement strand
TCGGCCCGATAGAAGCGATCAAATACATGCGGGAGATCCTCCCGGGCGATCCCCACGCCGGTATCCCGCACGCTCACCTGAACGGCACGCCCCAGATCCCGGGCCTCCACCGTGACCCGCCCACCCGGAGGCGTATACCGAACGGCGTTGGTCAGCAGGTTCATCAGCACCTGCCGGAGACGGATCGGATCCGCCAGGACCGGTGGCAGCGCCTCGGGCAGCTGGACCTCCAGGTGGATCCCTTTCTCCGCGGCCTGAAGGGCAATGCCATCCACCGCTTCCTCGATCAAACGCTTCAGATCCACCGGCTCCCGGTTCAGTCGCAATTGTCCCGCCTCCGCCAGGGTCAGCAGACGCAGATCTTCCACCAGACGAGCAAGATAACGGACCTCATCGTGGATCTGGGCGATTTGCTCCAGCTCCAGCGGAAGCACGCCGTCCATGAGGGCTTCCAGGTGGCCCTGCAAGATCCCCAACGGGGTGCGCAACTCGTGGGCGATGTCCGCCAGCATCTGGCGTCGCTGCTGCGCGGCCTGAGCCAGGGCTTCCGCCATACGGTTGAACGCCTGAGCCACCTCCCCCAGCTCCCCCGCTTCCCGGGCCGGAACCCGTGCGTTCAGATCGCCCATCGCGATCCGACGGGAAGCCTGTTGCAGGGCCCGCAGCGGTCGCACCAATCGGGAGAACACTAGGGTGCCCGCCCCCAGCGCCAGAGCGATCCCCACAAAGGTGCTCCATCCGATTGCCCGCCCCACCTGTCCCAGGAATTGCACGGAAGGATCCGAGGGGCTCCCGATATCACCGACCAGCAGCCATCCGAGGGTTTGATCTCCCGCACGGATGGGCACTCCCGCATTCCGAACCGCCTCCGGCAGCAGGGCGCCCAACAGGTCCCCCTCGGAATCCAGCCGGACTCGTCCGGTTTCATCGATCAGGAGCAGCCGGTGGCCCATCATCCGCCACATCGCGATGCCGCTCATCCCCATGCGACGGTGCATCGCCCCCATTCCCGGCATCATCAGCTCCGACGGGTCCAGCAGAGATTCCACCCCTTCCCATCCTCCATGCTCGAGGTAATAATTCGCAAAGGCGGGCGCCAGCGCCTCCGCCCAGCGCCGGTTCCCCTGAGCCACGTAGATCTGGAACTGGCCGGCCGTGGCCAGGCCGATCAGCAGGGAAGTGATGAGCAGGCTCAGGATCACCACCCCGGCGAAAGCCAGACTGAGTTTCAGCCATAAACCTCGCATTCGCGCCCCCTGTCTCTTGCGCAATTGTGGGACAACTGCGAGCAGTTGTCCCACCTGATCCGCAGGCCATGTCCTCCCCGACCCCATAAGTTCCCGGGAATCTCTTTTGGGCAGCCGTGCAGAATGGCGTGGTGTGCGAGCTGGAGGCGGCCGCCGCTCGTTGCCCGGCGCTCAAGCGCCAGGCTGAATTTGCGAAAGCCCCCTTTGGGGGCTGGAAATCCGCCGGGCCGGAAGGCCCCGAGGAGCCCGAAGGCCCTGTATTGGAGCACGAACGTTTGACGTCCGGATCTCCCAGGGCGAATTCGATTAGGAGTTACGCAGTTGAAAGCTCTAAAGGTGGAACGGAATGGCCCCACCCCCCTTTCTCCCCCCTCCCCATGGCCCTTTGGGCCGTGGGGAGGGGGGAGAAAAATCCTTGCCCCCATGGGAAACGAACTGCGCAAGTCCTACATCAATAATTCGTGAATTCGTGTCCTCTTCGAGGACAGCCCCCGGATCATTCCGCCTCCCGCAGCTTATACCCGACCCCATACACGGTCAGCACGTATTGAGGGTTCTTCGGGTCCGGCTCGATCTTCTGCCGGAGGTTTTTGATGTGCGCGTCGATGGTTCGCTCATACCCCTCATAAGCAACCCCCTGAACCCGTTCCAGCAGCTGCAGGCGGGTGAAGACCCGGCCGGGATGGCGGGCCATGGTGGCCAGCAGCTCGAACTCCGTTGGCGTGAGATGCACCTCCCGATCCCCAACCCGCACTTCCCGTCGATCCAGATCGATGGTGAGATCGCCAATGCGGATCACCGCAGGTGCGGTCACCTCACCCTGGGCCCGCCTCAGGACGGCGCGCACCCGCGCGACGAGCTCCCGCGGGCTGAAGGGCTTGGTGATGTAATCATCCGCCCCCAGCTCCAGGCCCACCACCCGATCCTCCTCTTCCACCCGCGCCGTCAGAATGATGATCGGAACCCCGGATTCCCGCCGGATTGTGCGGCAGATCTCGAATCCGTCCATCCCGGGCAGCATCAGGTCCAGCACGATGAGATCCGGCCGCTCCCGACGGAAAGCGTGAAGCGCCGAGGGCCCATCCCCCACGGCAATGACCCGGAACCCCGCCTGCTCCAGATAAGCCCGGACCACCTGACGCATCCGGGGCTCATCCTCAACGACCAGGATCG
>JAEVEY010000123.1:13813-19017 GCA_016842045.1 Candidatus Thermoflexus sinensis | reverse complement strand
TAGTAGCCGTAGAAGGGATCCGCCTCCTCATCGGCCACGGCCCCCGGCATGGCCTGGTCCAGATAAGCCTGAGCCCGCTGGCGCGCCTCCTCGGGTGAGAGCCGCATCTCCCCCGAGGGGAAGAACCAGCCGCTCATCATCCCCATCCCCCGCCCCATCATCCCGTAACGCGCGTTCCACATCATATTGGGCCCGGGCTCCGGATGGACCGCACCGGTGTAGCGATCGATCAGGAACTCGAAAGCATAGCGGCCGGTGCTGCGCTCCCGGGCCTGCGCGTAGAAATGATTGTCGAAGGCCATCACCTCCGCCAGCTCCAGATCCGGGTTCCCATACGCGGCGATGGCCTCCCGGGCGATACGCACCGCCTCCTCATCGGAGATCGGCGCGCCCGTGGTCCCCCCGGCAAACCCCCAGCTCCCACCGATCATCGGGCACCCCCCGAAGGGAACGGTGGCGGTCAACGGTCGGGAAGCGAATGGCCCCCCGCCCCAGCGGCCCATCATCGGCCCTGTTCCCCAGCGCCCCCCGAACCCCCACCCGGGGCCCGGGACGGTGCGGGTGATCGGCGCCCCCGCCGGATCCGCAGCGCTCCGCTCCACGCCCCCGGCGCGCACGATCCCGGCACCGATCAATGCCAGGCCCAGCAGGCCGGCAAAGATCTCCAACCCTATCAGGATTTTCCAGCGATTCATCGCAACCTCCGGATCGTAGATTCCGTTTCCGGACCTCATGATGCCAGGGACTTTTGAAGATCCGGTGAAGGTCTTGAGGAGAAATCCTGAAGAAGGTCCGGGGGCGGGGAGAACATCTGGCGGCCCACCCCCCACGTCGCTTCACAGCGGGTGAGAGAAGATGAGGCCATCCCTTAGGGCCAAGGTTCCGTTCCAGACGGCATCCCGGCTTCCAGCGCCGGGAGCCATCCGGTTTTCCATCGCAATGATCGACATTCTTCACATAAAAACCTTGCCAGAGATCACTGGAGGGGCTCCTCATAACTCTTACAGTTGTAAATGAAGGGATCTCTCGTGTGGTTCAACAGGTTCCAGACTCACGTCGCTGACCTCGATCCGAGGAGCTCCTTCCCCAAAGGATGCAGGTTTATGGCGTAACCCTTGAAGTTTGCCAACCCAGCACCGCCGGGTTCGAGGGCGTATCGCGTCTTCGGGAGGGTCAAGCGATGCCGGAGACGATCGAAATCCGATGGCATGGGCGTGGCGGGCAGGGGGTGGTGACGGCCGCGCGGTTGCTGGCCGAGGCGGCCATGGAGGCCGGTTACTTCATTCAGGCGTTCCCGGATTATGGCCCGGAGCGCAGCGGGGCGCCCATCCGGGCTTTCACCCGTCTCAGCCGCGCTCCGATCTCCATTCATTCCCAGGTGCAAACCCCGGATATCGTCATCGTTCTGGATGATACGCTGCTCGGCAGCCCATCGCTTCTGGAAGGTCTGAAACCGGAGGGATGGCTGGTCGTCAACTCCGCCGGGTCCCCCGAGCAGGTTCGGCGTCGGGCCGGGGGCTATATGGGCCGCCTGGCCCTCCTCGATGCCACCCGGATCGCCCTGGAGGTTCTGAAGCGAAATCTTCCCAACACCCCCCTGTTGGGCGCTCTGGTCCGCCTGACCGGTCTTTTCTCCCTCGAGGATCTCACCCGTCACATCCGCCATCATCTCGCCGCGAAATTCGGGGAGGAAGTGGTCCGGGCCAACCTGGAGGCGGTGCGCCGGGGATTCGAAGAGGTGCGGGTCGATCTGGGGCAGACTCCGCCCGGCGAGCGTCCCATTGAGGCCGCTCCGGGGGGAATGGCCCTCCCATGGTTTGAGCTGCCTCGAGGAGGCCTGATCCTGGACGCCGGGAACGCCATCGCTTACCGGACCGGGGACTGGCGGACGTTCCGGCCGGTTGTGGAGATGGAGAAATGCACGCACTGTCTCTACTGCTGGCTCTATTGCCCGGATGATGCGATCCGGGTAGCGGGCGGGCGGTTCCTGGGCTTCGATGAGGCGCACTGCAAAGGCTGTGGGATCTGCGCGTCCGTCTGCCCGCCGAAGGCGATCACGATGGTCGAGGAGTCCCGTGTTATGGCGGCTGCATAGGGAGGTGGGGGATGGGCCGATGGATGGCACTGGAAGGCACCGAGGCGGTGGCTTATGCGATGAAGCAGGTTGCTCCGGACGTCGTGGCCGCTTACCCGATCACCCCCCAGACCGGGATCGTCCAGACCTTTGCCCAATTCGTGGCGGATGGGGAGGTGCACACAGAGTTCCTCCAGGTGGAAAGCGAGCACAGCGCCCTGAGCGCCTGTGTGGGGGCAGCGGCGGCCGGCGCGCGGGCGATGACCGCCACTTCCTCTCAGGGGCTGGCCCTGATGTGGGAGATCCTCTATATCGCCGCCGCCATGCGGTTACCGATCGTCATGCCCGTGGTCAACCGCGCCCTCTCCGCGCCCATCAATATCCACTGCGATCACTCCGATTCCATGGGCGCCCGGGATTCCGGGTGGATTCAGATCTACTCGGAGAACGCCCAGGAAGCCTATGACAACACCATCCAGGCTGTCCGCATCGCCGAGCATCCTCAGGTCCGCCTGCCGGTGATGGTGATGATGGATGGCTTCATCACCAGCCATGCGGTAGAGCGTGTGTGGATCGAGGATGAGGATGTGGTGCGTGCCTTCGTGGGCACCTATCAGCCGGCCTGCACGCTCCTGAACCTGGAACGCCCTCTGACGTTCGGGGCGCTGGATTTTTACGACTATTACTTTGAGCACAAACGGCATCAGGTGGAGGCCATGCGTCGGGCGAAGGAGGCCATCCTGGAGGTGGCGGAGGATTTCGCCCGGCGCTTCGGGCGCCGGTATGGTCTCCTCGAGACCTACCGGCTGGAGGATGCAGAGGTCGCTGTGGTGGTGCTCTCCTCAACCGCCGGGACCGCCCGGGTGGCGGTGGATAACCTGCGGCGGCTGGGATGGCGGGTCGGCCTGCTCAAGCCGCGGGTATATCGCCCCTTCCCGGATCTCGAGATCGTCCAGGCCCTGCGCCACGTTCGGGCCATCGGGGTGATGGATCGAGCCATCGCCTTCGGGGCGATGGAAAACGGAGGACCCCTGTGGCTGGATCTGCTGGCCGCCGCCCATCGCCACGGCCTGCATGTCCCCATCGCCGATTACGTATTCGGGCTGGGAGGACGGGACATCACACCCTCGGAGATCGAGGGGATCTTCACGGATCTGATGCAGATCGCCGAACGGGGGAAGGTGACCCGCCCGGTGACCTACGTGGGGGTCCGGGGGGAGGCGCCGCTCCCCATGCCTGCGGAGTGGTCGCTCTGGATCCCGGAGGCCACCATCGCGGGCGATTAGTCGCCTGGAGGAGGCCACGATGGTTGGAACGCCCCTGAATCTGAAAGTCCTGTCTGAGAAGCAGCCGCCGCTCTCCGGCGGGCATCGGCTGTGCGCCGGATGCGCCGAGGCGATCATTGTGAAGCAGGTGTTGCTGGCCATCGACGATCCGGTCGTGGTGATCAACGGCACCGGCTGTCTGGAGGTCTCCACGACGATCTTTCCGTATACCGCGTGGCGGGTGCCGTGGATCCATGTCGCTTTCGAGAACACCGCAGCCGTCGCCTCCGGCGTTGAGGCGGCCTATCGGGCCCTGATCCGTCGAGGGGGATTCCCCACCGATCGTCGGGTGGTGTTCGTGGCCTTCGCCGGGGATGGGGGGACTTACGACATCGGCCTTCAGGCGCTCTCCGGGGCCCTGGAACGGGGGCATAAGTTCCTTTACGTCTGTCTGGACAACGAAGGTTACATGAACACCGGCATTCAACGTTCCAGCGCCACCCCACGTGGGGCCTGGACCACCACGACGCCGGTGGGAGCAGCGATGCCCGGCAAACCACAGTGGCGAAAGGATCTCACCGGGATCATCGCGGCCCATCGGATCCCTTATGTCGCTCAGGCGGCTCCTTCTCACTGGAAGGATTTGATGTCCAAGGTGCGGAAGGCCGTGGCCGTGGACGGCCCGGCTTTCCTGAACGTTCTGGCCGATTGCAATCGGGGCTGGCGCCATGATCCGGCGTTGACCCTGGAGGTCACCCGGATGGCGGTTGAGACATGCTACTGGCCCCTCTTTGAGGTCGAAAATGGGGAGTGGCGGCTCAACCATCGACCGCGCCGCAAGCTCCCGATCATCGAATACCTGAAACTCCAGGGGCGCTTCGCCCACCTGCTCCGACCGGAATATCAGGATCTGGTCGAGGAGATTCAGAAGGAAGTGGATCGACGCTGGGAGGAATTGCTCCACCGGTGTGGGGAGCCCGCGGGAACATAGGCGGTGCATCCGCCCAGCTGCCTGAAGCAGTCCTGAGCGAGGAATTTCCTGAGGAACGCCAGCCTGCTCTCGATCGACGCCGAAGAGGAGACCATCCGGAATCCGGAGTTCCGAAAGAAACGTGCCTGGTGGGGAGATCAGAGATGCTGGTTGCCCGGGATATTATGACCCCTAACCCTGTCACCGTTCGGCCGGATGATCCATTGGGCGTGGCAGTGGAGAAAATGCGTTCCCGACGTTGTCGCCGATTGCCCGTGGTAGAGGGGGATCGACTGGTAGGGATCATCACGGATCGGGATGTGCGACTGGCTCTGAATTCCCCCCTGGTGCTCCATGAGCGCCGCTCAGATCAGCTGCTCCTGGAGCATGTGCCGGTGCGGGCCTGTATGACGCCGGATCCGATCACCGTATCCCCAGACACCCCTCTGGTCGAGGTCGTTCGTCTGATGCGGGACCACAAATTTGGCGGGGTGCCAGTGGTTGAAGAGGGACGGCTGGTGGGGATCATTACGGAGACTGATCTGATGGATCTCCTGATCCGTCTTCTGGAACATGGGATCGATGAAACCAGGTGGGTTCAGATGCGACGACATGGGAATCGCCACGTGATGGCCATCCCCGGCCAGGAGCGTTCATAATCCGCCCACAGATAGGCTGGGCCGGGCGCCCTGGGTGGCCCGGCCCAGCCTATTCGATCTGGAAAAACAAAGCCTGCATGCGCGCTTAGGGGTTATTGCTCCGCCTCGATTTCCTCCGGTTCACCATAGATCTCCCACCCCAACCGACGGGCCATCTCGTCCACACCCGGTTCATACCAGGGGGTCACCAGAATCCGGCGATGGACCTTACGGCCCGTCTGGCGCTCATAAAATTT
>JAEVEY010000123.1:0-13009 GCA_016842045.1 Candidatus Thermoflexus sinensis | reverse complement strand
ACGCTCCTCCGTGCGCGCCTGCGCCTCCGCCAGCCGCACCACCGCCTCCTCTAAACGAGCCACACGCTCCTCCGTGCGCGCCTGCGCCTCCGCCAATCGGATTTGCATCTCAATGGAACGGGCGAGGGCATCGGCCAGCTCGGCGAGCCGGCGATAGACTTCCGCCCGGAATGCTTCGAATTCCTGAGGCATCCGTAACAGGTCCTCAGAAAGCAAAAGAACCCGAAGCGCTTCCCGCCATTCCGGATGCTGCTCCAGCAATGCAAGGAGGGTCGGCAAATCCTTCGCGGCGATCGACATTTCAGCCTCCCTATGTATATCCTTCCATATTATATGATAGCCTTTCGAATCTGTGATCATCCTGCCACATTCCTTCGGAGATTTCCAGTCTTGATGGGATGGAAATCGCTGCCTCGTTTTCTCCGCAGCCCTTCATGCCCCGGGGAGAGGATACATGCTTTTAGGACCAGGGAAGGTCGCCTTCGCTGGCCTCCCAGGCCCCCGAAGGGCTCCCCATGGCCGTTCTGAACATTGCATGGAGAAAGAGCTGCTTTTGGGCAGTTCCTCCCACCTTCCATCCTCTGGATGAAGAGCCGAACCAGCCAACCCAAAATCCGGGGCACTACGCAACGGGTTTAGTGACAAACATAAGGCGCGCACATATGATTTTTATTCGCTGTCCTTTCCTGGATTAAGAGATAGCATAGAATTGATTTCGAGAGATCAGATGGTGTGCTGGTGGCTACCCATTTTCCCTGCAGGATTTCCGCAGGGTGCGGGTCGCCTTTGGCGACCCGCACCCTGCGAAAAACCGTCTGGCCCTGAGAGCTGATTCCGGAGGTAAATTATGAACATCGGAATCCCAAAGGAACGTCGGCCGGAGGAATATCGGGTGAGCCTCACCCCTGCAGGGGTTGAGATGCTGGTCCAGGCTGGCCACACGGTATGGGTGGAGAGCGGGGCCGGCCTCGGCGCAGGCTTCACCGATGAGGACTATCGCCATGCGGGCGCTCAGATCGTGTATTCCGGTCCAGAGGTTTATGGACGGGCGGATCTGGTGGTGAAGGTGGCCCGGCCGACCCAGGAGGAATTCGAGTGGCTCCGGGAGGGCCAGGCCCTGATGGGTTTCCTTCATCTGGCCGCCGCCCGTCGGGACAAGATCGATCTCCTCCTTCGGCGACGGATCACCGCGATCGCTTATGAAACCGTGCAGGCCGATGATGGAAGCCTTCCGATCCTCGCACCCATCAGCACGATCGCCGGGCGGATGGCCGCCCACGTCGCCGCCACGTTGCTTCAGAACGACCGCGGCGGCAAGGGGATCCTGTTAGGCGGGGCCCCGGGCGTTCCACCGGCCGAAGTTGTTATCCTGGGAGCCGGCGTGGTTGGATCCAACGCCGCCCGGGCCTTCGCAGGCATGGGGGCCAGCGTCTACGTCCTGGATAAAGACATCCGCCGGCTCCAGCGCATGGAGGAGCTCTGCGGCCCTCGGGTTATCACAATGATCTCGCATCCTTACAACCTGAGGAAAGTGGTCCGCTTCGCCGACGTCCTGATCGGCGCCGTGCTGGTGCCTGGTGCCCGTGCCCCGATCCTGGTCACCCGGGAGATGGTCCAGACGATGAAGCCGCGCTCTCTTATTATGGATATCTCCATCGATCAGGGCGGGTGCATCGAGACCAGCCGTCCAACCACCCACCGCGATCCCATCTTTGTGGAGGAAGGCGTGATCCACTACGCTGTCCCGAACATGACCGGTGTGCTGGGGCGGACGGCAACGCATGCGCTGACGAATGCCCTGTGGCCGTTCCTGGAGGAGATCGCGCGGCTGGGCCTGGAGGAGGCCCTGACCCGCAACCCGGCCCTGGCCCGTGGCGTGAACACCCGGGAGGGCCGTGTGGTGCACCCGGAGCTGGCCCGCGTTCTGGAAGTGGAAGCTTCCGTCCGTCAATGAAGAACCCTTCTCGGGGAGGCATCGGATGTCGTGGATGGAAGTTTATCGGGAAAAACTGATGACCGCGGAAGAGGCGATCCGCCGCTACATCCGATCCGGGATGCGGGTGTTCCTCTCCGGCAACTGTGGCGTTCCGCAACGATTGCTGGCCGCCCTGGTGGAATACGCCCCGAATCTGGAGAATGTGGAAATCGTACAGGTCCTCACGGTCGGTCCGGCGGATTATGTGGCCCCCGGGATGGAGCGGCACATTCGCGTCAACACCCTTTTCATCAGCGACAACGTCCGCCGGGCTGTTCAGGAAGGCCGGGCTGATTTCACCCCCTGCTTCCTTTCGGAGATCCCCGGCCTGTTCCGCAGCGGTCGCCTCCCCCTGGACGTCGCCCTGATCCAGGTGTCCCCGCCCGATGAGCACGGCTTCTGCTCCTTTGGGGTGGAGGTCGGGATCACCAAGCCGGCCGCCCACGCAGCCCGTATCGTGATCGCCGAGGTCAACGAACATATGCCCCGCACCCTGGGCGATAGCTTCATCCACGTCTCCCGGCTCACCGCCATCGTGCCGGTCTCCTATCCCCTCCCCGAAGTCCACATGGCTGAGCAATCAGAAGTCGCACGACGGATCGCAGAACACATCGCGGCCATGATCCCGGACGGCGCCACCCTGCAGACCGGGATCGGCGCGATCCCGGACGCCGTGCTCCGCGCCCTGACGAACCATAAGGATCTGGGGATCCACACCGAGCTGTTTTCAGATGGGATCATCGATCTGGTAGAGAAAGGGGTGATCACAGGGGAGCGCAAGACCCTCCATCCGGGGAAGATCGTCGCCGGCTTCATGCTGGGCACCCGGCGGCTGTATGAGTTCGTTCACGATAACCCGATCATTGAGCTGCATCCCACAGATTACGTCAATGATCCCTTCATCATCGCGCAGAACGAGCGCATGGTCGCTATCAACTCCGCCATCGAGGTGGACCTGACCGGTCAGGTCTGCGCGGATAGCATCGGTCATCTGTTTTACAGCGGGGTGGGGGGGCAACTGGATTTCATCTACGGTGCCTCGCGATCCCGAGGTGGATTGCCGATCATCGCCCTTCCCAGCACGACGCGTCTGAAAGATGGCACCGTGGTCAGCCGCATTGTGCCCATGCTCAAGCCCGGCGCGGGGGTGACCACCACCCGCAACCACGTCCGCTTTGTGGTCACGGAGTGGGGAGTGGCGGATCTGTATGGCAAGACTATCCGCCAGCGAGCCCGCGCGCTCATCAACATCGCCCACCCGGATTTCCGTGAGGAGCTGGAGCGCAAGGCTTACGAGCTGCGTTATTTACGGGATTAAGAGTTACACACAGTGAGTGTGGAGGGTTGCAGCTGACTTCAGCGTTTACCCCCCTCCCCACGCTACGAAGCGGCGTGGGGAGGGGGGTAAATCAAGCCCCTCGTTTGTAACCGAGCAAAACGAAGCATGCTATTAAGGAAGGGGGTCATGCCAGGGGCTCCGGGCTTTGGGAAAACCATGGCGTCGGCCATTCGATCACTTATACGATCGCCGATCCAATGGGCGCTCCGCCTCCCTTTGTTCTATAAGATTCTGATCGCCAACACGCTCCTGGTGGCCACGGGGGCAGTGATCGGTACTACTCTGTCATTCCGGGCTGGGCATGAATTATCGGGGGAAGCTTATCATCGATGGCATTACGCTTATATCTTCCTCTTTGCGGCTGGAGGGACCGCTCTCAGCGCATTGATCTACAGCGTGCTGTTACGCTGGGCTCTGAGCCCCCTGAAGCAACTCCAGGAAGCTGCGGAAGCGCTTCGCCAGGGCCGAATGGATGTTCGGGTTCCCCTCCACCCTTTCAGCGACGCTCAGATGAAACGGCTGGTGGAAACCTTCAATCAGATGGTCGAGACGATCGCCAGCAACAACGAGCGTCTGCACTGGCTATCCCAGCAGATCCTCCAGGCCCAGGAGGAGGAACGAGCCCGGATCGCCCGGGAGCTTCACGATGAGGCCGCCCAATGGCTGACCTCGCTGCTCATCCGACAACGTCTCCTGATCCGCACGCTTCCCCCGGAAATGAGGCCGGAGGTTGAGGAGATCCAGCGGATGACCGCGACGGCCCTGGAGCACCTCCGCCGGATCGCGCTGGAACTGCGTCCGGCGATCCTGGATGATCTGGGGCTGGTGGAAGCCCTCCGATGGCAGGCGGAAGAGTTTCAGAAGAAAACCGGCCTTTCCGTGACCCTGCAGATCCAGGGGCACATTGAGCGCTTATCCCGGGAGATCGAACTAACCCTCTACCGGGTCAGCCAGGAGGCACTGACCAACATCGCCCGGCATGCGAAGGCGACACGGGTGGAGATGACATTGAACTGCCTGGGGGATCACCTCGAGCTGACTATCTCGGATAACGGGATCGGCTTCGATCCAGAGGTTGTCCGAAAGTCGCGCCCACGCTCTTTAGGTTTGATCGGAATGGCCGAGCGCCTCTCCCTGGTAGGCGGCACCCTGGAGATCGAGTCCGCGCCAGGAAAAGGAACCCGCGTTCGCGCGCGGGTCCCGGCCAGCGGACCTCAATGCCTTCCCCGGGAGGTTGTCCATGTACGAACCGCGAAAGATCCGCATTTTGATCGCGGATGATCATCCGGTGCTCCGGCGGGGCCTGAAGGCGCTGATCGAAGAGGAGCCGGATATGGAGGTGATCGGAGAGGCCGGGAACGGACTGGAGGCCGTGCAGCTGGCGGAGCGGCTCCGGCCCGATGTGGTGATCATGGACATCTCGATGCCCGAACTGGACGGATTAGAAGCCACCCGACGTATCCGGGAACGCTCCCCCTCCACTTACGTTCTCATCCTGACCGTTCATGCCCACGAACGGTATCTCTTTCCCGTCCTCAAGGCCGGGGCTTCGGGTTATGTGCGGAAAACGGCCGCTGACGAGGAGCTGATCGAAGCCATCCGGGTGGTCGCTCGAGGGGATGTGTTCCTTTACCCTTCTGCCACCCGGATGCTCCTCGATGATTACCTGGCCCAGGTGCGGGCCGGATATGAGCAGGACTCCTACGAGACGCTCAGTGATCGGGAGCGGGAGATCCTCCGTCTGCTCGCAGAGGGTTATACCAATGCGGAGATCGCCCAGAAGTTAAACCTCAGCGTCAAGACGGTGGAAACCTATCGGGCCCGGATTATGGAGAAGCTCCACCTGCGCACCCGGTCCGAGCTGGTGCGCTACGCCCTTCGAAAGGGATTGATTTCGGAGGAAACGGCCTGAGCTGGAGGAAAGGTGGCCGGCACAGCAACCATCTTTTCCCCTCGGATGGAAGGAGGCCCTTAATGGCCCGTTTAACCGTTGAGGCGGATGGAACAGTGCGTCTTCCAGAGGAATTCCTCCGCCATCACGGATTATCCCCAGGCACACAGGTAGTAATGGAATCCCTGGAGGATGGCTGGGCTTTCCACATCGTTCGACCGGACCTCCGCAAAGTCTATGTGGAAGTCACCGCTCTCTGTAATCTCAACTGCGCCATCTGCATCCGCCAGGTATGGCGGGATCGCCCGGGCTCAATGCGCTATGAGCTCTTCGAAGAACTGATCCGTCAACTCCAGGCATTCCCCCAGCTGCGCCGGGTGATCTTTGGAGGCTTCGGGGAACCTCTGGTTCATCCTCGTATCGCGGATATGATCGCCATGGCACGGACGCTGGGGGTCGGCACGACGCTGACGACCAACGGCCTGCTCCTGGATCGGGCAATGGCCAGGGGCTTGCTGGAGGCTGGCCTGGATACCATCGTGGTCTCCATCGACACCGCCCATCTCCAGGCTTACCGGCAGGCTGGTCTGGTGGATGGGCTGGATCGGGTGCTCGACAACATCCGGGGGCTTTGGGCACTGGCCCAGGAGCGCGGGGGGCTGGTTCCTCGAATCGGACTGGAGTTCGTCCTTACCCGGGATAGCCTCCCGGATCTGCAGGATGTGCCGCGGCTGGCCCAGGCCCTGGGGGCTTCCTTCGCTCTGATCACCCACCTGATCCCTCATACCCCGGATCAGGCCCAGGCGATCCTTTACGATCAAGAGTGGCCTATCCTCTCGCTCCCCGGATGGCCTATCCGCGGGGCGGACTGGCTGATCTGGGGGATCGCCCGGATGCCCCGCTCTCGATGGGGCGCGTGGCGCCGATGTCGATTTATCGAAGAGCGAGCCACTGTGATCCGCTGGGATGGCGGGGTGAGCCCCTGTTACGCCCTGATGCATTCTTACCCTTACTACATCTACGGCCGCCGCAAGGAAGTCACCGCCTACATTCTGGGGTTCATCCAGGAGCGCCCTCTGGCGGAGATCTGGGGCTCGGAGGAGTATGTGCGGTTCCGGGCGAAGGTGCGGGCTTTCCGTTTCCCTTCATGTGTGGATTGCGGGATGGCGTGCGATTACACCGCGCATAATGAGGATTGCTGGGGGAACAGCCCCTCCTGTGCTGATTGCCTCTGGGCTCAGGATATCATCCGGTGTCCATGAAGCAGTGGTGGGATGGGCAGCGAAGCCGCCCATCCCACCACCTCCACTTCCAGGCTCGCAAACGGCAAGCAGGGCACCTGGAATGTCCCGTTCCATCGCGGGCTCACTTCTCGATCGGTTCCCCTGCCTTCTGCCAGCCCATGATGGCGGGGGTGAAGTTGCGGACGTTGCTGTAGCCTAACAGCTGCAACGCCGCCGTCGCCATCCCCGCCCGATGCCCCGTCCGACAATAAACCACCACCGGCTTGTCCTTCGGCAGCTTGTCCAGGTTCTTCGCCAGCGTCCGGATCGGGATGTTCACCGCCCCCGGAATATGCCCCTCCGCATACTCGTTCGGCTCCCGCACATCCACCAGCACCACGTTCCCCGCTGTTAGCATGTCCTTCAACGCCTCCACCGTCCCCACCGTGTAATACTTGTCCGGGATCCCGCTCAGGAACTTATCCACCGCGGCGAGGAGCTCCGGATCCACCTGGGGCTGACCGATGGATTTCGCCTCGACGGCCTCGGTGCTCACCGGCTCGCCCGCATCCTTCCAGCCCATGATGGCGGGGGTGAAGTTGCGGACGTTGCTGTAGCCTAACAGCTGCAACGCCGCCGTCGCCATCCCCGCCCGATGCCCCGTCCGACAATAAACCACCACCGGCTTGTCCTTCGGCAGCTTGTCCAGGTTCTTCGCCAGCGTCCGGATCGGGATGTTCACCGCCCCCGGAATATGCCCCTCCGCATACTCGTTCGGCTCCCGCACATCCACCAGCACCACGTTCCCCGCTGTTAGCATGTCCTTCAACGCCTCCACCGTCCCCACCGTGTAATACTTGTCCGGGATCCCGCTCAGGAACTTGTCGATAACAGAGCGAAGATCCAGCGCCGCTTTCGTCGGTGTGGGCGGGACTGGCGTGGGCGCGACCGTGGGGGTCGGCGGCGCCACTGTCGGTGTCGGCGTGGCAGCAGGCCCGCAGGCCGCCAACAGCAAGGCGAGGACCGTCAGGAGAACCCACATCGCGCGCTTCATTGCCATTCCTCCCATGGATTCGAAGTTCAGATAAGCGGTGTTTATCCAGCGGCCTCTTCACTGGCCGGAGCTGGATGTTCCCTCAAGGCCTCGGGGATCGCTTCTTTCACCTCGATCACATAGGGCGGTTCAGGCGGCACAGAGGCCAGCCACAGGCTGTGTTCCATCCGCGCGTACTCCTCGGTCACATATCCCGTGGTCATCGCCGGCAGGGCATCATAGACGAAGGTGAAGTAGATGTGCCCTACCGTAAGGACCGCCATCAGTGCCATCGAGAGATCGTGGGTGATCGTAGCGATCAGCAGGCCAGCAGGTCCGAGGGATCCCTTGCCAAGCCACAACACAAGCCCAGACCCCGAGATCGTGAAGTAAGAGATAATGGTGAGGGCGTGGTGGATTTTCTGCCCCGCGTTGATCCGCCCCTGGGGGGGCAAATGGGAGGTCCGGCCCAGGAAATACCCGGGGAATCCCTTCAGCCACTCCAGGTCCTCCCGGGTATAGGTGAAGGAGTCCCGAACCAGGTCTCGAAGCCCCCGGAAGTCAATGAGGGCGTAAAGGACCGGGGTGAGAAGAAAGACGACCGCTGCCACGCGGTGCAATATCCGCGAGAGCCCTCCCGCGGCCAGGAAGGATAACGGCGGCCAGATCAGCGCCAGGCCCGTGATGAACAGGACGAAGAAAGCCGCGGCGTGGATCCAGTGAACCACCCGCTGACCCGGTCGATATCGCAGCACCCATCGCGTTGCCCGGAAGGCCATTGCCTCTACTCCTTTCGAGTCTCAGAAGCAGGGGTGATCGGTTCGCTGCCCTTCCGCGCGCCGTTCTCCTCCAGATGGCGACGGCGGGCGATAAAGAAAGCGATCCCGCTGGTAATCACGCTCAGGACGAGCGCACCCAGGCTGAGCGGCTGGGCGCCGCCCTTCCAGAGGGCCAGCGGCGGCATCTGCGGCTGAGGCGGCAACCCCAGCACCTCCGGCGGCTCGGTGAGGATCAGGATAACCCCCAGCCCGCCCATCTGGGTCTCGCCATAGATCTGGGCGTTCGGATAGCGATCCCGAAGGGCGGCCACCCGCGTCCGGGCCTCCGTGAGGATCTCCTCCCGTGGCCCGCATTGCAGAGCGCCCGCCGGGCATGTCTGGACGCACCAGGGCTCCCATCCCATCTGAACCAGGTCCAGACACGAAGCGCACTTGGAGACCCGGCCATCCATGATCCGAGGGACACCGAAGGGACAGACCTCTGCGCAATAGCCGCACCCGGTGCACCGTTCAAAATCCACCACCGTGAAGCCGTCTTTCTTGTAAAGCGCGCGCGTTGGGCAGACCTGCACGCAGGCTGCCTCTGCGCAATGGAAACACCGGTGGGGAACGAAAGCCCCCCGGAGCTCCGGAAAGCGCCCCACAACCACCTCCCGGATCTCGATCCAGCGCTCCCCCGGGGGGATTTCCCGACCCGCCTTGCAGGCGATCACGCAGGCCTGGCAACCCAGACACCGACTCAGGTCGATCAGCATCGCCAGTCGGGCCACTTCACACCTCCCGGATCAGGCGCACGAAGTTCACTCGCATCCCCGCGCCGCCGGAGATGGGATCCAGGCGGTAGCGGGTGATCAGCATGTTGTCGCTGGCCCCGCGGCCCTCCGCCCGGCTGAGCCGGGAGCCGCGATGGCCGAAGCCATGAACCAGATAGACCGCGTCTTTCCGAATGCGCGGAGTGGCTCGCACCCGGACCGGGCCGCTGCGCACGCCATCCTGGTTCTCCAGGATCACACGGTCCCCGGTCTTCAGCCCCAGGGCCGCGGCAGCCTCTTCGTTGATCCAGACCTCATTCTCCGGATAGACCTCGGCCAGCCACGGGTTGTTCTGGGTTTTTCCGAATGTATGCAGGGGATGCCGACCATAAAGCAGGCGGAAGTAACCCGGCGGCGGCTCCTCCACCGGCTCATACACGGGGAGCGGATCGAACCCTGCTCGGGCCAGGGCTTCCGAGTAGATCTCGATCTTCCCACTGGGGGTGGGGAACGGGGTTTCCCCCTCACCGTAGTCCTCTAAATACGGCTTCCCGGACCACGTGAAAATCCCTTCCGCTTCGCGCAGCTTCTCCAGGGAGAGGCCCACTGACATCAACCGGGTGTTGAGATACTCCTCGATGTCCGACCAGGCGAAGTAATCCGCCAGACCCAGCCGCATCCCGAGCTCTCGAGCGATCCACCAGCCCGGCCGGGTGTCCGGCAACGGCTCCACCGCTGGCTCCCGAAGGGCGATATAGGGCGTTCGGTGGGACGCCACCCACAGCTCATCGTAACGCTCCAGGAAGGTCGCCTCCGGAAGGATGATATCGGCCCAGGCCAGATGCTCCTGCGGCAGCACATCGATGGCCAGCACGAACTCGAGGCGCTTCAACGCCTCAATGGTCCGCGGGACGTTCGGGATCGAATGAAAGAGGTTCACGCCGTAGACTACCAGACCACGGATCGGATAGGGCTGACCGGTAATCATCGGCTCGATCAGCTCCTGGATGACCACCGGGCCTGTAGCGAACTTGCTTCCTACCCCATCCGCCCGAGGAGGATGGCCAGGTGTGTCGGGGATTTTGAGGCCAGCGGCTGCCGCCCCGCATCCCCCAGCGGCCACCTCCACCGGGAAGGGCGGATGGGGATAGGGATCCAGGGCGGGGGCTCGCGGGATGTAGAATCCGCCGGGCCGCCCGATGTTGCCCAGCAACACGTTCAAAATGAACAGCGCCCGCATTCGCTGGGTGTCATTCCCATACCAGACCACATGGCGCCCCGGGGGGACGACTGCCCGCGGCCGGTGAGCGGCCATCTCCCGAGCCACCTCCCGGATCACCTCCGCCGGGAGCTCCGTGATCGGCGCCGCCCATTCCGGCGTGAAGGGCTGGATATGCTCCGCCAGGCGTTCAAAGCCAATCGTGTATTTCTCAATGTATTCCCGGTCATAGAGCCCTTCGGTGATGAGGACATTCATCCAGGCCAGCAGGAGCGCGGTATCCGTGCCCGGCTTGATGGGAAGCCAGCGATGGGCTTTCATCGCCGCCGTGGAGTAACGGGGATCCACCACCACGAGCTTCGCTCCACGGGCCAGGGCACGAGCGAAGTCCTGCATCACGGTGTTATGAGCGTTCTCGCCGATGTGGTTCCCGATGAGGACGATGTAGCGGGTGTTCTCCCAATCGACAGGCTCATGGCCCCCAACGCCCCGGCCGAAGGTGATCTGGGCGGCGATTTCCCGCGGGGTCAGGCAGAGACCGGTGGAGGGCTTGCCCACGTTGGGACTCCCGAACGCCAGGGGCAGATAGTCCCCAAACCAGAAATCCCCGGTCGTATGGGCAAACCAGGCCACCGATTCCGGGCCATATTGATCCCGCAGGCGGGCCAGCGCCTCCGCGGCCCGATCCAGTGCCTCCTCCCAGGTCGCCTCCCGGAACGACCATGTGCCCCGCTCCCCGGTGCGGATCAACGGCTTGCGCAGGCGGTCCGGATCGTAGAGGTGGGCAACCGCCGCCTGCCCCCGCCCACAGAGACGGCCACGGCTCTTCGGATCTTTGGGATTCCCCTCCACCTTCACCACCCGGCCATTCACGCTGTAAACCCGCATCCCGCAGCGCCACATGCACATGTCGCAGTAGTTGTAGGTGACCCGTATTTCCTCCGGTCGATACCACGGCCAGCGAATCTGGCGGGCTCGCAGGAAACGGAGCACTGGCTCTCCCAGCTGGGAGAGCCCTGCCCAGGCCCCAGCGAAAGCCCCCAACCGCCGTAGAAACTCCCGACGGGTCAGCGTCATTCGAAACCTCCTTCGGCCAGATCTTGCTCCGGTTCAGGTTGTCGATTTGTCATTAAGGGAGAGGGGCTCCGGAATCCTGCCAGGGTTCGAGGACAGCAGCCCTTCTCGCTCCATCGCCCGATGGACCAGGCAGAGGATCGTAACCAACCACTCCTCATCCAGGCGATCCCGCGGGGTGCTCGCGCAGGCTCCCGCCTCCCAGACCGCTGCCCGATAGGCCTTCGGGGCCGCAGGCGGCAACAGGACCACCACGCGTATAGAGGGGTTCTGTTCAAAGAGACGAGGGATCAGCCGGATGATCCCCTCCCCACCCCACTCCCAGTCCAGGAGCAACAGGGTGGTTGGGGAAACCACGAGCTTTTCATTCAGTTGTTGGGGATCTACGGCCTCATCGATCTCTACTGGCCACGGTAGAAGCTCCGCCGCGAGATCCGCGATCCGTCGCATCGTCTGACGGAACACCGGGGAAGCGATCGCCAGGAGCACCCGCAGGCTCATGGTTTGTTCCCTGTGATAGGATGAAGGGCTCGACCTGCATCCAGTTTCAATATAGGGAACACGCTCTCTCCTAACATCAGGGATCTCCTCGACCCGCAGGGGGGAAATTCCCCCATCGATGTGGGGGAAAATCCCCGAACCAGCGAAAGGGGTTCCCATGGGAGGGCTATAGCGCCCAGCCCGGAAGCCAAACGCAGGAGGGAAGAGCCATAAGCACCGCTGAGGAACAGCACCGAAAGGATTGAACTCCTTTAAGGCGATACGATCGCACGAACGCGAGGTTTGAGAGCGAACTAAAATTTTCCATGCAAACTGGCTTCTCTTTCCGAGAGAGGTCGCTTCACCGGAATCCAGAGCTTGATGATCCCGACATTCTCTTAGGAGCACCCGACGTGCGAACCCGCACCCTATGGGAGAGCTTCGGCTTCGCCCTCGCCGGGTTACGGTATGCGTGGCGAACACAGCGGAACCTGCGGATCCATGCTGCCATCACAGTGGTCGTGATAACCCTGGCGGGGTTGCTCCGATTCGATGCGCTCCGCTGGGCCATCCTGACCCTGACCGTTGCACTGGTCTGGGCGGCGGAACTGCTGAACACGGCCCTGGAGACCGTTGTGGACCTGGCCAGCCCCTCCCCTCATCCGCTGGCCCGGATCGCCAAGGACGTGTCCGCCGGGATGGTTCTGCTGTGCGCGATCGCCGCGGTCCTGGTCGGCGTGGCTCTCTTTGGGCCGGCGTTGTGGGCTCTTTTGAACCTGTGGGGCTAACGCGTTATGAGGAAACAGGGCGAGGATGGGAACACCATCGAAAGCGGCGCCCCCATCCTCGAAACTCCAGGTAGATCCGGCAAAAAGTAGGAGTTGGTTTTTGGGGGAGTCGCGCGCCGAAGGCGCGCGACTCCCCCAAAAATATATTTATCCCCCCTCCCCACGGCCCTTTGGGCCGTGGGGAGGGGGGATCAAGGGGGGTGGGGCCATTCTACCTCTTCTCGCGAGCCCCGAACTGCGTAACTCATAAAAAGTTCCACCGCCTGGATCCGGCTCCATCCTTTGATGAAAGCATTGCGCTCCGGGGCTGGCGCGTGGAAGAGAGGACGGGGGAACTGATCCTGCTCTGGGAAGCGCAGGCGGCGCCCGGCCGTCGATGGCAGGTGTTCGTCCACCTTCTCGATTCCGGAGGACGGATGATCGGCCAGGCCGATGGGCCGATGGCCGGCGGGCTCG
>JAEVEY010000013.1 GCA_016842045.1 Candidatus Thermoflexus sinensis | reverse complement strand
GGGGGGTGGGGCCATTCCGTTCCACCTTTAGAGCTTTCAACTGCGTAACTCCTATTACAATGAGAGTACTACTCCCTTTTGACTGGAAAGGAGCGACCCATGTTCCCGAGCGATCCTGAGGACGAGTTCACGATGGAGACCCTGGCGGAGACCGAGCACTTCACCCTCTGGCGCAGCACCGGGGATGACGGCCAATCCCTCTTCCACCTCGAGCTGGGGAACGTCTCGATCCACCTGACTGAGGAGGAGTGGGAGGAACTGGTGGAGCTGGTCGATCAGGCGGTGGACGCGCTGGAGAGCGGCGGCGTCGGATAAATTGGGAGAGGAGGGTGGTGGGGTGGCCGCGAAGCCGCTTGCCCCACGCCTTTGCTCGCAAGGAGGGATCAGGGACTGGCAGCCTGTCCTTCCCCACATCCCGGTGGAGAGCTTTGTGGGTCATGGAAGCTATGGAGGGCAGCCTCCCCGATCTAAAAATATCGGCTCCTCAGGAATTGATGTCCTGGGGATTTGCTATGCCCTCATATCTTGAATTATCTTCCTCTTGAACGTTGCGAAAAGCGAATCGGCGTCTCACGGTTTATCGAGCCTGGTCGCTTTCGACAGCATCCGCAATGGGAACACGAGCGCCATCTGCGGTAAGCCCTCAGAAAACGGAGGCCTCCCATGACGAAACCCAAGGTTTACATCACCCGACGGATCCCGGAACGGGCCTTCGAGATCCTGCGTGAGCATGCCGAGCTGAAAGTATGGGATAGCGACCTGCCGGTTCCCCGGGAGGTTCTGCTGCGGGAGGTGGCGGATGCGGACGGCCTGCTCTGCCTGCTAACGGAGAAAGTGAACGCCGAGCTGCTGGATGCGGCGCCCCGCCTGAAGGTCGTCAGCAACATGGCGGTCGGCTTCGATAACATCGATGTGGCCGAATGCACCCGACGGGGGATCCCGGTGGGAAACACCCCGGGGGTCCTGACGGAGGCCACCGCCGATCTCACCTGGGCCCTGCTGCTAACCGCCGCCCGGCGGATCAAGGAGGCGATCGATTACGTGCGCGAGGGGCGCTGGGTCACCTGGGGCCCGCTGCTTCTGCTGGGGCAGGACGTCTATGGGGCCACCATCGGGATCATCGGCATGGGGCGGATCGGGACAGCAGTGGCCCGGCGGGCGAAAGGGTTTAACATGCGCATCCTGTATTACGACGTGCGCCGGAATGAGGCCGCCGAATCGGAACTGGGTGCGACCTTCGTGGATCTGGACACCCTTTTCCGCGAGAGCGACTTCATCACCATCCACACCGATCTCAACCCCACGACTTACCATCTGATCAATCGGGAAGCCTTCGCCAAAATGAAGCCGACGGCGGTCCTGATCAACGCCGCCCGCGGTCCTATTGTGGACACGGAGGCGCTCTATGAGGCCTTAAAGGAGGGGCGCATCTTCGCCGCCGCCCTGGACGTCACGGACCCGGAGCCTCTTCCCGCCAATCATCCGCTCCTCCAGCTGCCGAATTGCATTGTGGTCCCCCATATTGGTAGCGCGACGGTGACCACCCGGGATCGCATGGCGGAGCTCGCGGCCCTTAACGTTCTGGCTGGCCTGCGGGGCGAGCGGCTTCCCCATTGTGTGAATCCGGAGGTCTATGAGCGACGCTCATAAGGGTTCCGCCCTATCTCTTTGTGAAATGTGGATTTTCCAGCCTTAGGCGTTACGCCGTTCGGGGCCCGTGAGAAGAGATGGAATGGCCCCAAACCTCTATGGGAACGCTCAGGCGATTGAAAAGCCCTGTGAACATCCCTATGCCTCTTGACAAGTCGCCGGGAACAGAGTATCATAGTCGCAAATTTGCTGGGACCGGAGTGAGGATGTTCAACGGTATCGCCCGCTTCCCACGCATCCGTCGTCCGGAGGCCCTGCCGGGCATCGGGTCCGGTGCGGGGAGGTGGGCTATTGACCGTTGAAGCCTGACGGTCTCGCAGCGAATTCCAAAGCCCCCCGGGCTCCGATGCCCGGGGGGCTTTTTATTTCCGGCAGGACTTACGCCGCTGGCCTCTACGAGGGGCGATGACCCCTTAAAGGAGGAGAGAAGGTCAGCGGCGGAACTCCTGCAGGGATCCATGCCTTCTCTGGAGGAGTGGCGATGATTCGCGCAGGCATCTATGGGGTGAGCGGGTACGCCGGGTTTGAGCTCTTCCGGCTGCTCCGGCGGCACCCGGCGGTGGAGATCGTCTTCGCTGCTTCCGAGAGTGGTGCGGGGAGCTCCCTCGCCCAGCTGTTCCCGGTGATCGAGGACTTCCCGATTGTGAGTTTCGCGGAGGCCCCACTCGATCAGGTGGATGTGGTGTTCCTGGCGCTGCCGCACGGTGTCTCCGCCGCCCTCGCCCGCCAGGCCCTCGCCGCGGGGGTCCGCGTCATCGACCTCTCCGCGGACTTCCGATTGAAGGATCCCGGGGTCTATGCCCGCTGGTATCGGGAGGAGCATCCGGCGCCGGATTTGCTCGAGGAGGCCGTTTACGGCCTGACCGAGTGGAACCGCCCGGCGATCCGCTCCGCCCGTCTGATCGCTAACCCCGGCTGCTACCCCACGGCTACCCTGTTAGCTCTGCTCCCGCTCGCCCGGGCGGGTGCCATCGGCCCCGGCCCCATCATCGTGGACGCCAAATCGGGGGTCTCGGGGGCGGGTCGCAAACCTTCCCTGACCACACATTTCGTGGAGGTGGACGAGAACCTCGCCCCCTATAACATCGGCCGGGCCCACCGGCATCTGCCGGAGATCGAGCAGATGCTCCACGCCTTCAACGGCGCTCATGGTCCGCTGGTCTTCTCCCCTCAGCTGCTCCCGGTGGCCCGGGGGATCCTGGCCACGATTTACGTGCCCCTGGCCTCCGGCTGGACCGAGGGAATGGTTCGGGATCTGCTTGTGGAGTCCTACGGCCCGGAGCCCTTCGTGAAGGTGTTGCCGCCGGGAACTCTGGCGACGCTGCGTCACAGCGTGGGCACCAATCTCTGTGTGCTCTCCGTGACCGGCGTGCCGGAAGCCGGTCTGGCCATCCTGACCGCTTCCATCGACAACCTGATCAAGGGCGCCGCCGGGCAGGCGGTGCAGAATCTCAATGTGATGTTCGGGCTGGAGGAGACAGCTGGATTGCAATAGGGAGGCAAGAGGCGCGATGCGCGTGATCAAGATCGGAGGCCATGAACTGGACCAGCCGGCGTTTCTGGAGGGCCTGATCGCCGCCCTGAAGGAGAGTTCGCCGTTGCCCGTCCTGGTCCATGGCGGGGGGAAGGCCGTGAGCGCCTGGCAGCAACGGATCGGCCTCACCCCGCGCTATGTCGGCGGCCTGCGGGTGACGGACGATGAGACCCGCGAGCTGGCCGTGATGACGCTGGCCGGGCTGACCAACAAGAGCCTGGTGGCCGCCCTTGCCCGGGCTGGTCTGCCGGCCCTGGGGATATGCGGAGCGGATCTGGGCCTGGTGCGGGTGACCCCTCTATCTGATCTGGGATGGGTGGGGTTGCCGACGGCGGTGGATGCCGGACGTCTCCGACGCTGGATCGCGGAGGGGATCCTACCTGTGATCGCCCCCATCGGGCTGGGGCCGGAGGGGCTTTACAACGTTAACGCCGATCAGATGGCCGCGGCGGTCGCTGCCGCGCTCCCCGCCGATGAGCTCGTTTTCCTCACGGATGTGCCGGGGGTTCGAGTGGGAGATACAATTCGACCTTTGCTGCATGCAGAGGAGGCCGAGGCCTTCATCGCCGCCGGGATTATCCGCGACGGCATGATCCCCAAAGTCCGCTCCGCTCTGGAAGCCCTCGCGGCCGGCGTGCGCCGGGTGCGGATCACGAACCTGGCCGGTCTTCGAGAAGGAGGCACGGAGATCGTGGGGGAGGGATGAGCGCATGAACGCGGAAGCGCTTGTGGCGCTTGCGGATCGGGTGCTGGCGCCGACCTACCGGCGGCCACCTATCGTCTTCACGCACGGCGAGGGAATGTATGTCTACGACGCGGCTGGCCGGCGGTATCTGGATTTCGTGGCCGGGATCGCGGTGTGCGCCCTGGGCCATGCGGATCCCGGGGTCGCACAGGTGATCGCCGAGCAGGCCCGACGGCTGGTCCATCTCAGTAACCTCTACCACACCGAACCCCATCTGCGCCTGGCGGAAGCTCTGGTCGCCCACAGCTTTGCCGACCGCGTCTTCTTCTGCAACTCCGGGGCTGAGGCCGTGGAGGCTGCCCTGAAGTTCGCCCGGAAGTTCGCGCGAACGCATTTCAATAACCGTAAGACCGGCTTCGTTGCTTTCACTCACAGTTTCCACGGGCGCACGATGGGGGCTCTTTCCGTTACCGAGAAGCCTGCCTACCGCGAGCCCTTCGCTCCCCTGATCCCCGGTGTGACCTTCGTTCCCTTCAACGATGTGGAAGCCGCCCGCTCCGCGATCACCGCAGAAACCTGCGCCGTGATCGTGGAGCCGATCCAGGGGGAGGGAGGAGTCCACGTTGCCTCGCCGGAGTTCCTGCATGCCCTGCGGGAGCGATGCGATGCGGTCGGAGCTCTCCTGATCTTCGATGAAGTGCAGTGTGGCCTGGGGCGCACGGGAACGCTGTGGGCATATGAGGCGTATGGGGTGGAGCCCGATTTGCTGACGGTGGCCAAGCCCCTGGCCAACGGTCTGCCTATCGGTGCCGTGCTGATGAAGGAGAAGGTGGCTGCCGTTCTGCAGCCGGGCGACCATGGCAGCACCTTCGCCGGCGGGCCGCTGGTGAGCGCGGTGGCCCTTCATGTCTTCGAGCGCCTCCGGGATCCCGCCTTCTTAGCCCGCGTGCGGGAAGCCGGAGCGTATCTGGCGGAGCGCCTGCATGCGGCGGAACTGCCGGGCGTGAAGGAGATCCGGGGCCGGGGCCTCCTGGTGGGGATCGAGATTGAAGGAGATGCGCGAGCGGTCGTGATGGCTGCTCTGGAGCGGGGGCTGCTCCTCGCGACAGCGGGCGACCACGTCGTGCGGATGGTTCCCCCGCTCATCGTCGAGAAATCTCAGATCGATGAGGCCGTCGCGATCCTCCAGGAAGCGATGGCGACTTAGAGCGTTATAGGGCTTCCGCTCCCATCCGGGGAGGATCCGGACAGCCGGACGCCCGGCCCGCCTGGTCCAAAGTCCAGCCCCATCATCGCAGATGGCATGAAAGGGAGGAAATCCATGCGTATCCGGCCTGCCCATCCGGGGGATATCCCGATCCTCTACGCCATCGTGAACGAATATGCCCGACGGGGATGGCTCCTCCCACGGAGCGTGGAAGAGATCGCCACCACGCTCCCGGACTGGATGGTGGCGGAGGTGGAGGGCCGGATCGTGGGCTGCGGTTCGCTGGTGTGGATGTCCCCCACGCTGGCGGAGATTCGCTCCCTGGCGGTGGAGGAGGCCTATCAGGGCAACGGGGTAGGGGGAGCGATCGTGCAGGCGCTGGTGGAGCGGGCGCGGTCCGCCGGCGCGCGCACCATTTTCGCCCTCACCCGGGCGGTTCCCTTCTTCGAGCGCCTGGGCTTCACGGTCGCGGAGCGAGACCGCTTCCCGGAGAAAGTGTGGCGGGATTGCATCCATTGTCCGCTGCGGGAACGCTGCGATGAGGTCGCCATGGTGCTTCAGGTGGGATGAGAAAAAAGCTGGGCGGCTGCAAACAGAAGCGCCCGGCAGGAAATCCAGGTCTTTCAGGAGGCAGAAATGGTTCGCAAAGTGGTGCTGGCGTATTCCGGTGGTCTGGACACCTCCACCATCATCCCGTGGCTGCGGGAGACCTACGGGTGTGAGGTGATCGCCTTCTGCGCCGACATCGGCCAGGGGGCGGAGGAAATGAAGGGGATCGAGGAACGGGCTTATGCCGGCGGGGCATCGAAAGTGATCGTCCGGGACCTGCGGGAGGAGTTCCTGCGGGATTACGTGCTGCCTACGGTGCAGGCCGGCGCTGTCTACGAGGGCAAATACCTGCTGGGGACCGCGATGGCGCGTCCTCTGATCGCCAGGCATCAGGTGGAGATCGCCCTCCAGGAAGGGGCTGACGCGGTGGCCCACGGGGCGACCGGGAAGGGCAACGACCAGGTCCGCTTCGAGCTGGCCTATCAGGCCCTGGCGCCTCATCTGCGGGTGATCGCCCCGTGGCGGGAGTGGTCGATCACCTCCCGTCGGGAAGCCTATGAATACGCGCGAGCGCACGGCGTCCCGATCGAATGGAGCACCAGTCGCTACAGCCGCGACCGCAACCTCTGGCACGTCTCCCACGAGGGCGGCCCGCTCGAGGATCCCGACTGGGAACCTGCGGATGATGTCTTCCTGTGGACCGTGGATCCTGTGAAGGCACCGGACACCCCGGAGATCATCACCCTAAGGTTCGAACGGGGGGTCCCCGTCGCCCTGAACGGCCAGCCGATGGGGCTGGTCCCCCTGATGGAAGCCCTCAACGCTCTGGGCGCGAAGCACGGCATCGGGCGGGTGGATCTGGTGGAGAACCGGCTGGTGGGGATGAAGTCCCGCGGCGTTTACGAGACGCCGGGGGGCACCATCCTGGTGGAGGCCCTGCGGGCGCTGGAAACGTTGTGCCTCGATCGCGAGACCATGCATTTCAAGCAGGGCCTGGCGCTGCGTTATGCCGAGCTGGTTTATTACGGCTGGTGGTTCAGCCCCCTGCGGGAGGCGATGGATGCCTTCGTGAGGACGGTCATGCGCAGTGTCACGGGGGAAGTGCGGCTGAAGCTCTATAAGGGGAACGTCTTCGTTGTGGGCCGGCGCTCCCCCTACAGTCTGTATCGGGAAGATATCGTCTCCTTTGACACCGTGGGCGCTTACGATCACAAAGACGCCGCCGGCTTCATCCGGCTGTTCGGGCTGCCGCTGAAGGTCCACGGCCTGGTCGCCCGGGGGCTGCGCGGGGAGCCCCGCACCCCGGAGGAACGAGATTAAGTGCAGGACAACTGCTTGCAGTTGTCCTACACTTGCGTCGTTGATCTCCGTCCGGGAGGAGTTAAGGGGCCCCTCCCCGCGGCCGAAAGGCTGCGGGGAGGGGGATCACATGATTTTGGGGCTGGGACGAGGGCCGAAGGCGCCCGTCCCAGCCCCAAAAACTCGATGGAGCGGGATTAAAGTGCAGGACAACTGCTCGCAGTCGTCCTGCACCTGCAAAATTAATAGGAGTTACGCAGTTGAAAGCTCTAAAGGTGGGACGGAATGGCCCCACCCCCCTTTCTCCCCCCTCCCCACGGCCCAAAGGGCCGTGGGGAGGGGGGAGAAAAATCCTTGCCCCCAAGGGAAACGAACTGCGTAAATCCTAATTAATATAGAAACGCTTCCAGGGCGTAAGGGGCAACCCGGGGACCTTTCCCGTCCGCACGCGCCAGGCCAGCGCGGATGGCTTCGGCCTGTGCCCGCCGCTCCGCCGGGGAGAGCGGGCGGATCCCCAACGCCTCCGCCTGGGCTCGATACGGCGTGCCCGGGATTTCCACGAAGTCGGAAAGATACACCAGATCCCCGCGACCCAGGGGCATCGCCTTCAGGACCGCCAGGGTGTCTTCCACATGGCCTTTGGCGAAGCGATCCCCGCCGACCCCGATCATCACGATCACGCCCACCTGAAGGCCCGCGGCTTTCAGGCGCCGCACGGTCTCGATCATCTGCTCGGCCGTCGCCGGTTTCCGAAGGAACGCCAGCAACGGCTCATGCCCGCTCTCCAGGCCAATATAAACCCGACGCAGGCCAAGAGCGCGCAGCTGTTCGTAATCTTCAACCGTCTTCTTCAACCCCGTGAAGCCATCCAGGAAGGCGTAAATCCCCGCGAACCCATCCCCCTCCCGACCCGCCTGTACCGGGAAGATCCGCCTTAATCGTTCCAGGAGGGCAACCAGGCGGGGCATGGGGATCGCCAGGGCGTTGGCGCTGCCCAGGAAGATCGTCCGCCGCATCCATAACCCGTCCCCGAAGAAATCCCGAATTGCCTTCAGGTGAGCTTCAAAGGCCTCCGGCGAGCGAACCCGGAAGGGAACGGTCCGGTAGAAGCCGCAAAAGATGCACGTGTTGAATGGACATCCCGTCGTGGCCTGGACGACCAGCGAGAGGTACTGATCCGGGGGGAGGATCCCGATGGGCGCGTAGACTTCCGCAAAGCGATGAGCATCCATCTCCAGGGCTTCGAAATCCATATAAGAAGCTCGCTCAAGCACCAGAAGGGTATCCCGCCACGTCGGCTCATCAGGTGGAGGGGTGATCCATCGGAACGAACCCTCAGAGAGGATGCGCCAGAGCGATCGAAGCCGGCTGGCGAGCTCGTCCTCCAGACGCCGGATCTCCTCCCGTGCCAGCCACCTGCGCCGGGTTCCTTCCGGGGTCGCCTGGAGCATCTGCACACGATTGTCCAGCCCCCGGCGATAGGTGATTTCCCCGAGGGTAGCGCTCCAGAGCCGGCCGGCCCGGTCATAGGCGAGGACATCCCGCCCGTACAGATGGAGGGAGAGCGAGCCCCGCTGCAGGTTCAGCGTGATCAGGCCTTCCGCTGTTTCCAGACGCATCATCGAGCTCTCCCATACTCTTCTTGCAATTGTATTGCTTCATCCAGATTTGTTCTGAGGATGTGAGATGGTGTGGGCCAATGGCCCCACCCCCCTTTATCCCCAAAGGACCAAAACCAAAAAATCAAATCTGGAAGGAGCAATGCTGATCCGTTTGACCCGGGTTGCCCTGTTACAGGCTGGGGCTGAAATGGAAGAGGATCGCGCCGCGTGCTCGATCGCGCTTGCTTTTGCTACGCTTTTCCGCGTCATGGTCCATGCGAACAACGTGGGGTGCGATTTTATCTCGGCGGCAAAGTTTCAAATCCTTGCTCAGCAAAATGGCGATCAAAGGTAAAGGCCGTGCGGATACCCAGATGGCGCATCAGCACAAAACTCGTGTAATCGACCAGACTGACGTCCCGACGGCGAGCGGCCAGCAAGGCCATAACGGCCTTCTGGTAGAGGTCCGGGTTGATCCACTCCTGATAAATCACCGGCAGCATTTCTTCGTGGAATACCGAAACCGCTTCCAGGCCAAGCCGGTTTTGGATCAGGGCAGTGGTCTCTAAAACTACGTAATTGCTGGTCAGAAGTACAGCTGATCCGGACAGCTGCTGTTCCCAGAACCGGAGAGCCAGAGGATGAAAACGATCATCTCCATCTATGATAGCCAGAAAAGCGGAGGTATCGACGAAGATCCTCATTGGGCCTCGATCTCCCCCTCATAAATCTTAGCCAGATATTCGTCATGCTTTTCCGCCAGATCTCCTACTCCACTCCGGAATCGGCCCGCAGCGGCAATCGCCCGCCGGCGGCGTTCCGCCTCGGGAACCTCGCTGACCTTCTTCAGCCATTCATCCACCGCCTGGCGGATTAACTCCGCGATCGAGGTTCGCTGGCGCGCTGCGAGTTCCTTCAAAGCCTGATATTGTTTCTCCTCCAGCTGAATTTGGGTTCGAATCATCGCTTCCTCCAGAGGGCAACATCATGTGTGCATTATTTGCTGTAATGATAACACATCGAGGAAGGGAGATCAAATCTCTAATACTTGAAGGGCCGTGAGGAGGGGGATCGTGAATTTGGGGGGCCTGGGGAGCGCCCCCCAGGCTCACACTTTTGAGTATTCCTCCGGGTGCGGCACGCGCGCGACCAGGATTTCCTCCGAATCCTCCTTTTGCGCGACCTCCAGGAAGCCGGGCATCGGGCCGATATCCCGATACCCCTGATCCCCGCGCGCCAGGGCTGTATCCCGCGCGATGAGCGCGGATTGCCCGTAAAAGCCCAGATCGAAGAGGACCCCCGTCATCATGGGATTGATGGCGTAAACGAAGCGTCCCTCCTGAACCGTCGCGGCCCAGGCTCCTCGAAGCCAGTCCGCCTGCTGCTCCGGCGTCCAGGGCCCCGGGTTTGCGGAGGGCTGGACTAGGATCTCCGCCCCGAAGCGGGCCAGCTGTTCCCGCACCGGGGATTCCGGCGCGAAGGCATCCAGGCAGATCGCGATCCCCACCCGGCCGACCTCGGTCGGGAACACCCGGATCTCCTCCAGAGGCCCGGGGGTCAGATCCAGGCCCTGGGGGCCTTCCAGATCGATCAGCGCCACTTTCCGCTGGAGGCCGATCAGGGATCCGTCAGGCCCGAAGAGCGCGGCGGTGTTGTAGACGGCGGGTCCCCGAGGACGCCGGGCCCCTGGGTGAGATCCGGGGGCGTGCGGGATTTCCGCCAGTGGAGCGGAGCCAGCGACCAGGTAAACCCGATATTTCCGGGCGAGGGTGGAGAAGGTTTCCAGGTAAACCCGAGCGAGCAGTGGCTGGAGGGCCAGCAACAGGGCGCGGGCCCAGCTGACCCGATAGCGGAGCCGGTGGTGGAGAGCGGGGAGAAATCGCTGGCGCAGGGCGAAAGTCATCGCCCCTGCCATCGTGGGCTGTCGCTGAATCTTGGGGGGGAGAACGGCCAGCGCCGCCAGCAGCCCCACATCCTCCGGGAAAGCCACCAGCGCGGGCTCCCGCGGATCCAGGCGGTCCGCTGCGCGGGCCATCAGCCCATCCATCCGGGAGGCGAAGGCTGCCGGGGAAGATCCATCCTGAGGGGACCCGCGCATCTGGATGGCAACCAGCTGGATCGTGCGCCTCACCCTTCCCCTCCGGGCGCAGAGCTCTACGGCGTGACTCCTATCCGTGCTCCTCACGGGGGAAGGCCGCCGCGTTCCGATACAGGCCGTGAGTATAGATATAGGCCTCGACCTCAGGGGGAACCAGATACCGGATCGAGCCGCCGCTTTTCACACGCCGCCGCAGATCGTGGGAAGCGATGTCCAGAAACGGCGCATCCAGCCAGAGCAGCCGTTTGCTGATTCCCGGCAATGCCTGTTCCAGAAGTGGCATGTGAACCACATATCCAGGCCGTGGCATCACTGCCAGCCAGGTCATCTGGATCAGACGCTGAGGCTCACGCCACCGGGGGAGATCCACCAGCGAATCGGATCCCATCAGGAAAAAGAACTCCGCATCCGGATAAACGGCCCGCAGGTGGGCGAGCAGATCGACCGTGTAATGGGGGCCCGGGCGATCGATGTCGGCCCGGGAGATCTCGAAAAACGGATTCCCCGCGATGGCCAGGGCCAGCATGTTCAAACGATGCTCAATCGGCGTGACCTCCGCGGCCGGTTTATGCGGAGGCTGCGCCGCCGGGATGAACAGCACCCGATCCAGGCCCAGCTGGATCCGGGCCTGCTCCGCCAGCACCAGATGACCATAATGGGGCGGATCAAAGGTTCCTCCCAACAGGCCCAGGCGGTTCATTCGGAGCACTCCGGATTCCGCGAAAGTGGAGCTGTTACGAACGCTTCCCTACATCCGCCCAGTCCACCCACTCCAGTTCCACATCGCCGATATAGACGGTATCCCCAGGCCGGACCCCTGCTTTCTCCAGGGCTTCGATGACCCCCAATCGCTCCAGCTGGCGGTGAAGATGCAACAGGCCCTCCTCGGAATCCAGATGGGCCATCCGCACCGCTTTCTCGGCCGCCGTTCCCAGGACCCGCCATCCATTCCGCTCACGGAGGACCTGGATTGGGGTCTCGCGTCGGAGGAGAGGCGGGGCGGTGGGCTGCAATGGGGGTGGCGGCGGGGCCTCCTGCAACCGCTTCCAGGCTTCCCACATGAGGGCCCGGGTGCCCTGTTTCGCTGCCGCCGAGATCGGATGAACGGAAAGACCTCGTGCGGCGAAGGCCGCTTCCACTTCCGGCCACCGGGCCTGAACCTCTGGCAGGTCCATCTTGTTGAAGGCGATGATCTCCGGCCGCTGGAGCAGATCCGGATTGTAAAAGCCCAGTTCCGCCCGGATCGCCTCGTAATCCCCCACCGGATCCGGGGAGAGGCCGTCCAGCAGATGGATCAGGACCCGGGTGCGCTCAACGTGGCGCAGGAAGGCGAGCCCGAGGCCGACCCCCCGGTGGGCGCCCTCGATCAGGCCCGGCAGGTCCGCCAGCACAAAGGAAGCCGTATCATCCAGCACCACGACCCCCAGATGCGGATGGAGCGTGGTGAAGGGGTAATCCGCGATCTTCGGCCGGGCCGCCGTCACCGCGGCCAGCAAGGTGGATTTCCCGGCGTTGGGCTTGCCGATCAACCCGACATCGGCCAGCAGGCGCAACTCCAGATGGAGACGGCGGAACTCCCCCGGTTCCCCGCGCTCCGCGATCCGGGGTGCCTGATTCGTCGGGCTGACGAAGGCGGCGTTTCCTCGCCCGCCCCGCCCGCCCCGGGCCACGATCACGGTTTGCCCGGGCTCCGTGAGATCCGCCAGGATCTCCCCGGTATCCGCATCCCGAACCACGGTGCCGGGCGGCACTTCCAGGATGAGATCCTCTCCGCTCGCCCCCGTTTTCCGACCTCCGCGGCCGTGACGGCCGTTCTCTGCCCGGAAGTGGCGATGGCGATAATAGTAAGCCAGAGTGTTCAGGTGGGGATTCACCCGCAGGATCACATCCCCACCCTTGCCCCCATCGCCCCCATCCGGTCCACCCATGGGGACATATTTCTCCCGCCGAAACGAGACACAGCCGTCCCCGCCGTCGCCGGCTTTCACTTCGATGATCACTTCGTCACAAAAAACCCACGGCTCGCCCATTGAGGTCCTCCCATATCCTTTCATTTTAATCCAGCGTGGCAGTTACGCGGTTGATTTCCGCCCCCGGATTTTTGAGGCCGGGTCGGATGCTGAGTTTCGTGGTCGGGCATGAAGCAAAGCGAGCGCCCGCTATGAGTGTTCACAGGAAGGGCAGGCACTGACATACCCTACTACGAGCAGGAAAACCCCTGTTTGTAGTAGGGCACGAAGCAGAGTGCCCGTCATCGGTGTTCACACAGAGAACAGGGGGCCTCGCCCCCCAAATGCTTTTGATCCCCTCTCCCCCCAGCCCTTCGGGCCGTGGAGAGGGGGGATCCCTGGACCCGAACGACATGATGACGGAAATGCCCTGTCGCTCTTCTCTCCGATGTTGACCACCTTCCGCGCTCGCGTTATGCTCAAAATCCAGAATCCACGAGATGTGTGGAGAGCGGATGGACGGCGAGCACGGATACCCCTGGCATCTACCGCCGGCCCTGGCCCTGCACCTGGAGATCCTGCGCTACCCGATCCTGGCCCGCCGGATCCGGGAGCGGATGCGCCAGGAGCTGTTCGCCCGCGGCATCATCACCCCCGAGGCCTTCGAGGCCGAGGTCCGGGAGAAGGCCCTGATCTCCCAGCGTCTCGAGGGGCTGACGGATCCTTTCGGTCAGGAGTCGGCGGAGGAATGGGAGGAGCGGCTGGCCCAGATCCGGGACCAGTTAACGGAGTTCTATTTCGCTTATAATCTCCCTCACAGCCTGTTCGTGGAGATCGTCCGCTCTGTGTTAGAGGAGCGGGCGCCGGGCCACCGGCCGATTCTCTCCTTCAATCCGGAGCTGGCCCCGGTGGAGGCGCTTTTCACCCAGGCGGAGGCCTACGAGGCGGCCCCCCCGGAGCAGCGCAAAGCGGTCCTCCCCCATCTGAAAGAGATCCGGGTTGTCCTCATTAAAAGCATCATCAGCGATCAGCTTGCCTTTGTGGGGATCGCCCGAGAGCACTTCACTGCCTCGGACCTGCGGGCGATTTATGAACGGCGGATCGGGCAGGGGAAGATCGGGGGCAAGGCGGCCGGGATGATGCTGGCCTGGCGGGTCCTGCAAACGCTGGATCCCGAGGATCCCTTCCCGCTGGCCGGGCGGGTGAGCATCCCGGAATCCTGGTTCATCGGAGCCGACGTCTTCTATGAGTTCATGGAACGCAACGGGCTGCTTCCCTATTTGAACCAGAAATACAAGACCGAGGAGGAAATCCGGGCGGAGTTCCCCGAGGTGCAGCACGCCTTCCTGGAGGGGCGCTTCCCAGCCTGGTTCGTCCAGCAGCTGCGGGAGGTGCTTCGGGAGGTCGGTCCGCATCCGCTCATCGTGCGTTCTTCCAGCCTGCTGGAAGATAACTTCGGTGCCTCCTTCGCCGGAAAATATGAGAGCCATTTCTGCCCCAACCAGGGTTCCCTGGAGGAGAACCTGGAGGCGCTGCTGACGGCCATCAAGCGGGTTTACGCCAGCGTCTTCCACCCCGACCCCCTGATCTACCGGCGGCACGTGGGGCTGGTGGATTACGACGAGCGGATGGCCGTCCTGCTCCAGAAAGTGGAGGGAGCCCGCTACGGTCGCTACTTCTTCCCGCCGGTGGCCGGGGTCGCCTATTCCCGAAACCCCTTCCGGTGGAGCCCACGCATCCGTCGGGAAGATGGCTTCGTGCGGATGGTGGTGGGGCTGGGCACCCGGGCGGTGGAACGGGTGGCCCATGATTACCCCCGCATGGTCGCCCTCAGCCACCCCGGCCTGCGTCCGGAGAAGGATCCCCAGGCGGTCGCTCGTTATGCCCAGCATTTCATCGACGTCCTTGATCTGGAGGACAACACCTTCCGGACCCTGCCTGTTGATGAAGTCCTGGCGGGGGATTACCCGGGCCTGGCTTATCTGGCCATGGTCCACAAGGGGGATTATCTTCAGCCTATCATTGGGCGTAATGTGGATCCCCGCTCGCTGGTGATCACCTTCGACCGTCTGCTTCAGGAGACGGACTTTGTGCCCCTGATGCGGGCGGTGCTGCGCAAGCTGGAGCGCTATTATGGCCGGCCCGTCGATGTGGAGTTCGCGGTCCTTCTGGAGGGGGGACGACCGCTCCGGCCCATGCTCCGATTGCTTCAGTGCCGCCCTCAGACCGACCGCGAGCAGGCCACCAGCCCCCGTGTGCCGAAGGACATCCCGGCCGAGGATGTCCTGTTCACCTCTTATCATATGGTGCCCCACGGGGCCGTATATAACATCCGTTACGTCATCTACGTGGATCCGATGGCCTACACCCGGATCCCGGAGCTAAGTGACCGGCTGGAAATCGCCCGGGTGATCGGACGGTTGAACCGCCGGCTGGCGGGGGAGCGGTTCATCCTGATCGGGCCGGGCCGCTGGGGGAGCGTGAACCCTTATCTGGGGGTGAAAGTCGGCTACGCCGATATCTACAACGCGCGAGCCCTGGTGGAAATCGGGTTGCGGGGCGCCCAGGGCGCGCCGGAGCTTTCCTACGGGACCCATTTCTTCCGCGATTTGATCGAGGCTCGGATTTACCCCCTGGCCATCCTCCCGGAAGATGAGCGGGCCGTCTTCCGGGCCGATTTCTTCCTCCAGGCGCCCAATCACCTGCTCGCCCTGCTGCCCGAGGAAGCCCGCTACGCCTCCTGCGTCAGGGTCATTGACATCCCCCAGGCGACCGGTGGGCGCTATCTCCATCTGGTGATGGACGGGGATCGGGAAGAAGCCATGGCTTACCTGGGGCCGTGGCGGGAGGATCTTTAAACCTTAAACCTCAGGAGTTACGCAGTGGGTTTCCTCCCGAGGGTTTGGGAGGTGGGGCCCTTCCACCTCTTCTCGCAGACCCTGAACGGCGGAATTCCTAATACCGACTGCGCTTGTTTCAGTGTTTTTATGGCGGCGGAGAGGCCGCCGTCATAAAAACAATGTTCTCAAATATGGGAACATCGCTGAAGCCGTAAAGCCTGGAGGAAGCCTAGAATGCATCGAGAGGGTTTCCAGTTTACCCTGGTCGCCCGGGATGGGCGGGCACGGGTCGGGTTTCTGGATACGCCCCACGGGCGCATCCCCACCCCCTGTTTCGCCCCTGTGGGCACGCAGGGGGCGGTGAAGACCGTCCCCGCCTGGGATCTGGAAGCATTGGGGGCGCATCTGATCCTGGCCAATACCTACCACCTGTATCTGCGGCCCGGCGATGAGCGGATCGCCCGCCTGGGCGGGTTGCACCGTTTTATGGGATGGAACGGCCCGATCCTCACCGACAGCGGCGGCTTCCAGATCTTCAGCCTCCAGGGCTTGCGAGAGGTGGACGATGATGGGGTCACCTTCCGCTCCCACCTGGATGGCTCCCTCCATCGATTCACCCCGGAGAAGGTCATTCGCATCCAGGAGAACCTGGGAGCGGATCTCATCATGTGCCTGGATGAGTGCGCGCCGCCGATGGATTACGCTTACAACGTGAAGGCCCTGGAACGCACCCATCGCTGGGCCGAGCGCTGCCGGGCGGCCCATACCCGAACCGATCAGGCCCTCTTTGGAATCGTGCAGGGCGGGGTCTTTGAGGATCTGCGGACCCGGAGCGCTCGCTTTCTGGTCAGCCTGGACTTCCCGGGGTATGCCATTGGGGGGCTTTCGGTCGGTGAGCCCAAGCCCCTGACCTATCGCACACTGGAGCTCATGGATGCGTTGCTTCCGGAGGAGAAGCCCCGGTATCTCATGGGCGTGGGGACCCTGGTGGATTTCGTGGAAGCGGTGGCCCGAGGGGTGGATCTCTTCGATTGCGTGATGCCCACGCGGGTGGCCCGCCATGGGACCGCCCTGACGCGGGCCGGGCGCCTGAATCTGCGCAACGCAGCTTACGCCGAGGATCCCCGTCCCATCGATGAGGCGTGCGGATGCCCTACCTGCAGGCGGTTCTCCCGCGCTTATCTGCGACACCTGTTTAATGTGGGGGAACCCCTGGCGATGTATCTGACCACCCTGCACAACCTCTACACGATGTTCCGGTTTATGGAGGAAATGCGCCAGGCGATCCTCGAAGGCCGTTTCGAGGACTTCCGGGCAAGCGTGCTGGAGGCGCAGGCTGCCCTCACGATGGAGCCTGAGTCTGGGGCGGAAAGGTAGCCTTCCCGTCCTTCTAAGATCATTCGGTGGCAGGGCCGGGGCGAAGCCCCTGGCCTCACCATCTCAAGAAAAACGGATGGGGCAGTTGCCCATCCGATGATTTTGGCTTGCGGAATTTTTGTGGGGTGCGGGTCGCTGAAGGCGACCCGCACCCGCCATATATTCCTGCTCGGTTGCCAGCGGGGGGCTTGATTGACCCCCTTCCCATACTGCTTCGCGGCGTGGAAAGAGGCACACGCGGAACCCGAGCGGGCACTGCCAGGATGGCAGCCAAGCGACCTGTTTTCCCTAAAGCGGCAGCTGCGGTTAACCCCGCCTCGTTAATTCGAGGAAAACAGAGGCATGGCCCCTCGCGCGAGGTTCCACCAGAGGTGATGGGTCAGAACCTCTCGGAGAAGGGCTTCGCTCTCCTCGTAACGTCGTTGTAAGGCCTCCAGCGCCGCCTCCAGTTGTGCCATCCGCTCCTCCAGCCGACGGCGGGCCGCTTCTAACTCCGCCATCCGCTCCTCCAGTATGTGGAGGCGCATCGCGGAGATCAGCATCCAGCGGCGGATCGCTCGAAACGCCCCGATGAGGGTTTCCGCGTCGATGGACTCCGGATCGGATTCCAGGCGGCGGAAGAAAGACTCCAGATCCTCCAGGTCTTTGTCCTGTGCCATCCGGCACCTCCCGGTTCAGGTTCTGGCCCGGCGCATGCTCCGTTTGTGATTTTAGGACACTTCGTTGTAATCTGCTACCGGATCAACATGGAGGATCGCGCATGGGAATCGTCAGGTGACCAGAAGTCACAAGCAACCTGTCTTGTAACTTCTGGGGCTCAGCTTTTGGGGCCAGGAAGGCCACCGAATGCTGCCCTATGAATGATAGCCGCCGACTGCTGATGCCTGCGCAGACGAACTTTCAGATGAGGGGGATGGAGGCACATCCATGGATTCCCGTCCGCGCATTGCCATTCTGGGAGGAACCGGAAAAGAGGGCTCGGGGCTGGCGCTCCGCTGGGCCCGAGCGGGTTTCCCGGTCGCGATTGGCTCCCGGGATCCGGAACGGGCCCGCCAAACGGCCGAGCGCCTGCGGGCGATGGCCCCTGCTGCAGAGCTCATCGGCTTCCCGAATGCGGAGGCCGCGGCGTGGGGCGAGGTGGTGGTGGTCGCCGTTCCTTATGAGGGCCATGCCTCGATCCTTCAGAACCTTCGAGCCATCCTTGCCCATAAGCTGATCATCGATGTGGTGGTCCCGCTGGATCCGCGGAATCCCCGCCGTTACACTCCGCCGCCCGATGGCTCCGCAACCGCCGAGGCCCAACGGATCCTGGGCCCCGAAACCCCGGTGGTGGGAGCCTTCCACAATATCTCGCATTTCCACCTGCATGATCTGGATGAGATCCCCGACTGCGATGTGCTGGTGGTGGGAGATCATCGGGAGGCCAAAGCCCGGGTTATTGCCCTGGCCGAAGCCATTGGATTTACCGCTTATGACGCGGGCCCCCTGGCGAACGCCCCCATCGTCGAGGGGCTCACAGCCGTGCTGATCGGACTCAATATCCGCTATAAAGGGCGGGGGGCAGGGATTCGGATCACAGGGATCTCGCGGGGAAGGTCAACATGAAGCCAATTATGCTGTTTCCGCTGGAGGGACTGCCCATCATTCGGCCCGGGGACGATCTGGTCGCCCTGCTGGCGGAGGCCTTGCAACGCTGGGAAGGGCCGCAGGCGGGAGATGTGCTGGTGGTCGCTCAGAAGATCGTTTCGAAAGCTGAAGGTCGGTTTGTTCGCCTCTCGGAAGTGATCCCCTCCCCCCGTGCGCTGGAGCTGGCTCAGATCACAGGCAAGGATCCCCGTCTGCTGGAAGTCATCCTCTGGGACACGGCTGAGGTGCTCCGGGCACGACCGGGATTGATCATCGTTGAACACCGGCTGGGGTTCATCTGCGCCAATGCCGGTGTGGATCGCTCGAATGTGGCTCCCGAAGGGGAAGAGATCGTGCTCCGCTTGCCCGAGGATCCCGATGGCTCTGCCCGTCGGATTCGGGAAGGGATCCGGCGGCGGTTCGGCGTGGATATCGGCGTGGTCATTGCGGATAGCCACGGCCGGGCGCATCGCAAGGGCGTGATCGGGGTGGCGATCGGGGTCAGTGGCCTGCCCGCCCTGGAGGACTGGCGAGGGCGCAGGGATCTGTTCGGCTACACCCTGCAACATACGGAGGTCGCGTTAGGGGATCTGCTGGCCTCGGCGGCGACGCTGCTGCTGGGACAGGCCGCTGAAGGCATCCCCGCTGTGCTGATCCGGGGCGTCCTCTTCACTCCCCGGGAAAGCTCCGCCCGCGAGCTGGTTCGGGATCGGGCGTATGATCTGTTTCGCTAACCGCCTGGACGTTGGAGAGAAGCAGTTGGGGGTGCTCTCCTGATGCAGGGCGAGGCCGCCCCCTGCAGGGCTCCTGGAGGGATGGCGAGCGGAATGAAAGAACAGCCTCTGGAGGAACGGAAGCCATGATGTTATCCGGGATCCGGGTGCTGGATCTCACCCGATTGCTGCCGGGGCCTTTCGCTACGCAATGGCTGGCGGCGATGGGCGCGGAGGTCATCCGGGTGGAGCCCCCGACGGGAGGGGACTGGCTTCGAGAGATGCCCCCTCTAGTCGAGGGGGTGGGCGCCTGGTTTGCCGCGGTGAACCGGGGTAAGAAGAGCGTGGCCATCGATCTCAAACAGCCTGAGGGCCGCGAGCTCTTCCTCCGCCTGGTTCGATCCGCCGATGTTCTCGTGGAGGGCTTCCGACCGGGTGTGATGGCCCGGCTGGGCTTCGCTCCGGAGTTCCTCCTGAACCAGCAACCCCGTCTGGTCTATGCCTCCCTCACCGGATACGGAGCGAACAGCCGCTGGCGGGAGCGGGCCGGGCACGATCTGAATTATCTGGCGCTGGCCGGCTTCCTGGGACTCAACGGACCGCGGGAGGGCCCTCCGATACCGCCGGCCGTGCCCGTAGCCGATTTCGGCGGGGCGATGGCGCTGCTGATCGCCGTGCTGGCCGGCCTCTTCCATCGCGAACGGACCGGCCGGGGGATCATTCTGGACGCCTCGATCTTTGAAGTCGTGGTGACCTGGATGCAACCTTTCTGGCGAGCCTATCGCGCTGGGCTTCCGGCAGCCCGGGAGGGAATGCCGCTCAATGGGGCTCTCCCCTGTTACCGGGTCTATGTCACAGCGGATGGAGGGGCCATGGCACTGGCGGCTCTGGAGCCTGCCTTCTGGCAGGCCTTCTGCGAGGCGGTCGGCCGTCCGGAGTGGATCCCCCGCGCCTTCGATCCCGCGCTGATCCCGGAGGTGGCCGCGCTGTTTCAGAGCCGAACCCGCCAGGAGTGGGAAGCGCTTCGGGAGACGATCGATGCGTGTCTGGAGCCGGTGCTGGAGCCCGCGGAAGCCATCCGGTCGCTGGCCGACCTCGCCCCAGCCTTCCAGGACGAACGCCCCAGCTTGCCGTTTACGGTGGACGGCCAGCGGCTGGCCGCGATGGGCCCTCCGCCTCGTCTGGGGGAACATACGCTGGAGATCCTTCAGGGTCTGGGGCTGGAGCCGGCCTATCTGAAGAACCTGGCCCGCCAGGGTATCATCCGGGTTGATGGCGTTTAAGCCACGAGGCAGAGTGGATTACTCCTCGCCGATCAGCTCCAATTCGGAGAACATCACAGAATAGCTGTGCCCGGAGGCATAGATGCGCAGACGGGTTAGGGTGGCCGGGGGCGCCCCAATGGCTCGCAGCGATTCCATGAGGTTCCCCGAATCAAAGGTATACCATTCTCCAGGAGGAACCCGGATATGAACATTATAAGGAGGCGGGCAAACCTGGGGTAGGCAGCTCTCCGGGGTTTGCGGGGTCACTTCTCCGATAGCATAAAAGCCCTGCAGCCACTGGCGATCGGTGCCGTTGATATCTTTATATTCCAGACGGATCATCAGGGGGCATTCGGTTCCCACCACCCCGCACACCGCAACATCCTGGAAGAGGATCTTCAGGGTAATGTGGAGTTGAAGCGAGCGGAAATCCCGCACATCCTGGTTGAGGACAAGAAAGACCCCCGTTTGGGCGTGATCGAATCCAGAACGGGAGATCGTCAGGATGCGACGACCGGCTTCCGTGGTCTGAGCCACATTCCCCTGGCTCTCCCCGGGCTGCTTCACGAAGGTGAAGACCGCCCACTGGTTGGGCGGAACCGGCTCATCCACGCTTCGCACGGGCAGCGGCGCCTGGAAGAGGTCCGGCAGTAGATTCCGCCCTGCTCCCAGCGGCCCTTCCACCCGACCATCCAGCCCGATCCGCGCCCGTTGATCGCTCTTCAGGATCTGGATCCCGGTGGCATTCCCCACCCGGGCTTCGCCCGAGCGCACGGTGAAGTCCGTCCGGTCGTTCTGGACTTCCACGGCCAGCGTCCCGGAGAGGATCTCCGCCTGTCCATGGGGGGTCTGGATCACCAGCTCAAGCGCCCGACGACCTTCGAGACGGATCGCCCGGATTCGGCCGGCGCGAACATAGAGGGTGATCCGCGCCGGCTCCGGACTGATCCCGAAACGGGGGTAGCGCGCGCGTTGCACTTCCACCTGGGTGTTCGGGTAGATCTGGATTGCGGCAAGATCCTGAGGCGCGGAGAACAACGGCTCGGAGAAGATCACCAGCCCCTGGGATTGGGCATCGGTGATCAGAAGATCGCCTTCCACCAGCCTGGAATACGGAACGCCAGGCGTGATCGCCACGGGCTCTCTCTCGGGATGCTCGAGACGGAGGATCCCGGATAGGGCCGCCACCCGGGTCTGCGTGCCGATATGGGAGGTGCGAAGATAAATCAGGATCTGCCATGGGACCAGGATGCTGAGCCCCACGCAGGCCGCAAAGGACAGCAGCAGGGTGACCCAGGCCAGGCGCTGCACCTGAGCCTCAGTCCACCTCGTAGCGGATCCGAAATCCCTGGAATTCACCGGTAGGCCTCTCCCAGTAAGTTTCTACATAATCCACGCGGGCCGCTGGCGGGCCCTGTTGCAGGAAAGCGAGCAGAGCCTCCACGGCCGATCGGGGTCCTTCCGCCACCACCTCCACCGTGCCATCCGAGCGATTGGCCACCCAGCCGCTCAGACCGAGGGCCTCCGCCCGTAACCGGGTGTAATACCGAAAGTTCACCCCCTGAACAATGCCATGCACAATGGCATGAAGCCGGACCTGTTCTCCATGTGATTTTCGTTGTCCGGTCCCTCCCATAGTCGCCTCCTCTCCCGAATGCGCTCTACATTTTAACTCAGCTTGGGACGGGGCGATCGGGGGGCGAAATCAGGGCGTTTTGTGGCGATCCACAATCCCGATCCTCGCCTGGCCGATCTTGCTTTTCCCCCTGTTGTCAGGTTATGGGATTTGATGTTTACTGGCTCTGCTGCAAGCCGGCAGGCTCCCTCTGGAGGGTTGTGAAAGGCGAATCGGCGTCTTAAGAGTTACGCCGTTGGTCTTCTTCGGTCTTAGGAGTTACGCAGTTCGGGGCTCGTGAGAAGAGGTAGAATGGCCCCACCCCCCTTGATCCCCCCTCCCCACGGCCCTTTGGGCCGTGGGGAGGGGGGATAAATATATTTTTTATTTTTTGGGGGGAGTCGCGCGCCGAAGGCGCGC
>JAEVEY010000115.1 GCA_016842045.1 Candidatus Thermoflexus sinensis | reverse complement strand
TCAGGCCGGCTACCCGTCATCGGCTTGGTGGGCCATTACCCCACCAACTACCTGATGGGCCGCGGGCCCCTCCCGGCGCGACCCGGTTCGTCTCCTCCCCGGGCCTTTCCTCGACGGGCCGTCCCCGTCGAGCGTATGCGGTATTAGCCCCCCTTTCGGAGGGTTATCCCCCACGCCGGGGCAGGTCACCCACGTGTTACTCACCCGTTTGCCGCTAAGAGGGCTCGGCTTGCGCCTACCCCCTCCCCGCTCGACTTGCATGTGTTAGGCACGCCGCCAGCGTTCACCCTGAGCCAGGATCAAACTCTCCGTCGGCTCTTATATCCCCAGGAGGTTGACCTCCCGGGGTGTAAGGTCCGACCGCAAGACTTCTGCCAGACGTCCCCGGACTTCCTGCCACAATTCAGTTGTTAAGGTGCGAGAGACACCACGAACCGTTATGAGGATCAGCCCCCATAACGGTGGGGCGGGCCTGCGTCGCTGTCAATCGACCGTGCGCCCCGCCACGCTTTCGCTTGTTCAGGATCCAGACGCACTTTATTTTATAGCACAACCCCGGTCGTTTGTCAAGACTCCCCGGGGGATGGCCAGGACCTCGTTCGATCCCGAGCCATCCACGCCTTTAATATACCGGATCCCCCGTCTGCTGTCAACATCCGGGCGGAGGCTTCAGGGTGTCCCAGCTTTGTCGGGGAGGTCGAGCAGCTGGACGGATTGAGCGCCATGCCCGATTCCCTTCATCGGCTTCTCCCACCCCGGCACCCCGCAACGTCAGAAGGGCTGCCCGCTCGCCCCTTTTCCTATAGAACCTTGGCTTGCGCGTCGATCCAGAACAAGCGGGGATACGAGCGGTGGGGCGTCTGCTGGGCGAGAACTGCCCCACCCGCATGGCGTGGCTTAAAGAGGACGAACCAGCTCCCCCGCTCGAGAAGACCTTCTCATCGGCTGACCTCAGGGCGGGACTTCGGACAAGGCGCTGGCGGATCGAAGAGAAACGCCCGCTGCGGGCTCTCCAGGACCGGCGGCACCCGTATGGAGAGGCGTTCATCCGGGTGGTTCCGACCCGCCCGGAAGGGGTTGGGGCGGATCGGAACTCAGGTCGGAAGGTCAGTCATAGGGTATTGACACAGTCTCTGCTTCCAGGATAGAATGGCTTCGAACTTTTTCTGGCGACAGGATGCTGCGGGCGCTCCGAACCCCGTAAGAGCCCGGATTCTGTAACCCTATCACAGGAGGGAAGCGATGACGCACATCATTACCAGCCTGTGTCTGCGCGATGGCGCATGCGCCCAGGTCTGCCCGGTCGAGTGCATCGTTCCCGGCAAGCCCGAAGACCAGTGGCCCTGGTATTACATCGATCCGGACACCTGCATCGACTGCGGCGCCTGTGTCCCCGAGTGCCCCTACGAGGCCATCTTCCCCGAGGACGAGGTCCCCGAAGCCTACACCATGAAGCCCGGTCAGGTTCGCATGATCATGCGCGCACCGGGAGACATCGAGCGCTACGAAGCCACGGGCGGCGAGGTGGTCAACCTGCGGGAGGACATCCCCTTCAACTACAAGTTCTACAAGGAAGGCCCCGGCTACAGCGCCCGCAGCATGTAGCGTCTCGCTCGGGGGTCACCCCTGAGAAGATGCAAAAGGCCCCGACCGGTGATCGGTCGGGGCCTTGTTGTATCCAGCGCCTTAGGCCGGTTCCGTCATGGGAAAGGGCGTTCGGTGCGGGGGAGGCCGCCTCCCATTTCAAAGCTCACCGTAGTTGTAAAAGAAGTGCACCAGCGCCTCGATTCCTCGAGACCAGGTGGGTAGGTGCAGCTTCTCGTTCGGGGCATGATAGTTGTCATCGGGCAACCCGAACCCGGTCAGCACCGATTCCACCCCCAGGATCTCCTTGAGCTGCGTGACGATGGGAACGGTTCCCCCCTCTCGCTTGAAGAGCGGACGCCGCCCCCAAACGGCCTCCAGAGCGCGGCTCAGGGCCTGCACCGCGGGATGGTTCCGGTCGGTCAGCGAGGCCCGCACCCCGGCCATGCGGATGACCTCCCAGCGCACCGTCTTCGGGGCATGCGTCTCCAGATAGCGGAGCAGCTGCTGATAAACTTCCTCCGGGTCCTGATCCGGCACCAGCCGCATGGAGATCTTGGCCATCGCATAAGCTGGCAGCACCGTCTTCGCCCCGGGGCCGGTGAACCCGGCGAGGAGCCCGTTGACCTCCAGCGTGGGCCGCGCCCCGATGCGCTCGATGGGGGTATATCCGGCCTCCCCCCACAGGGCCGGCGCGCCCGTCAGCTCCAGATAGAAGCGCTCATCCATCGGCAGCCGGGCCAGCTCCGCCCGTTCCTCGTCCGTTAGAGGGCGCACCCGGTCGTAGAACCCCGGGAGGGTCACCCGGCCTTCCGCGTCATGCATGCCGGCGACGAGCTCGCAAAGGGCCTGGGCCGGGTTGTGCACCACGCCGCCGTAGAGCCCGGAGTGCAGATCGTGGGCAGGCCCGTAGACGCGGAGCTCAAAGTAGGCCAGGCCCCGCAGTCCATAGGTGATCGTCGGAAGATCCGGAGCGATCATCCCCGCGTCGGGGTTCAGCGAAACCGAGCACCGCAGGAGCTCCCGGTTCCGTTCGATGAAGGCCGGCAGGCTGGGAGAGCCAATCTCCTCTTCCCCCTCAATCAGGAACTTCACATGAACAGGAAGAGGGCCGGCCTGAACCAGGGCCTCGAAAGCGGCAATGGAAGCCATCACCTGGCCCTTCATGTCCGAAGCGCCGCGGGCATAAAGGTTCTCGCCCCGCACCGTCGGCTCGAACGGACCGCTTTCCCAGAGGTCCAGGGGATCCGGCGGCTGCACATCATAATGGCCGTAGATCAGCACCGAAGGAGCCTCCGGCCGATCCGCACGGGCCTCGCCGTAAACCACCGGGTGGCCCTCCGTGGAAAGGACCTCCACCCGTTCCGCCCCAGCCTTTCGCAGCCGATCGGCGACCCATTCCGCGGCCCGCCGGATATCTGCGTGATGCTCCGGATCCGTGGAGACCGAAGGGATCCGAAGGAAATCCCTCAGCTCCTCCAGGAACCGGTCCCGGTTCCGCCGCACGTATTCCAGGGCTTGAAGGCGTGGATCAGACATCGATGCGCCTCCTGGTTAGGGAATGCGGGCTGATCCTGCCCTGTCGTAAATATGAGTAGGAGTTACGCAGTTGAAAGCTCTAAGGGTGGGACGGAATGGCCCCACCCCCTTTTCTCCCCCCTCCCCACGGCCCTTTGGGCCGTGGGGAGGGGGGAGAAAAATCCTTGCCCCCATGGGAAACGAACTGCGTAAGTCCTAATGAGATTTTCGATGGTGCTCACATTGTAAATGAAGCTGGGGATTAAGGGTCTGGGGACGCGCCCTGGGCATGTCCTCAGACCCTTATTCCGCGAATCGAAAGCTCGTCACCACGAGTTGGGACGACCGCTTACAACAAAGCGGGCTGATCGAAAGAGCAGGACTCTGGACAAAGAGGCTGGGCGATTGGCGGACCGGGTTCTCTTCCGATGGAAGGAGAGAAGAAATGCGTTCCCAGACAGGAGAACCCTAAACGTTTGCCCCAAGCCCAGCGAAGATAGTTATGCAGCCTGCATCTCCCCTCGATATACGCCGCCGAACTGGGCGGCGATCTCCTCGGAGGAAGGATAACCTTCGCACCCCATATAGGCCGCCAGCGTGGGATGCACGGCGCGGATCGCCTCATAGATCCGCATCGCGATATAGCGGTAGGCAAAATGGCCGTTGGGCCCGCCCCGCAGCCGGCATAGATGATAGGCCTCCCGCAGGTTCATGGTCATCAACACGCGCCGGTAGACGGCGTTCGGCAGCACATAGGCCGCCGCCTCACCAACCATGGGGCGCATGGCCTCCCACAGCGCCATCGCCGCCTCCACCGCGGCCCGATAACGCGCCCCCATCCCCGCTTCCTCCATGGCCCGCGGGATTGCATAACCATAGGCGGTGGTCAGAGCCTGAGGGGTCTGAGTCATCATCCGATGGCGCTTGAGATCATAATAGGCCCCTTCATCCATCAGGCAATCGAACGTATAAACGATGTGTTCCAGCTCCCGCACCGGAACATCGAAGGGGCTCCGACCCCCCAGCGCATCCTCCAGGATCCTCCGCCGATCCTCCGGGCGGATCCCTCGCGCCCAGGCCAGGGCAGCCTCAAAGCTCACCGCCCGGAACCGATACAGGCATGCGGCGATCAGACGGGCCTCCGCCTCCGGATCCCAGGACACCAGGCGAACCCCATCGAGCGGGATGGGGTCCTCCGGAAGAGCCATCGCCCATTCCTGCAGCCGGGCCGTGCTGTTTTGCAAATATGCGTTGGGCTCTGCGTATTTGAGCAGGGTGGGGACCTCCTGAAGCGCCACGGCTTTCACAGCGCGGGCGATCTCGCGGACCTCCTCCAGGGGATGCGATAGCCACTTCCGAAGTCCATGCTCCAGGGCGCGGGCGTTCACCGTCATCCCGATGTTGGTCAGGGTGGCTGTGGGCAGCAGATACCGGCAGACATCCATCGCCCGGATGCGCAACCGGGTGCGATGCGCCTTCTCGCTCTCATCGGGACGCCGCGGGAACCATGCCTCCACTACCCGTCCGACGGGCTCCAGGGCGGCGTGATAGGTCTCGAAGAGCTGCTCCACGACCGCACGATAAGCATCCCGGAAGGGAGAAGCAGCGATCTCCGGCGGCACATAGAACGATTCCCGGTCCAGGATCTGAAAACGGGTGGATTTCTCGGTGAAGGAAGCCAGCCGGACCCCCTCGATGGCCTCGGCGGCCAGACGGGAGATGTTCTCGAAGGCGATATGAAGGACGGCGTGCTCAGCCACCGAAGCGTGGCCGTAGCCGACAACCCATTTTTCATGGAACTGTGAGGCGCTTTCCTCGCTGAGGCTTTCCGCGATCACATCAAAGGGTTCCGGGCTACGGCTGGTTTTCGCAAAGGCCACGGCGATGACTTCCGGGCGATACCGCCGTGGATCCAGCATGTAAATCCTTCTCTCTCGCATCCGTTCGCCTCCCCGGAGCTATGCTCCCGCTCCTCTGCTGATTCTGCACATGAACGCGGGTGATGGCAAACGGTAAGCGCAGAGGCAAACCGTCGGATCGCCTCTCCCCGACAGCATGAACCATAATCCTCACATGGGCAGGCCTTATGCCCGTCCCAGGGCACCCACAAAGGGTACCCTTACGACGCGGATGGTCAGGATGCCATACACTTCACAGAGATGGGCCTCGTGCCCGCGTATCCATCCCGATGGAACGTGGGTTAAGATTGAAAGGGGAATCCCATTCTGTTCCTGCGAGGGCATCCCATGCGCGCTGTGGACATTATCGAGAAGAAGCGGGATGGACTGGAGCTCACCCCGGAGGAAATCCGGTTCTTTGTGGAAGGGTTCACCCGGGGGGAGATCCCCGACTACCAGGCGGCTGCCTTCCTGATGGCGGTTTACTTCCAGGGCATGACACCCCAGGAGACGGCGGAGCTCACCCTGGCGATGGCCTATTCCGGACGAGTGCTGGATCTCCATGATATCGCCCCGGTGGTGGTGGATAAGCACTCCACCGGCGGCGTGGGGGATAAGGTCAGCCTGGTGGTGGTGCCGCTGGTGGCCGCCGCTGGCCTCCCGGTGGGCAAGATGAGCGGCCGCGGCCTCTCCTTCACCGGGGGGACCATCGATAAGCTGGAGTCCATTCGAGGGTTCCGGGTGGAGCTCACGGTGGAGGAGTTCCGGGAACAGCTGCGTCGGGTCGGCGCGGTCCTCTGCGGGCAATCTGCGGATCTGGCCCCTGCCGACGGCAAATTCTACGCCCTGCGGGATGTCACCGGAACAGTCCCCAGCATCCCCCTGATCGCCGCCTCGATCATGAGCAAGAAGATCGCCGCCGGGGCCGACGCCATCGTTCTGGATGTGAAGGTCGGGAATGGCGCTTTCATGAAAACCCTGGATCAGGCCCGCGCCCTCGCCCGACAGATGGTCGACATCGGCACCTCCCTGCGCCGGCGCGTGACGGCGGTGATCTCGGATATGAACCAGCCCCTGGGGGAAGCGGTGGGCAATGCCCTGGAGGTGAAGGAGGCCATCGCCACCCTCCACAACGATGGGCCTTCGGACTTCCGGGAACACTGCCTGACCATCGCCGCCCACATGCTCCACCTGGGAGGGCGCGCCAGGAACCTGGAGGAGGGCCGCCAGCTGGCGGAGGCCACGCTCGCTTCCGGAGCTGCCTGGGAGAAATTCCGGGCCCTCGTCGCCGCTCAGGGCGGGGATATCCGTCAGATCGAGGACCCCGAACAGCTCCCGCGCGCCCGGCTGATCCGCGAGATCCCGGCCCCGGCGGAGGGCTATCTGGCGGAGGTGCGAGCCTACGAGGTCGGTATGGCGTCCGTCGCCCTGGGCGCCGGGCGAACGAAGAAAGGAGAACCGGTGGATCCCGCGGTGGGGATCCTGGTGCATCGAAAGGTGGGGACCTTCGTACGCCGCGGGGAGCCGATCTTCACCGTGCACGCCAACGATGAGGGGCGTCTGTCAGAAGCGGAACGCTGGCTGGCCCGCGCGGTGCGCATTCAGGAAGCGCCAGTCTCCCCTCCACCCCATATCTATGAAACCATCTCGAACGTGGAGGAGGAATCGCGAGCCTAAACCCGGCCCCGAACGAACTCGCCGCTCCTCCGATTCAGGCGGCTGGGGGGCGGTGGGGTCTTCAGAGGTGGCCCCACTGCCCCCCAGATCTTTCCCTCCGGGGATGGCAATCCGGGTTCACCGAAAGGAGTCCATGACGCGACAAAACCATGCGCTGTTTGCTCTGAGCGCCATCGCCCTGGGATGGGCGCTCACGATTTTCACGATCTGGCGCCTGTATCCCGACCAGCCGCCGGCCCGGCTGCTGGTCGCCATTGGGATCGGGCTGGCGGCGTGGGGAGGGCTCTGGTTTCCGACGGAATTCCTTCATCGACGTTTCAGCGCTCCGGAGCTGGAGAAGGAAGGCCACCAGCGGATGATGGAGCGGGTGTGGCGGCGCAGCGGATGGGGAGCGCTCTGGACCTCCGCCCTCGTCATGCTCTTCCTCCAGCGCGCGTTGCGATGGGAATGGGTCCTCCTGTTCGGGACACTGCTGCTCGGGGCGGAGCTCCTCTGGATGGCCACCGAGCCATCGCGGAAGCCGGAATCTCCTTTAGCGGGCAGACGCCGGATGAGTCGGCGGTAGCGCCTTATTGCGTTTGTGGGGATTCGGGGGTGGGCAGGGCCGCTTTTGGCAACCTCACACCCCATGAAACATGAAACATTTCTTTAAAAGGAGGGGTCCATGAGCGATCGCAAGGCGGCGATTCGAAGCCATCTGGAGCAAACGCGAGCGGAGGTGCTGGCGATCGTCTCCCTGCTGCGGGAGGCCGACTGGGAGAAACCGGTCCAGGGTGAGCATGGGAAGTGGACGGCCCGTCAGGTGCTGGCCCACCTGGCTGCTGCGGAGATCGGACAGATGTCCCGCATCCAGCGGGTCCTGGCCGGCGAGCGATACATGCCGGAGGGCTTCAACCTGGATCTCTGGAACGAACGCCAGGTGCAGAAGCGGGAAAACCAGAAAGTGGAGGACATCTTGAAGGATCTGGAAGCCTCCCGCCAGGCGTTGCTTAACCTTCTCGATTCCCTGAGCGAGGAGCAGCTGGATATCGAAGGGCAACACGCCATCGGGGCAATGATGACGGTGGAGCAGATGTTTTATCACCTCGGGAACCACGAGCGGGATCATGCCGCAGAGCTCCGGCGGGCCCTCGAATGATTTCGCTGTTTGGGGGATGGGCGGGGCCGCCAGGGGTGACCTCGCCCACCTCCAAAACCCTGCCCGAGGAGGAAGTCCGCCGAGGATTGTCCCTTCAACCCCAAAAGCCCCCAGGCGATGGGAGGCCCCATGATCCCCGCATGGGCAACGACGGAAGGAACCCAGGCCTATACGGCGCGCTTTCATGAGCAGGCAGCCCCGGGATACTTCCGCCAGGCCCAGGGGCTGTGGCTGTCCTCCATCGGCATCGGCACCTATCTGGGACACGCGGATCCGGAGACCGATGCCCGGTATGTGGAAGCGATCCAGCGCGCCGTCGCTTTGGGATGCAACGTGATCGACACCGCGATCAACTATCGCTTCCAGCGCAGCGAGCGCTGCGTCGGCGAGGCCCTCCGTCGCCTGATGGCCCAGGGCTTCCGACGCGAGGAATTGATCATCGCCACCAAGGGAGGGTATGTCCCTTACGAAGGGGACTGGCCGGAGGATCCATGGCGCTACATCGAGGAACATTTCCTGCGGACCGGGATCGCCCGCCGGGAGGATTTCGTGGGCGGCCACTGCATCGCCCCCGCTTACCTCCTCCACCAGCTGGATCAGAGCCGACACAACCTCGGCTTAGAGACCATTGATATTTATTTCATTCACAATCCGGAGGAACAGCTCACAGCGGTCCCGAGGGAGGAGTTCCGAAAACGCCTGCGGGCTGCCTTCGCCGCCCTGGAAGAGGCCGCCGCCGAAGGGCGGATCCGCTTCTACGGCACGGCCACCTGGACCGCTTATCGGGTTCCCGCCCATGCACCGGATGCGCTGGCCCTGGTGGAGGTTGAGGCGATCGCCCGGGAGGTCGGTGGGCCTGACCATCGTTTCCGCTTCGTGCAGCTCCCTTACAATCTGGCGATGCCTGAAGCGGCTCTGCGAAGGAACCAGCCTCGAGGAGAAGGATGGGGGACACTGCTGGAAGTGGCGGCGGATCTCGGGATCACTGTGTGGGCCAGCGCTTCGCTCATGCAGGGGCGCCTGACCCGAAGCTGGCCCCTGTGGATGCAACGCACCTTCCCGGAGGGCTTCTCGGAGGCCCAGCGGGCCCTCCAGTTCGTCCGTTCCACCCCCGGGATCACCACCGCCCTGGTGGGGATGAGCCGGGTTCCCCACGTGGAACATAACCTCGCCCTGATCCGTCTTCCCCCATTATCGCCGGAGACCACGATCGAAATCCTGAATACTCTCCGGAGCTCGAGGTGAACGCTTCCTGAGGCGCGCTATTCGCCCCGGTCTGAGGAGCCTTGAAGAGCCCCCTCAAGAGGCGGGGCCGAGCACTGAGGGCGCCCGGCCCCGCTCCAAAAACCGGGGAGAGGAAAGTCAACTGCGGAACCCCGGATAAGCGGCACGAGGGGCATCCCTTCAGTCCGCCTGGCCCTTCGTCCGCTCCTCCTCCACCAGCACGCGACGCAGCACCTTGCCGACCATGCTCTTGGGCAATTCGGTTCGGAATTCGACATAGCGTGGGATCTTGTAGGGGGCCAGCTTGTCCCGGCACCACTCCCGGATCTCCTCGGCGGTCGCCGTCTGCCCCTCGTGGAGCACCACCCATGCTTTGACCGCCTCGCCCAGGTGCGGATCAGGGATCCCGGCCACAGCCACCTCTTTGATCTTGGGATGCTGAGCCAGGACTTCCTCCACCTCGCGCGGCCACACCTGATAGCCGCCCGGCTTGATCACTTCCTTCTTGCGATCCACGATATAGAAATAGCCATCCTCGTCCATCCGCGCGATATCGCCCGTGTAGAGCCATCCATCCCGAAGGGTATTCTCGGTCTCCGTCGGGCGGTTCCAGTAGCCCTGGAACACCTGCGGGCCGCGGAGGATCAGCTCCCCGATCTCCCCGGGCGGGAGCTCCGTGACCCCATCCTCCAGGCTGACGATCTTCGCATCCACATCCGGCAGCGGGATCCCGATGCTCCCCTCCTTGTTCAACCCATAGAGAGGGTTGCAATGGGTTGCCGTGGGCGCCTCCGAGAGGCCGTAGCCTTCCACCAGCTTCGCCCCTGTGATCTCCTCGAACCGGCGTTTGATCTCCAGCAATAACGGCGCGGCGCCGGAGATGCAGGCGCGGATGGTGCGCAGGTTGTATTTGCCGGCCTTCACGTCGGGGTGATTGTTGATCGCGTTGTAAAGGGTGGGCACACCAGGGAACATCGTCACCCGATACCGCTGCAGCCCATCCAGCAACGTATGCAGATCCCGTGGGTTCGGCACCAGCACCAGGGTGGCGCCAGCCTGCATCGCCAAGCCCAGGGCCACGATCATTCCATAGGCATGGAAGAGCGGCAGCGCGCCCATGACCACTTCCTGGCCATCCCGGATATTCGGATCCCACGCCCGAACCTGCAGGACATTCGCCACGATATTGCGATGGAGGGCCACCGCGCCTTTGGAAAGCCCGGTGGTTCCACCGGTATACTGGAAGATCGCCACATCATCCGGCCCCACCTCCACCGCCGGCCGCTGATCCGGCCGGTAACGCCGGAGCAGGTCCTGGAACCACACATCGTTGTCCCGCAACGTCACCCGGTCCCCTTCTTTGCGCTCCCGGGCCAGGGTGTAAAGGACCCTGAGCAGCGGGCTCATATACTCCTTGATGTGGGTGGCGACCACGCGGCGGACCTGGGTGTTGGGCTGAATGGATTTCACCCGCTCATAGATCCGGCTGAGGACGATGGCCACGGTAGCCCCGGAGTCGGCCAGCTGGTATTCCAGCTCGCGGGGGGTATAGATGGGGTTCGTAGCCACCACGATGCCCCCGATCTTCTGCACGGCGAAGTAGGCGATAACAAACTGAGGCGTGTTCGGCATAATCAGAGCAACTCGATCGCCTTTGCGCACCCCCAGCTCGTGATAGAGAGCGGCCGCCAGGCGATCGGAGAGCTCGTTTAACTCACGGTAAGTCATCGCGCTCCCCGCGAATCCCTGGTGGGCCGGCTTGAAGATCAGCGCGGGGCGATCCGGAAAACGACGGGCGGAGTCCTCGAGGAACCGAAAGAAGGGGATCGGGGGATACTCCAGGGAACGGGGAACGCCTGGATCATAGAACCGATACCACGGGCGATCGTTCACCATCGCTCCCTCCCAGCGGCGAAAGGATGAGCAGGGGGAAAGAAGCCCAGGGAGCGCCTCCAGCGGGGAACCGCCCATCCCCTGGCGTTGAGATAGAGTGCCTCTCCTCCCCCAGTGGGCCCGGCAGGATTCGAACCTGCAACCGACCGGTTATGAGCCGGCTGCTCTGCCGTTGAGCTACGGGCCCGCGGCGCGGAATGGTAGGATCGATCATGCGTTTCCCGGGAAGAAGCGGGCGACGGGATTCGAACCCGCGACCTTCTGCTTGGAAGGCAGACGCTCTACCCCTGAGCTACGCCCGCACTCAGTCGGGGCGGTCGGATTCGAACCGACGACCCCCACGTCCCAAACGTGGTGCGCTAACCTGGCTGCGCCACGCCCCGATGCAATTTATACGCCGTTCAGAGCCTGCGATAAGAGGTGGAATGACTCCGCCCCCCAAACCCTCAGGATTAATTATAACATATCCGACGGGCCACATCATCAGCCTGTTCAAGCCCCGGAACGTTCCGCCGCCCGGCGTTTGAGCCGTTCCAGCTCCCCACCCCGGAAATCCACAAACCGATATCCCACCCCTCGCTCAGTCAGGATGTAGCGAGGCTGCGAGGGGTCCGGCTCGATTTTCTGGCGAAGATAGTTAATGTAAAGCCGGAGATAATGGGTTTCGTCCCGGTATTCGTAGCCCCAGACCTTGGCCAGCAGGTTCTCGTGGGTCATCGTCCGGCCTGCGTTGTTCACCAGATGATACAGCAGCCGCCACTCAGTGGGCCGCAGTTTGATCTCCTTCCCCCCGGCGATGACCACCCGTCGGTTGAAATCGATCGTCAGGTAATCATCGATCTGGATCGCCCCGCCCGCCGTGGCCGGGGTATCCACCCGCCGCAGGACGGCCCGGATCCGGCTCACCAGCTCCCGAGGGGAGAAGGGCTTGGTCACGTAATCATCCGCCCCCAGCTCAAGCCCCCGCACCTTATCCGCTTCATCCGCCCGCACCGTGAGCATGATCACCGGGACACCGCTCGTCTCCCGGATCAGCTCCAGGGTCTCGAAGCCGTCCATCTCTGGCATCATGACGTCCAGGATCACCAGATCCGGCAGCACCTCCTTGATCTTCTCCAGCGCCTCCAGCCCATTCGAGGCCTCGAAAACTTCGAAACCCTCCAGTTCCAGGTTCAGGCGGATGAACTGCCGCACCCGGGCCTCATCGTCCACGATCAGGATCCGCCGGCGCTCTGACGTTTCCGGTCGGATAGGGGTGTGGACCATCTCAACGCTCCCGCACGAAGCTGATAATCTCGGCCTCTTCGCGCGAGCTCAGGACTTCCACGAAGGAGATGCGATGCCAGGGGATGATCACCTGCACAGCCTCCGGATCGATGTAGTGCACCTCTTTGCCATCCCGGAGGCGGACATTGGTGCAGATCAACACCTGGTCCTGAGGCTCCGGCAGACGCTCGACCTCGGCCAGAATCGGATCGGCGTTCATCAGATGGACCAGGACCGTATACCCCATCGGGCCTTCCCCTTTCTATTTTGCTTCTTTGAAGGAAGATGATGAACTAACGACCCCACCCCCTGGATCCCCCCTTCCCACCCGTGAGATCCTTTCGGAATTTACATGAATCCCACGCGGATCGCGATCTGCCCCAGACGAAGCTCATCCCCATCCCCCAGCGGGCGCGGGGAATAGGGTTCCAGCCGGACGCCGTTTACATACGTCCCATTCGTGCTGCCCAGATCCTCGATGTAGAACCGATCGTTCTGGAAGAAGATCCGGGCGTGACGCCGGGAGACCCCGCCCTCCAGCCCGCCGTCAGGGGTCAGATCGACCTGGGGGAAGATCCCCCGGCCCACATCCAGCCGCCCCACCAGAACCTCCTGATCCGGTCGGATCACCACGCGGCGGCCGGAGGTCAGCACCTGAAGCACCAGATTCTGCGGGCCCGCCCCTTCCGCCGAAGGGGGCTTGACCGGCAATTCCACCGGGATGGATACGCCCTCCGGCAGCGGCTCGGTGCGCAACGGCCCGCCGGTGAGCAGGTAGACCCCGCACTCCGGACAGAACAGCGCGCCGACCGGATATTTCCGACCGCACAACGGACATTCGATCATGATCCCCCTCCCGGCTCGGGCGGCGGAAGCATCAGCATCCGCGTCCTGTATTTTAAGGCAAGCTGCTGGCTTCTGGAAACCGAACGGCCCTGCAGCAGACGGGTTGCCGTCGCCAGCGCTTCCTGCGCCAGATCATTTGCCCCCAGCTCCAGCAGGCGGGTTCCGACCTGCCGAAGCTTCTGGGCGCCCGCCACCCGCCTCCCGGCCTGGATATCCGCCCAGGCCTGCTCCTGCATCCGATAGATCACCACACAAGACAGCGCCTCCAGAACCGGTTCGGGAGGCGAAACCATCAGAGGCTCCCCTGGAAGCGCATAGGCCTGAACGGACAGTTCGGCCTCGTCAAGTTGTGGCGGATTCCCCAGGATGCGAGCCCGAGCTTTCAGCCGGGCCACTTCCAGAAAGCCCGGCTCCAGCGGCGGGAGGGCGAACTCGATCAGCACCCGGACTGGATGGGAGGCTTGCAGAGCGCCCAGATACCAGCCCGAGTCCTCCCGCGGCGGAACCCGAAGCTCCGGCGTGATCTGGTAAAGCGCCGTCACCAGCACGCCTTCCACAGGCTCGACGATCAGCCGCGCATCCTCCCCGTAACGATCCTGCAGCAGAGAGAGATGCTCCAGAAAGCGCTGGCGGATCTCCTGTGGCGAGGCGATGTAGCCTGAGATCCCCCCGCTGCGCGCCGCGATCTCATCCAGCAACGCATCGTTCCAGTCCTCTCCGATCCCAAAGGCGCTGATCCCAATTCCCACCTCCCGCGCCTGATCCGCCAGCGCCCGGCATTGATCCTCATCCCCATACGTCCGGCCATCGGTGAGGAGGATGAGGTGGGAATGGACGCCAGCCTGGCGGGCACGGAAGAGCTCCTGGAAGCCCAGGAGCAGCCCCTGGTAGATCTCAGTGCCCCCCTCTGCTGTCAGCGTCTCCAGCCGCATTGAAAGCCGGTGGCGCTCCCCCACCGGGCTCAACGGCCAGATCACCTCCGCCCGATTGTGGAAGGCCACCACCGATAGACGATCACCGGGCTCCAGATGGCCTGCCAGCTCCAGCGCGGCGGCCTTCACCTGTTCCAGCCGCTCCCCTCTCATCGAGTTGCTGCGATCGATCACCAGACAAAGATGAAGCGGCAGGCGGGGGCTCGCATGGGGACGGGAGGGCTCTATGGTGAGCAATGCGTAGAGAATTTGAGACGCGGACAGGACAGGAAGGGAGGAGCGACTGAGGAGGAGATGGAACCGCAGAGAAGATCCCCGGCTCCCCCACCGGGCTTGCCATCGCCGGTCATATTCCGTCCGCTGCTCCGGATCCGAGAGCACCGAATACGCCTCGTGAACCAGACGGAACAGCAGGGAGGTTCCGGGCTCGGGGGCTACATCCGGATGGACTTTCCTCACCAGCGCCCGGTAGGCTTTTTTGATCTCCTCCGCGTCCGCTGAGGGAGGGACGCCCAGAATGGCGTAATAGTCCAGGAACTCCTCGCCCGTGCTCATCGCCCGACCAGGATCACCGAGATGTTGTCGTGACCGCCCGCAGCCTTCGCTTCCTGAACCAGCCGATGGCATGCCTCCTGGGGGGAGGCGCTTTCCCAGATGATCTGCAGGATCCGGGCCTCCGACACCTCCCCCCACAATCCATCCGTGCAGAGCATCAACCATGCGTCCCGGGGAAGGGAAACGCGCCGATAGCCCGGGTTCAGTCGGCTGGGATGCCCCAGCGCCTGATAAAGGACATTCCGCGGAACCCCGATGGCCTCCTCCTCGCTCAGCCCTTTCAGGGAAATCATCCGCTGAACCAGGGAATGATCCTCCGTGAGCTGCTCCAGCCGATCCGGCCAGACCAGATAAGCCCGGCTGTCCCCCACATGGATCAGATGCACGCTCTCCCCGATCACCAGCGCCCCCACCACGGTGGTTCCGCCTCCCGGCACAGCCTGGAGGATCTGGGCGTTGGCTGCCTGCAGAGCCTCCTCCAGCAGCTCTTTAATCGGATGATCCGGGCCCCGATGGGCGAGATGGGGGACCAGAAGACGAGAGACCAGATAACGGGCGATTTCCCGGACGGCCAGGTCGCTGGCCTGTTCGCCCCCCCGGTGCCCTCCCATCCCATCCGCAACCAGGAACAACCCCAGGGGCAACAGCTCCCGGGAGCCTTCATAGACGATGTGCATGATCAGAAGGGCATCTTCATTGCTGGGTCGAACCAGGCCCGGATCGGTAGCCCAGCCGAAACGAAGCCCCGCTGCCGGCTGGGCCGGCATGGGGGGCAGCGGCATTGTGCCTCCCCCCGGTTCCGCGACAGGGGGAGGGGCAGCCTCGGGTTCGGGGCTGGGAACGGCGGGAGGAGGAACCATCGGGGTGAGTGAAGCGCTCTTCCTGAGCTCAGGCCGTTGAAAAAGGCGCTTAAGCCATTTCATTCGCTCATCGTTCTCCGTCGTTAGAGTTAGACAAGCCCTCTGCTGCGGATCTGGTGGAAGGGCCCACCTCCCAGAGCGCCCGGAACGGCAGGCCGCGAGGGCCGCCCTCCGGGTTCAAAAGCGCTATCCCAGGCTTATCGCGTAAACCCGATAGTCCATGGAAGTTACGTAAAGGATCCCTTCCCACCAATCCGGTGCGGAGACGATCGGCCCACCGGCCTGGAAAGACCAGAGGGCGTTCCCGGTCCGCGCATCCACCGCATACACACGACCATCGGTGGCCCCGACCAGGACCCGGCCTTCCAGCACCAGCGGGGGGGCGTTCACCTGCCCACCGGTTTGAAATCGCCAGATCGGGTTCCCCGTCCGCGCATTCAATGCGTAAAGGAAGCCATCCGCCGACCCCACATAGATCACGCCCTCTGAGACCACCGGGGAGGAAAGGACCGGCTTTCCAGTTCGGAACCGCCAGATGGCCCATCCGGTCCGGGCATCCAGGGCATAGACGTGCCAGTCCCACGATCCCACCACGACCAGCTCCTCATCCACCCATGGGGAAGCGGTCACCCCCCGGCGGGCCACAAACTGCCAGCGGAGACGACCCTGAAGATCCAGAGCGTATACACCGCCATCCTCGCCGCCCACCACCAGGGTCTCTTTACAGAGGCCTGCCGAGGACCGAATGGGGGCGCTGACCGGCATCTTCCAGACCACCCGGCCGGTGTCCAGATCCACCGCATAGAAAACCCCATCATCGGCACCCAGGAAGACCAGGCCGGCCGCGATCCGCGGCGTCGTATAGATCGGCCCGCCCAGCTCCAGCGCCCACAGGAGCTCCCCACTCTTCGCGTGCAGGGCGTAGAGTCGATGGTCCAGCGAGCCCACCACCACCCGATCCCGAGCGACCGCCACTGCGCCGCCGATGCCGCCTCCCGTCGCGAATTTCCAGAGGAGCTTTCCGTCCTCCGCCGAAAGCGCGTAGACGTTGTGATCATAAGAAGTCACGAAGACGACCCCGTCCGCAACCACAGGACGGGAACGGATCTCATCCTCACAGGCGAAAACCCATTTCACCCGATACGGTGCGCTCCCCGACGGAGCCTCCTGGGGGGCCATCGGGCGCGTGGGCACCCGCATCCCGATCGCAGCCAGCAATGCCTGCTTCATCTCCAGCGCCGACTGAAACCGGCGCTCCGGATCATACTCCAGGGCCCGCATCACAACCTGGGCGAGCGCCTCGGGGACCGCCGGGTTGACCCGGCGGATGGGGCGCTCATGGAAGGAGAACGGCGGCTCCAGGCGTGGGTCCTGGCGTGTCAACAGGTGATGCAGCGTGGCCCCCAGGGCGTAAATATCCGTCCGGGGATCCGCCACGCCCCGATATTGCTCCGGCGGGCTATAACCCTCCGTCCCGATCATCGTCCCCCGCTGCCCGGCCTGGAACACCTTGGCGATCCCGAAATCCACCAGGAACACCCGCCCATACGGATCCACCATAATGTTGGATGGCTTGAGATCGCGGAAGATGATGGGCGGCTGCTGGGAGTGGAGATAATGGAGCACGTCGCAGATCTGCACCGCCCAGTTCACCACCTCCTCCACCGGCAGCATCCCCTCCGTGCGCCGCAGGAGCGTCTCCAGGTCCTGTCCTGGGATATACTCCATGACGAGATAGCTGCGCTCGCCCTCCACGAAGTAATCGTAAATCTTGGGGATGGCCGGATGGCTGAGGGTGGCCAGGAGGGCCGCTTCCCGCTCGAAGCTCTGCTGGGCCAGCGCGCGCATCCGGGGGTCCGGGATATGGCTGATCATCTCCTTGATGGCACAAAGACGCCGCACCTGGGAGAAGCGGAGGTCCAGGGCCAGATAAACAGTGCTCATCCCCCCTGCCCCGAGCACCCGCTCGATGCGGTATCGTCCCTGCAGGACCTCGCCCGCTCTCAGAAGGGAGGGAGCTTGCATGGGCTCCAGCCGCTGGGTCTCCATCCCGGTTCGCCTCTTCTCGGGGCCCGTTGTCCCGGATTCCATCTTGTTCCCCTTTATCATACCGGCGTGGTTAAGATTCTCTGACCTTACTTTGGTCATCGGCCCCTCCTGAGGCCCGGGAGGGGCCCGGAGGAGAAAAGGGCTCCGGCCATGCGATTATGGGAAGTTATCCGTTCCTATGAGCCCTCGCTGCTCACCGAGATCCTCCGCCAGCAAGGCTGGCCGGTGGAGGCGGCACCGGCCGCCCATGAGGAGTTGCTGCGCCGACTGAGCGATCCGGATCGCCTCGTGGCGCTCTGGACTCAGCTCCCCCCGGAGGGCCACAGGCTGATCGAAGGGCTGCGCCGGGCCGAAGGCGCCATGCCTGCTCTGGTCCTTTCGATTTTATATGAAATGATATCCGGTGGCACGCGGGGGATCCCGTTTGAAGCGCTCGCGGTCCGCCTCGCCGCTTCGGGCTTGATCTACTGGTATTCCGCCGGCCGTCCGATCCGTTCCCTGCTCCCCCAGGGAGAAGCCATCCTGCCGGTAGAGGTAGCGGCCGTCCTTCCTCCTCTCGAGCCCCCGGCACCCTCCACCGTGATCCCGGCCTCCCCTCTGCGGCTGGCGCGGGATCTGGGACGCTTCGGCCGCTTCCTGCGACGGTTCCCGGAGATCACTCTGACCCGCGAGGGACGCCTGCCCGTCCGCTGGATACGACGCCTGCAGCGATGGCTGGGGCGGGATGGATCCCCTCAGGAGTCCGCCTATCTGGCTTTCCTTCAGCAGCTGCTGGAGCGAATGGGGGTGCTCCGAACGCATGGGGCCACCCTCACGCTGGATCTGATGCATCCGTTCTGGGAACAGGGAGCGATGGATCGGGCCCTGGCCGCCATCCGTGCATGGAAAGGCGAGGAGACAGAGGACCTCCCGAATAATGGGATGCTCTCTCCAGGTTTCCTTCGAGCTCAGGTGGAAGCGGCCCTGCGCCGGTGGGAGCCCGGGATCTGGATCCCCCTTCCCCGCCTGCTCACCGCGATCTTCCCGGAACGGCCGGAGCGATGGCCAGATCCCCTTTCTCCAGCCGGCCGGGAAATGGTGGCTCAGCTGAAGACCTGGCTGGTGATGGAGATCCTGTGGCCGTTGCACTGGCTGGGCCTTCTGGATCTCGGAGATGCGGAGGGTCGGTGGGAAGCTGTGCGCCTTACGCCCTTCGGCGCATGGGTGCTGGGCGTGGGAGGACCGGTTTCGTTTCCCGAAGAAGGCGGGCGCCTGATCGTCCAGCCCGATTTCCGCATCCTGGTCTTTGAGCCGGTGTCCGAATCCATCCTGGCGGCGCTGGAGGCGTTCGCCGATCCCAGCCCGGGGGATCCGGTATCCATCTATCAGATCTCCCGCGATACCGTCTATCGAGGGCTCCAGCAGGGCTGGGATATCCCACGGATCATCCGCTTTTTAGAGGGGATCAGCGGAGAACCCCTTCCCCCGAATGTCCGACGGTCCCTGGAGGACTGGAACCGACGATTCCACCAGATCCGGATCTATCGGCGGGTGACCCTGATCCGGACCGCCGGGGAGCCGCTCCCGGGAGGCCATGCCATCCGTCCGCTGGGGGATTCCATCGGATGGACGGAAGAGCCGCTGGCGCATCTGGAAGCTCGCTGGCGTCCCCAGGGAATCCACCCATGGGCGACCGGGTTCCGGCCGGAGGACCTGCAAAATCAGGTGACCGCGGAACCCCCGGGGATCCTTCGCTGGACGGGCCCGTTCCCGCATCCCGGGGTGGAGCGCCTGCTGGAGCCGTTCACCGAGCGCATCCCGGAGGGGTTCCGGATCACGGAGGCTTCTTTGCGGGCCGGGCTGGCGGCGGGCCTGACCCTTCCCCAGATCCTGCAACGCCTCCAGCGGGTCCATCGGGGGCCCCTGCCGGCGTGGCTGCTGGCCCGTCTCCTGGCCTGGAGCGATCAGCCGCCCCGCGCGCGCTGGGAACCCGTCATCCTGCTGCGGATGGATCGTCCGGAGATCCTGGAGGCGCTCTGGAACGAACCCGCGCTCGCCCCGTGGATCCGCCCGCTGGATTCCCACACCCTGATGGTTCGGGCCGATCACGCCTCCGCCCTGAAAGCCTGGCTGGAAGCCATTGGGATCTCGGTGGAGGAGATGGAGCATCCTCCCGGCTGATTCCGGCTCTTCAGAGGGGTTAGAGTCTGAGGCGCTGCAGCGGGCAGCGCCCCGGCTTCTACATCCCCGAGCAACGCGAGTCATGGACGGCCTCGGGGCGGCAGGAACGGTGACTCCATTCGGAAGGCATGCCAGGCCTCCCATCCCACGCGCTCGATGAGCTGCTCGAACTCATGGCGCATCTCCCGGGTCCATCGGGAGAAGAGCGCTAAGGTCCAGAGCTGGAGATCCTCCCGGCCCCAGCGACGGCTCCTCTCCCGGGCTCGCTGGCGCCAGCGCGTCGCCTCCCGCCGATCCCCCCGCGCGGAATGCCACAGGGCCAGCGACAGCGCGGCGCGGGGGCCTTCGAAGCCTCCTTCCACCCAGGGCCATAACGTTTCCAGATGAGCCCGCCAGGTTTCCGCCGCCTCCGGATCTCCCCAGCGGAGAGCGATCCGGAGCGCCGCGGAAGCTATCCACGCGGCGTTTTCCAGGTCCTGCCGCTCGCCCGCCTCTTTCCAGCACGCCTCCATCGCCGACCACTTCTCTGGGGAGGGAGGGGTGATCCAGCATTGAAACACGAGCTGGTTCCCTCGAATGAGCGCGCCCAGCGCTGTGGCGCGGGCCGCTTCATCCAGGAGCGCCCAGGCTTCCTTCAGAATGGCCAGCGCTCCTCCGTAATCGCCCAGGTGGCGAAGGGCCACGGCCAGCGCATTCATGGTGGCCGCGCGATGAGCCGCGGACGCGGAAGGCGGGAGCAAATCCAGGGCGGACTGCAGATGCTCGCGCGCCTTCGGAAACCATCCCCGGCGCAGGGCCGCCAGTCCCCGCAGGCGCCGGAACAGGGCCTGGAACAGCTGGCCTGCCTCCGGAAGCGAGGCCTCGGCGACCCTTAGCAATCGCTCCACCGCAGCGAATCGGCCCCGTTGCAACTCCAACCAGGCCCGCCGGGCGACCGCCTCCGCCCGAGTATGGGGATCGCCCATCTGCCGGGCCAGCCGCCGTAGCGCCCGCAGGTTCTCCGCCTGTCGGGCCGGATCCTGCCAGAAATCCGCCACCACATCCGCCGCGCACCGGGCCCGCCAGGCCCACTGGATGGGGGTTTCCGGGGAAAGCGCCATCAGCGCGGCGGTCGCCCATGGCGCCGCCCGAACGTAGTCGCCCCGAGCCAGCGCCCGCTCCGCGGCCTGCACCATCCCTTCCAGAGCCCCCTGGCGGAGCGCCGCGGCCGGGAATTCCGGGTCTACCCGGGAGAGCTCCTCCAGCGCCTGCAGCAGACGACCGATCGCGAGCGCCGGGCGGGTCGGTAAGGAGGCCATCGCCTGGGCCATCAGAGCGGGGTCAAGCGGGATCCCGGCCTCATGACAGGCATCCCGATAATGGATCCACCACCGATGGATGGCGTCGAGATCCCCCCGGGCCTGGGCCTGACGGATCAGAAAGCGAATGGCGGAGACGTCCGTGGGCGATTCCTGAGCCAGGCGCGCCGCCCAGGCCTCGGCGGCGGGGAGGTCCCCCAGCGTCTCATTCAGGCGCCACAGGCGCTGCAGGGCTTCCAGAAACTGCTGCCGAAGACGCTCCCGCCACCCTGCGATCCAGGGGGCCTCCCAATCCGGCAACAGGTCCTCCCGATAAAGGCCCACGGCGGCCTCCAGATCCCTTTGGGCCCGGTAAGGGGGAGCGGCGCGGGCCCGCTGGAGCAGGAACTCAAAAGCCCGGACATCCGTCCACCAGGGTTGAGGGGGAGCGAACGCGATGCGGTCCCGTTCGGCTCGAACGGGGATCCGGCGGGGGTCCAGCCCTGCGCCCATCCGGCAACGTAGCCGATAGAGGGCGGCCCGGAGCGCCCCCGCCGCGCGCTCCGGAGGGAGATCGGGCCACAAGCGCTCCGCCAGGGCCGAACGGGGGAACGAGCGGAAAGGATGGAGGGCCAGGAAGGCCAGCACCCCCCCGGTCTGGGGCTGTCGGGCCAGCTCCGGGAGGGAGCGCCCCCGAATCTCCACCGTCAGGTCCCCGAAGAGGCGAATCCGCAGGGCCGGTTGGGCCATCAGCGGCGCGCCGGTCTCATCGAAAGCAGAGGGCATCATCCCCCACCTCCTGAGAGGATGCGAGGGTTCCTTTGGAGATTCGGGTTCGGTCCAATTTTCATTGAAAATTCTAACATGCCGGGCGAGCATTTGTCACGATGCGGTCACGATAAGGGCATACAATCGAAAGTGGACTGAGGAAGACAGCCCCTGTGCTGGATGCCAGCTTCGCGCATGCCGTGCAAACCTATACAGGGATCGGTGCGCTCTCTCTTCATCTGCAGGAAGCGATGTCGGACAGGGTAGATCTTCCCCCGGACCGGACGGCAGGCCATGGACTGGCGGATCCGATGGGCCCTTCAGATCCTGATTCCGGAGGTGGGTCGGGATCGAGCGCAGGCTGCTTTACGATGCGGGATGTTCCCTTTGCGCCGCCCTGGCGCGAGAGGTGGAGGCCTTGAGCGAAGGGCGGCTGCGGGTGCGAAGTCTCCGGGAACCGGAGGTTCAGGCCCCGCTGGACCGGGCCCGGCCGGGCTGGCGGTGGGAGCCGATGCTCCTGGAGGCGGAAGGGGAGCGGGTGCGGGTCTATACGGGCCTGGCGATGCGGATGCGGTTGGTCCGGGTCCTGGGCCCGGTGCGGGCGTGGCGAGTGGCGCAGCTTGTGGCCCGCTTTGGGGGGCCAGTGCTGGGCGTGGATTGGAGGCGGCGGCGGCTGTTACAGCAAGGCGGAGCCCTCGCGGGATTAGCTCTCCTGGGCCGATGGTCTTGTCTCCTGCAAGGGCCTGCTCCCTCGGCGACTTCGTTTACTCCGGCATCCGATCAGGAAGGGGAGCGGTGGGAGGGGTTCCTGCTGCTGCCGCCCGGCGCGCCGCTTCCACCGTGGGTGCAATGCGTCCCCGCTCCCATTCTGTGTCAGACCGACGGGCCAGAAGATCCTGAGCTCCGCGGGGAGGTCATCGGGTTCTCGGACCAGGAAACTCTACGGCGCACCCTTCCCTTCCCCTTTTATCGGCCAGCCGGGATACCACTGCGACAGGCGGTAGTGATCCGGTTCCAGCGGAATCGGC
>JAEVEY010000016.1 GCA_016842045.1 Candidatus Thermoflexus sinensis | reverse complement strand
CAGCGCCTCCTGGATGGCCCGGGCCCAATCCGGCGGTGTCGTCGTGTCCGCGGTCCCCTGATGGATCTGCACCGGGGCGGTCACGTAATGGAAGTAATAAATCGGGGAAACCTGTCGCAGGAACATGGGATCGCTGCGGGCATCCACATAAGCCTGTGCCAGGAGTGGATCCTCGATGCTCCGGAACCCTCCGAATCCCCGCCGGGCGTTCACCAGATCCGCACTGACCGGGGCATAGAGGACCGCCGCCCGGATCCGTGGATCGATGACGATAGCTCGCGTGGTCACTCCTCCTCCCATGCTGTGGCCCCACATGCCGATCCGCTCGGGATCGGCCTGAGGGATCGAGGGGATAGAGCTGATTAGATTCAGGGCATCGATCACCAGGCCCATCCGAAAGAAATCCGGCCCGGAATCAGACCCCGCCCATCCCCGAAAATCCGGTGCCAGGGTGATATAACCCCGGCGGGCCAGATAATCCGCCGGCCGCCAGGTGTCGGAGCCCGGCACGTAACGGCTGGGCGGGATATATCCGTGATTGAGGATAATCACCGGGAAAGGCCCCCGGCCATGAGGGACCTGCATCACACCGGTGACGGTCAATCCATCGCTGGGATAGGCGATGAGATATCGAGTGTAAGCCTCCGTTCGGGTGACGACCGCGCGGATCTCGATCCTCCCACCCGGATAAACCCGCCGCCGCATCGCTTCGATCGTGTATTCCGCCAGTGGATGCGGGGTAGGCGATGGCGTGATCGTTGGGGTGGGAAGGGGAGCAGGCGTCATGGTGGGCGCTGGCGTCATCGTCACGGTGGGGGTCGCTGAAGCGGGGATAGCCTCCCGTGAGCGCCCACAACCCACCGCCAGCGCCGCCAGACCCACCCGCGCGGCTAACCAGAGCCCTGTCTTCCACAAACCCATGCTATCCCTCCGGTGCTGGGATCCAGACTGCGGACGGACTGAACAATCCCCTGATTCGGAAGTTTCAGGGAGTATGCGGGCACCAAAGGGCGTTCGACAGCTCATCCGTTTCTGAAAGACATGATCAAGGAACATCCTGAGAAAACGTTAAGAGATTCGGCGATGTTCGCCTGGAGCAAATTGCACCTTCTGTTCATCCAGGGGATTTGGGGGTGGGAGCCGCAAAGGCGGCCCCGCCCAACCCCCAAAGGGGTAAATTCCCTCTCCCCGTAGCCCCCTGGGCCGCGGAGGGGAAAGAGGCGAGGGGCTTGCCTCCCATCTGGAGAAAGCCCGGACGACCAGCCGCCCCGCCTACCTGGTCTAAAGTCCGGTTTCTTAGCAGGCTCTCAGGTTGTCATGGCATGAGTTACACAGTTGAAGATGCTTTGTCGCGAGGATGAAAAAGGCGTGGGGAAAATCTTCTGTGGAGGGTGGGCCGCGTACGCGGCCCACCCTCCACAGAAGTTCCACGAATCAAAAGATCGTCACCGCGAATTGAGATGACAACCCTTATTAGCAACCGCGCAAGTTGGGGGCTGGATCAAAAGAGGACTTCGGGGAGGGCAGATGCCACTTGTTCTGATCGTGGACGATGATGAGAAGCTGCTTCATATGCTCCGTCGCACGCTGACCTATGAGGGCTATCAGGTCCTCACGGCCACGAGCGGCCTGGAAGCCCTGGCCCGGCTTCAGGAGCAGCCGCCAGATCTCATTGTCCTGGATTGGCTGTTGCCAGGGCTGAGCGGCGTGGAGGTGGCAGCTCGCCTGCGCGCAGCAGGGGACTCCACTCCCATTTTGATGCTGACCGCACGGGATGCGGTAGAGGATCGGGTGGAAGGCCTGGATAGCGGGGCGGACGATTACCTGGCGAAACCTTTTGCTCCTGCGGAATTGCTGGCCCGCATTCGGGCGCTATTGCGCCGCGCGGGCGCCTCCCGCCCGGAGCAGCCTCTGACCTACGCGGACCTCTACCTGGATCCGGTGGCCCGGGAGGCGCGGCGCGGATCCCGCCTGCTCTCCCTGACACCCAGGGAGTTCGAGCTCCTGGCCTTCTTCATGCGCCACCCCCGTCAGGTCCTCCCCCGCCAGCGGATCCTGGAGGAAGTATGGGGCTATGACTTCCGCGGCGATGAGAACGTCCTTGAGGTGTATATCGGCTACCTGCGGCGGAAGATGGAAGCAGGGGGCGAGCCGCGCCTCATCCACACGGTCCGCGGCATTGGCTACGTGTTGCGAGAGGCCTGAGATGTCCATTCGCCTGCGCCTCACCCTTCTTTACAGCGGGATCCTGGCGCTCACCCTTCTGGCCCTCGGGCTTACGGTCTACTGGATCCAGGCCCGGCTGACCCTGCGCGTTCTGGAAGATTCCCTAACGGATGAAGCCCAGCGACTTATGGCTTCCCCACGTTTCCAGCTGGAAGCCATCGACAGCCCGGCCCGGAAGCTGGCCGCTCCGGAGACCTATGTGCAAACCCGCCGGCTGGATGGAGAAATCCTGGATCGCACCGCAAACCTTGAAAGGTTCGATCTTCCCCTGAGCCCGGCGGGCCTGACGGCGATCCGCCAGGGTCGAACCCGGGTCGAAGTGGCCAGTACGGAAAACGGGCGCCTGCTCATTTACAGCCTTCCGGTTCGTCGGGATGGGCAGATCCTCGGGGTGCTGC
>JAEVEY010000203.1 GCA_016842045.1 Candidatus Thermoflexus sinensis | reverse complement strand
GCCATCCCGGATAGGGGCATGCGCCTTTCGGGCTTCCTCCGGACGAAGAGGGCGGATACAGGACGGTCTCTCAGATGATCCACCCGGAAGGCGGCTCCGGGATCACCCCCTGGCCGATCCCGCGAATACGCCGCTGACAGAGGGCACACAGGGTGTAAATCCGCACAGCGTCCTCGGCTTCCACGACGATCCGCCGGATCCGCGCTTCCAGCTGTTCCTGGAGCTCCTGCTCCAGCTCTCCCTCAAACACGCTCTTCTGCACCCGGTCCAGCATCCCCCACAGGGCGCGCGCCAGGCGCAGACGCCGGGTGTTGTCCGGGATGTCGTATGCGACCACCACATAGGGCATAGCGGCTCGCCCTCCAATCAGAGCTCCACATCCAGTGGCCGATAGGGCTCCCCATGCAGGATCGCCCGGACCATCCGTCGGATCTGCTCGTCGAGGAGCTCCCGCCAGGTCCGCCCGCCGGGCGCCGGCTGGCGCATGCAGGCTTCGTAGGCGGCCAGGTAACGTCGCAGCGCCTCCGGCGATAGCCAGACGCCCTCATCCTGTCTGATGAAATCCTCCGGCCGGAAGGATCGACGGTTCACCAGTCTCAGAACCAGCCGATCGACCAGGGTGTGCCGGAATTCTTCGAGCAGATCCAGGGCCAGGGCCGGGCGCCCATGGCGGATTTCGTGGTAAAACCCCAGATAGGGGTCCAGCCCGAAGGCGGCGATTTTCCCGATGAGCTCGCCGGTCAGCAGGGCGTAGCCCAGGGAAAGCATCGCGTTGACCGGATCGCGGGGAGGGCGTCGGGTGCGCCCTTCAAAGGGCAGTTCCCCCCGCACCATCTTCCGGAAGGCTTCGAAATAGGCTGCCGTGGATCTTCCTTCGAGGCCCCGCAGGGCGGACAAATGGGGGGCATTCTTTACCTGCGCCAACCCCTGTTCCAGAGCCCGCAGCGGGCCCTCCCAGGCCGGGTCCGGATGATCGCGGGCATGGCGCATCACCAGGCGTCGCGCATGGATCAGTTTGGCCGTCACCACCTGACGGGCCACGGCCAGGCGGAACGCCTCGTCCTGATACCGCTCGAACTGGCGCAGCCGGAGCGGGACGTTCCGGGAGACGAGGGGCGTTAAACGCCCTTTCAGCCGCCCCCCCATCGTGAAGAAGCACGTCTCGATGCCGTGGGCCAGCAGCAGCCCGATGGCCGGCGTCGTCACCTGAACATTTCCGAAGATCCACACCCCCTCCACCCGGAAGACGGGGACGTGGAGGAGGACAGAGTCCCCTTTCCGGATCACCAGGCGCTCGCCCTCGTGGCCGAGGACCGCGCCCTGTTCCACCAGATAGAGCATCGGCATCCGACAGGCTCCTTATCCCCTATGGGGGCGATCCGAATCCCCGGCCCTGCCCCGGATGGCTTCCTCCACGAACCGGGCGATGGCCTCGTAGGGATCGTCCCGGATCTCGATGTCCAGCATGCGGATGATCTCCTCCAGCCCCTCGACGGGATCCATAACCCGTCCATCGGACCGGCGGGGCGCGTATTGAAGCTGGAGGATCTCCCTGGAAACCCCCTGGAAATCGTGCCCGATGATCGTCCGATGGCGCAGCTCCACCAGGGGATCCAGCGCGTTCACCCGTTGAAGCAGGGCCTTATACCGCTTCCGCAGCGACTCCGAGAGCATGGGCTTCCCATCCCGATCCTTCCCGAGATCCGGATCCACCGCGTAGGCGAGCATGGCCTTGTAGGTGGGTCGGGAGATGTTCTGCCAATCCAGCGGGCGTCCTTCCACCGTCTGCCCCTCGAGATACTGCCGCAGGGCCGGATGATTTTCGATCCCCTCCACCCAGCGGCGCCGGGTCTCCTCCCGGACGGCGGGGGAGAGGTCGGTCGGGAGGCCGAAGATCTGCTCCACCAGGAGGCGCAGGATCGCCTCCTGCATGCGATACACCCGGCCCAGGAAATCGGCGTAGCGATGATGGCGATAGGTGGCCCGGGCATTCCAGAACAGCTCCCGCAACAGCGCCTGGAGCCGTCGGAGGCTGTCCCCCGGTTCCAGCAACTCATTCAGGTCCTCCCGCAATCGATGGGTCCGAATGAAATCGCGGAGGTCCGAGTTGCCCTCCTGGAAAGCCCGCTCCAGAGCCCGGCGGGCGGCGAGGAAGTCGAAGTCGAGCCGTCGGGCGGCGTGCTCCACCAGGGCGATCAACCCCGGGGGGGCCTTCAGGTTTTCCAGGTGATGCCGGGCGGTGGCGAAATCATGGACGCGCAGGCGCTCCAGCGCGACTTCCTCCCGGAAAGCATCCATCACCTGGCGGCCGATGCGCAGGGTGCGGGGGACCTCTGCAATGGGAAGGTAGATGACCTGGAGCCGGTCGCCGTAATACCGAACGCCCTGCAACAGGAGGGCGGCGTTGCAGGCCGGCGTCCCCCCGGCCAGGATGGCGTAGCAAACGCTGACCTCCCCCGGCATCCGACGCAGTGCCCTCTCCATCGCATCGAAGGCCTCATCGTAAAGGGCGGGGTTGATTCCCTGGAGAAGGTGGACCTCCACCTTGCGGAGCCGGGGTCCCACGCGCTCTGGAAGGAGCCGTTCCAGGATCCGGGCGAAGTAGAGCGTGTCGGTGTTCCGATAGGATTCTTCCCGCTGATCGGTCCCGAACAACACGAGGAGATCCAGGCCCTCGGGATGCATGCGAAGCAGCTCCCGAAGGCATGGCTCGAGGATGGGGAAGGTCAGGCGCTGGGCCAGGCCGGGATCGCGCTCCAGCTCCTGCAGCAGGCGCTGGCCTTCCGGGCGAGCGGGGCGGATCTCCTGGCCGTCTTTCAAAATGTCCCGCGCGCCGACGTTGCTCAACACCAGGATCGTCATGAGGGCCTCCTCCTGGGGGATCATGGGGGTGCGGTTCAGGCCCCGTGGCGGGGATCCTCCGGGTGGGGGATGGGCCGTAGCCGGATCCATCCGGGCGGAAGGGTCGGCTGTTCTCCCTCGAACAGGATCCGGCGGGTCCTGGGGAAGGGATCGCCCCGGCCCAGGCCGAACAGGCGACGCAGGCGCGCCACCCCCTCCGGCCCCAGGGCCTCGGCGGCGGTCTTGCTTCGCCATCCGGTCCCCCATCCGATGTTCAGGTAGACCGATGAGGGGTCAGCGGCCATCCTGGCCAGGAGGTCCTGGTAGAAGGCGGCGTAAGCCTTCAGGCCCACCCGCTGTCCGAAGGCCGCCTCTCTCTCGGCCAGATGCCGGGCGAAGGCGTTACAGTGGCGTTCCCATTCCCGGACCAGCCGTCGCCGCTCCGGGGAGCCCAGCGCGGCATCCCCGGAAAGGTTCAGGAGAGCGTGATCCAGCTCCACCTGGACCTGGAGCGGGCGGGGTGGGGGGCGGAGGAGCTCCAGGTCGATGGGGAAGGCCTGGGCGGGATCGGCGACGTGGTCGCCGGGGGCACGGAGCCAGCGCAGGGTTCCATCGGGCTCGAGGACGGCCACCCGGATCCGCCCGACGTCCAGGGCCTCGATGGGTGCGGGGGTGCTGTCGGCGAGGCGCAAAGCGCGCAGGAGGTCGTGATGGGGATCCCTCCCCATGAGTTCCTGCATCAGGGGCTCGTCGGCGAACTCCCGCCGCGGGCTTCTGGTTTCGCGGGCGTGGCGTTCCACCTGACCCATCAGGGCCCGGCGCTGGGGATCCGGCAGCTGGGCGAGGGCGACGAAGGCCAGGGCCGTGCGGATGGCCCCCTTCAGGGAGGAGCCGGGCAGGTAGGGCCGGCCAAGGGGGTCGGTGATGTGGGCCCGGACCTCCCGGGGGGCCGGGCCTGTCCAGAGGCGGCTGTAACGCGCACAGGCCCGACGCTCCGCTTCGTTCCAGAACCGGAGGGCTGCGGCCCCTTCCTGGATATAGCGGTCCAGCATGCGGGGGTCGCGAGCGAGGGCGGCGGCCAACCGTTCCGGATCGAACCGCCACAGCCGGCCGTCGATAACGGCCAGCTCGGGAGCGCCGAGCCGCTCCCCGCTTCCGACGTGCACAGGGGAAAGCACTTCCACCTGATACACCCGACGTTCGTGGATCGCCATCGGAACCTCCACGGCACACTTCTGAGGCTGCAGGGAAGCGCTCACCCGCCCTGGTCAGAGGATGCTCCATGGGCCTTACAGGGAACGGGCGCCCTCCTCAACGCCCTCCGGTTGCCGCGCTCCCACCGGGAAGGCGAACCCGTAGCGGTAGATGGGGTGCGACAACGGCTCGGGGGTCTCCTGAGGGGTGACATCCGCCATCCCGCCCCACAGGCCCTCCGGATCTCCCGTGAGGAAGGAGCCCTCCGCCAGCATCCGGACCGTCCGACGGCGGTAGGGCCTTGCCCAGCGCCCTCCGATCCATCCGCTGCGGGTCAACCAGCCGTAACGGGCCTTCTCTCCCAGGAGGCGCTCCAGCTGATCCCGAGGCGGATACACGGGGGAGAGGGTGATGAACCCTTCCGCCTTCGGATCCCCCAGCGGGTCCGCCTTCTCAAACCGGGGCGTGAACAGGCCGTGGCCGGCGGTCCGGTCGCCCCCGATGCCCGTGTCGCCCAACAGTCGGATGGCGGCCCGAAAGCGGTCGGCCAGCTCGGGCCGGCGGTAGCGAACCCGGAAGAACATCCCCGCGCGGGCCTCGGGCCGGGGGCCGGGCTCCCGGAAGACCAGGCGGCCGAAGTGCCACAGGCTGGAGGTGGCGGTGAGCTCGTCGAGGGCGACCCGGGGGATCCGATGACGGACCCAGAAGCGCTCCTCCCGCAGGTCGCGGCGGTCGAAGGCCTCCTGCAGCCGCTGGGCCTCCTGGGCGGTCAGCCAGGCCGTTCCCTCGTGGATGCGCACCCCTTCGTCCTCGAGGGGCTCCCCGGCCGCCATCCGCTGGAGGATGCCCTCGGAGACGAACTGGATCTCCTTGAAGGACAGCTCCGACGGGAGCGGGCGGAAGGGGAAGGGAAGATAGGGGCGGGGATAGAAGCGCACGGGCCCCGCGAAGGGGAAGGCGGAGGAGATCCAGAAGGGCGGCGAAGGATCGAACAGATCGCGGGAGGCGGCCTCCTCCCCGAAGAGCATCGCCCAGGCGGTCGCCAGCGCGGCGTAAAGGGTATCCGCGTGCAGGAAGAGGGCGGTCTCCTCCAGCCCGATCCCCCGCTCCCCGATGTGGAAGGCTCCCCGAGGATCCAGGTAGACGATCTCCTCCGTCATCCGGTCCTGCCTCCGAAGGCCGGGATGCGGGACGTCAGGTTGTCGAAGTTGGCCAGGAGCTCTTCGGGGGTCTTCCCTTCCATCAACAAAACCGGGGGATGCGCTTGAGGGTCGAGATAGTGAGCGGTGGACTTCCAGACCGCCTGTAGCTCTCGGAAGGCCACCCGCCCGTAGCCCCGGCTGCCGCTGCTACCCAGGTAATCGTCCTCCAGGAGCCGCATTCCCTGCAGCACGGTGCGGAAGGCTTCGCGGTCGTCCGCATCGTAGACGGAGAATAACAGCTCCACCCGGAAGCGGGCGCCGGGGGGCACGCGCTCCATCGGCCGCGGGTTGGCCGCGGCGGTGAGGACGTCGATGGCGGCTTCCCACTTGACCTCCGTGTAGGGGAGATCCGTGTTCACCTCCGTCCAGCGCTTGCGGACCGGCTGGCCGTTCTCATCCAGGATCTCCAGCTCCTCCAGGAGGTGACCGTCGCGGACGATCAGGCGCACGGGCTCGAAGGCCCGCTGGCCCGCCACACCGAAAGCGCGGCAGAGGGGGCACGGTTTCCCATTCTTGAAGTATTCGCTCTCCGTCTCGCACCAGTGGATGCGGATCAACAGCGGGCGCTCAACCAGGTTTTTCAGGGGCTTGCCCAGGGCGCGGGTGAGCAACGAGCGCATCTTGCCTTTGAGGGAGGAGCCGGGCACGTAAGGCCGCCCGGTGATGGGATCGCGGATCACGATGTTGTCCACCCCCCCGATCTCCATCCCGGCGCCGGCGCCGCCGATCCGCAGGCCGGTCATCGCCTGCAGGACGCCGGTGATGATGATTTTCCCTTGCAGAGTGATCGGATTCCCGCTCATCATCGATCCCTCCCGCCGAAGGCTTTGTGGTAGGCCAGGATGGCCTCGAAGAAGTCCACCATACGCTGGAAACGCTGAAGGGTCTCCTGTTCTGTGGGGTTGCCGCTGAAGACCGCGTCCACTGCGCTCGTCAGGACCTCCCGAAGTTTCTGCCCGCCAGTCCCGGCGCGGGCGCCCATGTAGGCCAGCTTGGGTTTCAGCATGCGGAGGCGGTTCGCGTCGAAACGCATCTGCAGCCGCTTCACCTCTCCGAAGACGTTGCGGATCTGGGAGGTGGTCAGCCTTTGCGCCGCCAGCTCCCGGCCGAGCTGCTCGGCCCGTTCGACCAGGGTGGCATAATCCCCGTTCTGGATGATCTGAAAGATCGCCTGGCGTTCCTGGGAAGGGTTGGCGCCTGCGGCGGGAGGAGATCCCTTCGAAGCGCCGGTTGGAGAAGTTCCTGGTTTGGCCATAGCCGCACCTCCGATCTCTATGATCTTCGCGCTGGGTAGGGCGATGCTGGCCTCGTTGGCTGCCTCCGATCGCTCCGGGGGCTCCTGGCGGAAGGAGCCCGCTCAGCCGCCCCGGGTCATCCATTCCACCCAGCGGGCGAGGGGGCCGAGCAACCGAAGGCGTTTTCCACCCTCAGCGAGCAGCTCCTCCTGGAAGCGCCTCAGGATGGGTTGAGCGGCGGAGGGCTGGCGGGCCAGGGTGTAGACGAGCCGCCATCGTGCCCGATGGAACCCGACCAGCTGGATCATCTCGTCCAGCTGCAGGCGGGCCGCCCGGCTCAGGTGGCCTTCCTTTTGCTGAAAACTGGCGATCTCCATCAGGCGGTGCAGAAAGTTCCGGGCCACCCGCGGGCCCTGCGGGTCTGGAGGCCGGATCAGGCGGAAGAGTTCCTCCGCCCACTGCCGCATCCAGGCCGCATCCTCCCAGGAGAGGGGGACGCCGAAAAAGCCGAAGGCGTCCTTGAGGTGTCCGTCGGGATGGCGGAAGGCTTTGGCCTCCTCCAGGTGGGCGTGGGCTTCCGCGGCCGCCTGGTAGAGGGGGAACCTGGCGGGGTGGAGGGAAATCCCCCCACTCAGGGTCACGCTGGGGTTCCCGGCCGCGAAGCGCCGGAGGTCCTCCCGGATCCGGAAGGCCGCCTCCAGCACCCGATCCCACGAGCCTACCAGCAGCAGATCATCCCCTCCCGAATAGATCAGGTAGAGATGACGCCGTTCCGGATCCACCTGCTCGCATAACACCCGCAGGTAGCCTTCAAAGAAGAGAGCGATCAGATGGCTCAGTGTGGATACGCGGGAGAGCGAGTAGCGCTCTCCCAGCCCGAAGCGGAAGAGCCTCCCCAGGTGATCCATGTCCATCCGCAGGCAGGCCCAGGCCCGGATTCCCCGGGAAGTCTCCGCCATGCGGTTCAGATCGACGATCGTCCCATCCGGTTCCAGCGGGGTGAACGTGGGCAGATACTGGAAGTCGTGGACGGGGATCCGGCCCACAGGCGAGAGGTCGGCGGCGTTGATGCGGATCACCCGATCGCCGGGCTGGAACCTGTTGCGGAGCTCGACCTCATCGTAGAACTGCAGCTCTAACCCCATGCCCCGGAGGACCGTACGCCACGTGAAGGTCCCCCGCATCTCCGGCGGACATCGACGCCGGATCTGGTAGACGCTGCGCCGGGCCAGCATGCTTCCCAGTTCCTCGAAGCTCCGGCAGAGAGAGCACTTGCTGACCGTCTCCTCTTCACGCCGCTCAACCGAGCGGTGGATGGGGCCGATGCGCTCCTCTTCCGCATGACAGATCTCGCACCGCGGGCGTTCCCCTCCGCCGCCGAAGGGGCCGATCAGTCGATCGTAATGGCGGGCGATCACCCCGTGGAACCGGCGAGCCTTGCGTTCGCCCAGCTGACGGCTGAGCGCTGCCCATCGCTCCGGCAGGTTCCCCTCTTTCAAATGGAAATCCCGCCCGTTCAGGACCACCGCCTCGATCGCGATCGCGAGGTCTCCACCATGGGCCTGAATGAGTGTCTCGTCCAGCCGATCGCGGAGATCAGGAAGGCGCTCGCGGGCGGAGAGCGGGGCGAGCAGATAGAAATGGCCGCCGGAGCGATAGAGGACCTGCGTGGGTGGCAGATGAAGCTCGTTCAGGAGGAACTCCACCACCCCGTCTGTTAGGAGGGAGAGATAGGCGGAGCGGCCGCGCAGGCTCTTCGCCGCCCCCTCCGAGCTGATGGCGTAGAGGAAGCGCTGAATGCCGGAGACATCGCCGCCGATCAGCAAGGCGACGGGCTCTTCGGGGAATCTTTCGCTGCGCGTCTCCTCCGCGAAGCGGCGCAATGCCTCACTGTCCTCCAGCAGCTCGCCGAGGCAGACCGCGAGGGCGGCGGTCACCCGCAGATGGTCGTAAAGGCTCACGTCCGGTTCGTCGCGGTAGGTGGCGGCCGGGATGCTCCAGGCGAAGCAGCGCAGGAGGGCGAGGAGGGCGATGAGGGTCGCTTCCGGGTCCTGCCAGATCTCCGGAGCGAGGCCCGTGATCCCTTCCTCGAAGGCTTCCCAAAGGGCCCGGTAATCCGGCCTCACCGAGTTCACCGGCTGAGGGAACAATGCCTTCCAGGAGTCCGGGCTCGCCCCAGGGAGTGGCACGGCTGCATACGCCCAGGCGGATGGTTCTGGGGGGGGACGGTCCGGGAGACGCAGGGCGGCCAGCAATGACCGCATCGGATCCCGGGCGGGGTCCCCGCGTTCCTCGTCCTCCCGTTGGACGCGCTCCCCGGAGGCCAGGCGGTCGGCGAGGATCACGGCGATCGCATCCCGATCGTAGGGGGTGCCGTGATGTTCACGGATGGCCTCGATCAGGCGCCGGCGATCTTCGGGGGGGAGGAAGGTGAGGTTCGGGGCGAGGCGCTCGGCGACCCACTCCGCGCCCTGTTCCTCGTGGGGGCGGCGATCGGCGCCCCACCGGGCGCGTTGCCGGAACTTCCCGATATCGTGCAGCAGGCCGGCGAGGGCCAGGAAGATGCGGTCTGCCTTCATGGGGCGTTCACCTCCAGGCGCCCCAGACCCATGCTGGCGAGCTTGCCCACGTGGAGCAGCTCGCCGAGGGCCAGCAGGGGGGCGAAGGGCTCAAAGGTTCCCTCGCTTTCATAAACCACGATCCCCACCGCCCCGCCGATCCGCATCGGGGTTTTCTGTCGGGTGGAATAGCGGCGCAGGTCAAGCCAGCGGGTGCGGTCCTCCACCCGACGGACGGATCGGGCCGCCTCGATCAGGCCGGGATCCGGGTGGAACCCGTTGAGGAGGCCGTAGCTGGCGTCCAGCGCCATCACCCGATGGCGGATGGCCTGGATGAGGTGATGGAACTCGATGGGGTAGATCAGGTCCTTCCCCAGGTCCAGGCGGGCCGGGGTGACGAAGCGGATCGCGAGCCGCGAGGAGGAGAGGATCGGGATCGGCATCGGCATGGTGGGGGCGGGGGGATGTTCGACATACTTGCCGCCCTCCTGGTAAATTACCCGCGGCCCTTGCGGGATCAGCTGCTCCACCCGCAGGAGGCGGAAGGGCTGGTGGCGGCCGCCCAGGCCGTTGCGGGCCATCTTCATCACGGCGTAGACGTAGTAGGGCAGGTGATCCCGCGCCGGGCCGATGATCGTGAGGCCGAAGGTCAGCGTCTCCCCCGGGGCCATGGTGAGGGGGCGGAGCTCCTCGCCTCTCAAGAACGGCTCGGAGTGGAAGGGGACTTCCAGCATGAAGGGTGTGGGGGGACGGGTATAACGGGAAGCTGCTGGGCGATCCGGGGGCATGAAGGGTTCGAAGAGGAGGGGGTAGGCACAGGAGAATCGAAGCGGGCACGGCGCGCAGGCCGGCATGTGCGTCGCACACACCAGGCGGCGCAGGGTATAACCCAGAGCTCCTCTCAGCGTAGGGCCCGGGAATGGGGGGAGCGTCGTAGGTGCCTCAGCTGCTATGGTGAACCGACACCGTGTGATCGGCAGCTCTACAAGAGCACTCATCGGGTTGGGCTACAGGAGCGAAGGCGAAGTGGTTATTAAAATTATAACGCTCATGTGCTCTGTCGCAAACGGGGGTAGTTCGGGGATTTCTTCGGGGCGGGCTGCTTACGCGGCTCGCCCCACACAGAAAATCTTCCCGGGAAGAAGCATTAATACGCTCCCCGTTTCCGGATGACGGCGGGGATGGTCTGGGCGAGGATGGCGAGGTCCAGCCACAAGCTGTAGTTACGAATATAAAAGAGATCCAGCCGCACCCGCTCGCTGTAGGGGAGGTCCGCCCGCCCGGAGACCTGCCACAAACCGGTGATGCCGGGCTTCACCGTGAGAAGATTTAACGCCCAGCGCCCGTAGCGAGAGATCTCCTCTGGCGTCAGCATCCGCGGCCCCACCAGGCTCATCTCACCGCGCAGGACGTTAAACAGTTGTGGCAGCTCGTCCAGGCTCCAGCGCCGCAGCAACCGCCCCACGCGGGTCACCCGCGGGTCGTCCCGCAGCTTATAGTTTTGCTCAAAGGCCTTCTTCAAGGCGGGGTTCTGTTCCAGGAGGGCTTCCGCGTTGATGACCATGGTGCGGAACTTAAACGCGTCGAAGAGTTTCCCTCCCAGCCCAACCACCCGCCGCCGGTAAAGCACCGGTCCAGGCGAATCCAGCTTGATGGCCAGCGCGATCAGCAGGAACAGGGGCGCCAGAAGGATGAGGGCGGTGGCCGCCAGAGTGTAATCCATTACGGCTTTCAGGAATCGCTCCAGCGGCGAGAGCCGGAGCCGTCTCCAGTAGAGCAGGGGAACTCCCATGACCTCCCGAACCTCGGTTCCGGTGGCCAGGAGCTCGTAGAGGCCGGAGGAAAGCCGCAGATTTACCTGGGGATGGAAGGCAAAGGTGCGGAAAAGCTCGACCAGAGCTTCCCGGGGCAGGGCGCTTGCGGAGACGATCACTTCCCGAACCCTTAGCTGCTCGATCAGGCGGGGGAGATCCGCCGGGCTGCCTAACACGGGAAGGCCTGGCGACACCTCCTTCCCCCGGGGAAGGCTGGGGTCCAGGATGCCCAGGAGGATCATCCCGGAGATCGGAGAAGAGCGGATTTGTTCGGCCACCATGCGGGCCTCTTCATCCGCTCCCACGATCAGGGCGGGCACCATGAATTTCCCCCGGGCCCGGAGGGCGTAGACCGCTCGACGGGTCAGGAAGCGGGCGAGCCCTACCATCCCGATCGAGAGCCCCCAGGAGAGCAACAACCATCCTCGTGCGATCACCAGGGCGGGCTCCATGAAGCTGGCCACAATGGCGGCCATCATCCCCATGCTGGCCGCCTGGATCACCCGCATGTATTCAGAAGTTCCATGGAAGAGATGATCCGGCGCGTAGAGCCGATGGGCGGCAAAGATCAGCAACCACACCGGGATGAGGACGGCCATCAGCAGGCCATAATAGCGCACTGGGGGGCTCTCAGGCTGATAAAAGACGGGCAGGCGGGACTCAAACCGGATCAGATAAGAGAGGGAGAACGCGATCAGCAGCGCCAGGGCGTCCACCACGATCAGCCCGATCCGCAGGCCGAGCCATTCGGTTTCCTGCGTTCGCGCTCTGGATTCCAGACGGATCCATTCCGAGGGCAGGGCTTCGTTTCGCATGCCAGTGCTCCAGCCTGGAAAATAAGGAAAACAAAGGGCCTGTCAGGCCACGGATTTCTGGATCTCCTCCGCTGCCCGGCGGGCGTGGCGGGTGAGAGATTCCCCGTTCGTCAGGGCCGGGTAGATCTGGGTCAGGTTGACCAGGAAGAGGCCATGGAGCGGCGGGGCCAGCGGCGGGATACGCCGCCACTGACCGCGATGGAACAGCGGTTCAACATAGCGCTCCCGATGCACCCGCGCATGGCGGATCCACTCCGGCCGGAACGCCGGGAACATCCGCTGAAGGTGTTCCAGCCAAGCTTCCAGGATCTCTGAGTCGCTCCGCCGAAGCCAGGGCGACTCCCACGCCACATATTTGGGAAGATAGACCAGATGATAGCCGCCTACATCGGCCGGATCGATGTAATGGGTGGTCTCGATCACGCCGGTGAACGGCACCGATTCGTCGGTGATGTAGATGGTCCAGTAATCGGTCAGCGGCCGATCCAGGGCCAGGAGGACGCACACCACGCCCAGATATTGCCAGGAGCGAAGATCCTCCACCCATGGCCCCTCCACCCCGGGCAGCAGGCGCGGGACCAGCGGGGGGTGCAGGGTGATCACGGCCGCCTCACAGGGCTCCACGCTCCCGTTGACCCGCACGCCGATCACGCGATGGTCTGAGATCACCACTTCCTGAACCGGCGTGCGGAGCCGGATTTCGCCGCCGGCGGCCTCGATGGCCCGGGCCATCGCCTGGATCAGCGTCATATGGCCGCCGACCAGGTAGCCGGCCATCTCTCGTTGCGAGACCCCGCGGCGGGTGGAGCGGGTCCGGATCAGGCGCGCCCAGATGTAGGTGGCGGGAAGGTCATCGAAGCGGCCGTCGAACTTGGCCCGCAGCATGGGCCGCCAGAGATGATGAAACGCCCGCCGTCCTCCCCAGCGGACCAGCCACTCCTCGACGCTGGTCTCCTCCAGGCGACGCCAGTCGCGATGGAGATATGCAGCGAGGATCGTCAGGCCCAGACGAACGCGATCCGTCGTGCGCAGGAGCGGGAAGGCCATGAAATCCCGCAACGTCGTCATCGGGTAGAGGCGCCCATTGTGAAAGAAGGCGGAGCCTGTAGGCCGGAACCGCAGCCGGTCTGCGATCCCGAGCTCCTCTGCCAGCGCCTGCATATGGGTGTCGCTGGAGAGGATCGTGTGATAGAAGCGATCCACCTCCACCTCGCCCAGGCGGATGGTCCCGGCCAGGCCGCCGATCTGGTCGCTGGCCTCATACAGGGTCACCGAATGCCCTGCCCGGCTCAGGAAATACGCCAGGCTGACCCCCACAATTCCACCGCCGATAACCGCGATGTGCACGTTATGCGCTCCGTGCGATCAGGCTAACCCCCAGCGCGATCAGCAGGACGCCGGCGATCCGCATAGGGTTCAGGGCCTCGCCGAACACCACATAGGAGGCGATGAGGATCAACACGTAATTCAGGCCAGCGAAGGGATAGGCCAGGCTCAGATCGATCCGGGAGAGCGCTGTCAGCCAGAACAGGCTCCCGCCCAGATAGAGGCTCATTCCGATGACCACCCAGGGGCTGGTCGCCAGACGCAGAATCAGAGCGGGGAGCCCGGGGAGATCCAGGGTCACCGGACCCATCACCCGCATCCCTTGCTTAAGCAGGACCTGCCCTACGACCGCGCAGGCGATGCTAACCAGCAGATAAACCAGTGCGCCTCTCATCCAGAAGTTTCCTCCCAAAACTCTCTCAGGAAATGGGTGGCCCGGCTCACCCCGAAGGGGAGCGGGTGACGACCGGCGAGGAGAGTCGCTCGGGGCGGATCAGGCGGGCCATCCATCGCAGATGGGCCAGGATGGTTCGCAGGATCCTCATTTTGGAACGGCCGAAGCGTCGAACCCGCAGAACCGTGGGGTATTCCGCGACCCGGAACCCCCGGCGGATTGCCTTCGCCATAATCTCTGCCACCGCGACATAACCATCCGTTTCGATGGAAATCTCCTCCAGGACCCGACGCCGGTAGGCGCGGAACAGGGCCGTATAGGTGCGGACGGGCGATCGGAGGATCAGGCGATACAGAAAAGAGGCCCCGAAGCTGAACAGCTGCCGCCACGGCGGCACCCCTTCAATGCCTCCGCCCGGATGATAAGGGGAAGCCGTGACCAGATCCACGTCCTCGCCCATATAACGAAGCAGGCGCAGGATCTCCTCGAAGGGATAAGTGCCATCACTGTCGGTGGTGATCACGATCTCTCCCCGTGCCGCCTGGAAGCCGGTGCGCAGCGCAGCCCCCAGGCCCCGGTTACGGGGATGAGTAAGGATCCGAACGAAGGGCGCGTCCGCAAAGGCGGTTCGCAAAAGATCTCCGGTGCCATCGGTGCTGCCGTCATCGACGAAGATCACCTCCACGCCGCCCTCCGCCATCAGCCGGTCGATCACCGGCTGAAGGGCCTCCCGCAGGTGGGGGATGCCCTCCGCTTCGTTGTAACAGGGGATGATCAGGGTGTATCGGATTGTGGTCGACACCGGTTCGCTTCCTCCGATCGCGGATCGTGGAGGCGCATGGCCTCCCAGCGTTCCAGCTCCTTCAACAGGGCTCGCAGGTGCAGCCCGTCTTCATCTTCGCCAGCCGCTACCACCCGGGCGATCTCGGAGCGCAGCGCCTGCAATCTTTCCTCGATCCAGCTGGAGATCATCGCACATTCTCCTCACACAGGGGTTCGCCACATCGCCTCAACCTCCCGGAGCCGTTCCATTCCATCGGCGCGGCTTGCGCCGGGCTCCCGCTGGACTCGCAGCGCGCCGTGGGGCACCAGGACAGCCGGGCAGTCGATGTGGCGGATCCAGTAAAGGCCGGCCGGAAGGGCGTTGTAGGGCGGGAGATCCGGGAGAGGCTCATCGAAGGCCAGCCGGATCATGTAATACGGCATGTTGCAACCTGCCCGCGTGTAGAAATACGTGGTGGTAAAGAAGCGCCCCGCGTTGATCTCCGTCGGGAAGAGGTTCCCGTGCGCATCCTCCATCAGATCCACGCTGAACACCCCTGTGGCCTGGGGATCCACCGCCAGAACGCATCGGGTGGCCACCTCATTCACCCGCTCGTCGTGCACCGTCACCGTCACCGCGCTGGTTCCGGTGCGGCCGGAGGGTGCCAGATGCGGATAGATATATTCAATGCGCTGGCGCCCCTGGGAGACGATGAGCTTTCCATCCTTCCACAGAGATTGCCAGGCGAACTCCCGGCCCGAGAAATAGGGCTGGGCAATGAAGGCCCAGTTCACCCCGCGGGATCGCCAGTAGGCGATCCAGTGGATCCCTGTCTCGATCCGTTCCACCAGGGTTGCCCCTCGCGCCCCTGCGCCCTCCCGCGCCCGCAGCCACAGGGGGAGCCCGATGATCTTCACCGCCCGCTCCAGATCTTCCGGGGACTCGATGGGCACTGTGGGGAAGGTGTGGATCCCCGCCTGACGCCAGCGTTCGGCTGAGGCCTGCTTGTCCTGCAGCAGGCGGACGGTTTCCTTTCGGGGAAGGAACACGCGGGCCGGGAAGCGCTCCCGATGCTCGGAGAGGACCCGCACCTCCACGTCGGGCTGGGCGTGGATCAGATCGATCTCCTCGCGCTTCACGATCTCCGCGATCACCTCCAGATACTCAGGATGATCCACCGGCGGCACAAGATACACCCGGTCCGCCGGCACCCACTCCAGATGGAAGGGATTCATGTCCGTTCCGACGATGTAAAACGGCTCCGGGGCCTCGCGCCAGGACCGGATCACGTTGATGCCCGGGGGACCCCCGGCGCCCAGAAGCAGAAGGCGCTTCATCCGGGATGTTCGGTTCATTGGAGCCATCCTTCGTAGGATGTGGGGATGTCGATGACCCAGGTTTGATGGGAGGCCAGGGCCTCTACCAGGACATCGGCCAGCATCTCCGCAGTTTCGACCGTGATCCCGCGGGCTCCGAAGGCTGCGGCGAGGGTAGGGAGATCCGGGTTCCCCAGGGTGGTGCCCACGGCTTCCCCGAATCGGGCGACCTGCATCCGGTGGATCAACCCCAGGGCGTTGTCGCGCAACACCAGAGCGACCACTGGAAGGCCATGGCGGACGCTGGTTTCCAGCTCCTGCACGTTCATCAGGAAGCCCCCATCGCCGCTCACGGCCACCACGGGATCCTCCGGGCAGGCCAGCCGGGCGCCCAGGGCAGCGGGGAGCGCAAACCCCATCGCGGAGAGCCCATTGGAAAACAGGATCCGCTGACGGCCCCGAATGGGGTAGGTGAGGCCCATTGCATATTTGTTCAACCCGACATCCACCGTGATCACCCCGTGGTCCGGGAGGACCTGGGCCAGGGTGCGGGTGATGGCGGGCGGGGAGAGGGGGGCCGATTCCTGTCGGGGGCGCTGGAGGGGCTCCCGCATCGCCTCCCGAACGGCCGCGACCTCCAGCCAGGGGCGTCGGCTGGATGGGGCCATCGCAGTCAGATCCTCCAGGATCGCCCGAATATCTCCCGCCAGGGCGAGATCGGCATGGAGGAGATGGCTATCGGCCTCCACGACGCTATCCACGCACACCACCCGCTTATGATTTCCCACGGTCCACAGGCTGGGCTTGACACCCTCGACTTCGTCATAGCCGATGGTGAGGATCAGATCGCAGGCGGTGAACAATCCCATCAGCTCCCCGCGGGCATGGCGGCTGATCACGCCCAGGCAGAGGGGGTGGTCCTCCGGCAGCGCCCCTTTCCCCATGTAAGTCGTGAGGGTAGGGATCTGATAGGCTTCCACGAAGCGGCGGAGGGCCTCCCTGGCCTGAGCCCGCAGCGGGAGATTGCCCACCAGCAGGACCGGTGCCTGGGCTTCCTGAAGCCATGCAGCAACCTGTTGCAACGCTCGGGGGTCCAGATGGGCACGTCCCGGGATGGGTCGCCCGGGGAGCTCGCCACCCAGGTTAAACAGGAAGCATTCCCGCTCCAGGACGTTCACAGGCAGGCTGAGGTGAACGGGCCCCGGCCGTTCCGATTGGGCGACCTGAAAGGCGTATTGCAGGGTGGCGGGGATGAGTTCGGGGTCGCGGATCACCGCGCTCCACTTCGTGATAGGCTGGAAGAATGCCACGAGATCCACATACTGATGAACGCCCAGGCGGAGCTGGTCGGTGGGAACCTGATCCGAGAGGGCCACCACGGGGGAGCGATCCAGGAGTGCGTTGGCCAGGCCGGTGGCCAGGTTGGTCGCTCCGGGGCCCAGGGTGGAGAAGCAAACGCCCGGCCGGAGGGCCAGCCGGCCGTAGGCATCGGCCATGAAGGCGGCAGCCTGTTCATGGCGCACGGTGATGAAGCGGATGGAACTTCCCCGCAGGGCTTCGAAAAACGCGACTTCATCCCCGGGCAGGCCGAAGATCACGGAGACGCCTTGTTGTTGCAGGCTTTCGACCAGAAGAGCAGCGCCGTTCATGGATGAACTCCTTGTCATTTCTATGGGAGAACGAGCACCCAGGTGCCCGTTACAGATGTTCACAAAAAGGACGGGCACTTACGTGCCCTACTACGAACAGGAAAAACCCCTTGTTCGTAGTAGGGCACGGAGCGAAGCGGAGTGCCCGTCTAAGCGCTCACAATAAAGAGGACGGGCACTTGCGTGCCCTACTACGAACGGGAAAAGCCCTTTGTTTGTAGTAGGGCACGAAGCGAAGCGGAGTGCCCGTCGAAGCGTTCACAAAAAGGACGGGCACTTACGTGCCCTACTACAACTATGGATACGGGAAAGCGCGTCTCCCGGCCCGCCGACACAGCTCCCCCGCTCTCATTCTCTCTACGAGAGAGGAATTAGCTCCACGCTTTCCCGGACTGGCGGACGGAGAGCCTCTCGCCTTCGATAGTGCTGGCCGAAACGGGGCGGCGACTGACGCAGGATCGCGGCAATACGCTCCGCGGCATAGCCGTCCCCAAACAATGGCGGGCGCGGCCCGGGTGGTCGGAAGAAGCGCCACCCCTCCACAATCCGCTGGGGATCGGTCCCCACCAGGCGATTCCACCCCACCTCAACGGTTTCCATGAGCTCCGTCTCCTCCCGCAGGGTGAGGCAGGGGATGCCCAGGAAGTAAGCTTCCCGCTGCACCCCTCCGGAGTCCGTGAGAATCATGCGGGCATGGGCCTCCAGGGCCAGCATATCCAGGTAGCCCACCGGCTCGATCGCCCGGATGTGCGATGCGATCGGAAGGCCATATCGGGCAATGGCCTGTCGGGTGCGCGGATGGACCGGGAACACAATGGGCTCCGGGATGGCGCGGAATCCGTTCAGGATGCCGGCCAGTCGACGCGGATCGTCGGTGTTGCCGGCCCGGTGGACGGTGGCCAGCAGATATCCGCCCGGCTCCACCCCCAGGCGTTCCAGAAGGGCTGGGGCGCGCTCCAGAGCGCGGGGGAGATAAAGGCGCACCGCGTCCAGCATCACATCTCCGACGAAGAAGACGCCCTCCGTGATCCCTTCCCGCGCCAGGTGCTGCACGGCGCGCCGGGTGATGCAGAAGTGCAAATCCGCCAGCCGGTCGGCCACCAGCCGGTTGATCTCCTCGGGCATGAACTTGTTGAAGCTGCGCTCCCCAGCCTCGATGTGGACCAGCGGGATGTGCAGCTTGGCTGCCGTCAGAGCACCGGCCAGGGTGGAATTGGTGTCCCCCCGCACGATCACCAGGTCCGGCCGTTCCTTCCACAGGACCTCTTCCAGCCGGGCCATCATCTCCCCGGTCTGACGGCCATGGGGGCCGGATCCCACCCCCAGGTGATAATCCGGGGCGGGCAGATCCAGATCCTCAAAGAAGACACGAGACATCGCGTCGTCGTAGTGCTGGCCGGTATGGACCAGCACCTCGTGATGTTCCCGTCGGAGAGCGAAGCTCACCGGGGCGGCCTGAATGAACTCAGGCCGGGCGCCGACCACCGATACGATCTTCATGGGCGCGTCTCTACAGGGGTCAGAATCCGGTCCAGCCGGAGGGCGGAGATCGGGCCGTTATAGAGCAGCAGCCGGATCCGTTCGGCCAGCTGGATCACCCGCAGGCCGTCGAAGGCGGAGACCGCGGGCGGCTGGCCGCTCCGAACGCAATCCACGAAATGCTGGAGCTCCAGCGCCAGCGGCTCGGCCATGGGGATCCCGATCCGTTCCATCCATCCTTCCTGCCGGTATTTCACAGGCTGGTTGTCGTTGGTGATGGTGGGGATGGTATAGCGATAAATCGTGATGCCTTTGTTCAGGAGATCCGCCTCGATATAGGCCTCTGCGGCCGTGATCTCGATGGTGCGGATCTTTTGCTCGGTGACCCGCGAGGCGAACAGGGTGGCGACCTCTCCGCCTGGAAACTCCATCGTCAGAACCGCGTAGTCGATGGCATCGGAGAAGACCGGACGCCCGATGGGATAAATCCGCACAGGGGGCGCCTTCAGCAGATCGATCGCCAGGTCCAGATCGTGAACCATCAGATCCAGGACCACATCGGCATCCTGGTTGCTGACGGCATAAGGGCTCAGGCGGCGGAAGATCAGGCTGATAGGACGCATGGTCTCGAGGATGGCCTTGAGCTCGATGTAGACCGGGTTGAACCGCTCGATGTGGCCTACCTGCACCGGGACGCCCTGGCGACGTGCGGCCTCGCAGATCGCCATAGCCTCCACGACGGAGGTGGCCATGGGTTTCTCAATCAGGACGGCCACCCCCCGCTCGATCAGCTCTATGGCGATCTCCGCATGCGTGGGGGTGGGGGTGGCGATGGTGGCCGCCTCCACATGGGCGGCCAGATCTTCCAGCGTGGTGAAAGGGGTGGTTTCATAGCGGGCGGCAACCTCCATCGCCCGCTCCGGGCACCGGTCATAGATGCCCACCAGCTCCACGCCTCGAAGGGACTGAAGCACCCGGCAATGGCGCTCCCCCATGGAGCCAACGCCCACGACACCGATCCGCACGGCTTTCATCTTATCCCCCTTGCAGATCCTCGATGGCAGCGTTCAGGGCCTCGACCACGTAGCGGACTTCATCGTCCCGAAGGGCAGGGTGAATGGGGATGGAAAGGACTTCGCGCGCGGCGGCTTCCGCCACCGGAAGGGAATCGTTGTAACCCAGCCGCTGGTAGAGCGGCTGGCGGTAAACCGGGGTCGGGTAATGGATCCCGGTCTCAACACCGGCCTCCTTCAGGCGCTCACGGACCGCGTCCCGCAGCCCCGGGGAGAGGCGCACGGTGTAGAGGTGATAGACCGGCGTGCTGTTCGGGGTGATCGCTACCGGCCTCGCTCCACGGAGATGCTGATCGTAGAACGCGGCGATCGTGCGGCGGCGATCGTTCCATGCGTCGATGTGTTGCAACTGGCCAATCCCCAGGACTGCCTGGAGCTCCGTCATCCGGAAGTTCAGGCCCAGGATCTCATGCACATATTTGGCCGACTGGCCATGATCCCGCAGCATGCGAAGGCGACGGGCCAGATGGGAATCCTGTGTGGTGATCATCCCACCCTCGCCTGTGGTGATGTTTTTGGTGGCGTAGAAGGAGAAACATCCAATACCGAAGGAGCCCACAGGCCGCCCCTGATACAGTGCGCCGGGCGCATGGGCCGCATCTTCGATCAGGGCCAGACCGTAGCGCGCTGCCAGCTCCGTGAAGATCCCCATATCGCATGGGTTCCCGTAAAGATGCACCAGGACGATCGCCCGAGTCCGGGGCGTGATCCGCCGCTCCACCTCCTCGGGATCCAGGTTCAGGGTGGAGGGCTGGATATCGGCGAACACGGGCCGGGCGCCCAGGAACAGGATCGTGTTGGCGGTGGCGGCGAAGGTGAAGGGCGTGGTGATCACTTCATCTCCCGGCCCGATCTCCAGGGCCATCAGGGCCAGGAGCAACGCTGCCGTCCCGCTGGACACCGCAATTGCGAACGGGACCTCGGCCCATTCGGCGAAGCGCTCCTCAAACTCCAGCACCCGCAATCCCTGAGCCAGCCGTCCGGAGTCCAGGACCTCCAGGATGGACTGTCGAGTCGTTTCGTCAAACAGCGGGCGGGCCATCGGGATTTTCATGATCTCGCTCAGTGCTGCAGAGGTTCGATCAGGCGTTCTGGTGGATAACATGGCCGTTTCGCTCCTGGGCCTGATACCCGTAGGTGTTACGCAGTTCAGGGCTCGCGAGAAGAGGTAGAATGGCCCCACCCCATATTTCTTGGGGGAGTCGCGCGCCGAAGGCGCGCGACTCCCCCAAAAACCCCCAGGAGAAAACCAACTGCGTAACCCCTAACCCGGGTGATGTTTTGTCTGGTTGTGTAGGAAAACTCTTCTTCCTCCTCCCGGTGCGGCCTTGCCGCATCGGGAGGAGAATCCTGGCCCTAACAGCAATTCCTTCATCGGGCTTTGGAGCGACTCCTGGCTTGTCTGGTCTTCACTGTAATCGTGGGGGGTTGGGAGGCTGTAAGCAGGGGGTTAGAAGGCGGTAGCCCGTGGGTTGCATCGGGGATAGGCAATGACCTGCACCTTAGGGAGGCTGCCAGGGTGGACGGGTTGACCTCTCATCCCCTGGATCTCCTCTCCCCCACGGCGAAAACTTCAGGCCGTGATCAGGCGGCTGAAGGCCACTTCATTACGCCCGCCTCCGTGGGATGTATTCCATTTGTGGCTGGGCACATCAGGGCCTGTTCTCTCCGGAAATGCCCGGAACATGCGCTCGTTTTATGATGACTTTCTGTTCCACATTCTCACCAGGTTTCTAACCGGCCTCTCCCGGGGATCTAACCGGCGTGAGGGTAACGTGGAGGATGGAGGAGAGCAGCGAATGAACATCCTGATGGCGCTTCCCTATCCGCCCTCCCGCATTCGGATCCGGCCCTTCGGGTTCCTGCAGGCACTGGCCCGCCGGGGCCATCACATCCGCGTGCTGGCGGTGCAGCCCCCCGAAGACCGCGATGTGGATCTGGAACCGCTACGGGATCTGGGGGTGGAGATCCACAGCTTCCCTCTTTCGCGGGGAATAACCCTCTGGAACGCATGGCGGGCCTGGATGCGTGGCGACCCTCTCCAGGCAGGGTATGCGGATCATCCCGGGTTGCGGGAAGCGTTGCGCCGGAGCCTCCGGGAGCCATGGGATGTGGTGCATGTGGAACATCTCCGCGGCGCCGGGTTCGCCCGTGAGGTCCCGCCTGACCGGCTGGTGTTCGACGCGGTAGACAGCATCACCCGCCTCTTCGAACAGGCGCAGGCCATGGCGCCGGGACGTCTGACCCGATGGGTAGCCCGGCTGGAGTTGAGGCGGACCCGGCGGTTCGAGGCCGGGTGGTTATCCGCGTTTCTGCGCATTGTGGTGACCTCGGAGGAAGACGCGACGGCTCTACGGCGTCTGGCTCCAAACGGTCCGGCCATGCTGACCGTCATCCCGAACGGGGTGGACCTGGAGTTCTTCCGTCCGCAGGCGGTTCCGCGGGATCCAGCCACCCTGATCTTCACGGGGAAGATGAGCTACCACGCCAACGTGGCGGCGGCGCTGGATCTCATTCGGGAGATCATGCCGCGGATCTGGGCACACCGGCCGGAGGTCCGGTTGTGGATTGTGGGGCGAAACCCGCCGTCGCGCCTGCGCCAGGCGGCTCGGGATCCACGGGTGGAGATCATCGGGACGGTTCCGGATCTACGGCCGTATCTGGCGCGGGCGACCCTGGCGGTGTGCCCCATGCGGTATGCGGTGGGGATTCAGAACAAGGTTCTGGAAGCGATGGCCATGGGGACACCGGTGGTCGCCACGCCGCCGGTGCAGGGGGGGCTCCGGGCCGTTCCGGGCCGGGATCTGGTGATCGCGGCGGGCGCGGAGGCCTTTGCCGAAGCCGTCCTGAGGTTGCTGGATGATCCGGCGGAGCGGGCGGCCCTGGGAACGGCCGGGCGAGCCTATGTGGAGACGCATCATCGCTGGGAGGCGCTGGCGGAGCGTCTGGAACGGGTTTATGCCGGCCTGTGAACCCGAAGCCGCGCCCTGCCTGATCTCGGGTCTTCAGCGTTTATGGGGCCGAACGCTCCGGTGATCACTCCATGCGGTCATGATAATTTCCCCTTGCGAAAAACCCTTTTCCCTGCTTTATTGCGATCCTGGCGGTGTCCGTTCGGGTTCAGAGTTTGCCTCCTTCCCACGCCGCGAAGCGGCGTGAGGGGGGAGGTAAACAAACTTATGGAACCACGATGATCGCGCCTTTCATCATCTG